>NZ_MUBK01000060.1 GCF_002127545.1 Xenorhabdus beddingii
CCGGTTATCGAATTGGCAGAGCGCTGTCCCAATGACTCCATTGCATCGCCCAGAAATTGATACATCTCATTCTGACTCTTCCATTGATCCCATTGGGCGGTAGTCATATCATCATTGAACTTACGGGTTAAATCAGATTTGAGTTGCAGGATTCGTTCATGCTCGCCGACATCATGGGCATTATAAGCATCCAATAATGCCATTTTTTGAGCGTATTCATTCTGGAGCTGTTGGATAGGGTCTACTTTACCCAACAAACCTTCATTAAAGCCCACCGATGAATCAACTTTTTTGTTAATTTCATCTTCCGTTTTCTTATTCTTATAACGTTCGCTTATTTCCTGCTTGCGTTTATTGAATTCCTCTTCTTCAATCAAGCCCTGAACTTTGATACGCCTCAAATGCTCAAGCTCCTCATCCATTGCCTGCTTGGATTTCGCTAAAGAGTCTTGTTCAATATTCCACTTTCTGGCAGCCGCATCTTTTTCAAGTTCGTATCTTTCTGAGGCATTTTTTCTGGCTTTTTCAACCTCTTCAGGAGATGCCCCTTCCGGCATGGCTTTGGCTGCATCGTACATAGCCATTTCACGACTGGCTTCTTCATAGCCTGTTTTGATTCGGTCTATTTCGTCACGCTGCCTAGAAAGTACTGAGGTAATGTCTTCAGCGCGTCTTTTAGCATCATCAGCGGCCTTTTTAGCTGCATTTTCCGCTTTTCTTTTGGCCTCTTCCCGTTCCTTTTCGGCTTCCTTAAGTTGGTTGTTTTCTTTAACTTCTTCCGCTATAACCGTTTTCTGTGTAGGGCTTGCCCCCAGTTCGTCAGCTTTGAATTCTGCGGCTTTTAAATCTCTCTTTAATCCCTTTTGAGTCTTAAGTAATTCATTTTCATTCTTGAGCTTGGTGATAAAATCCGCCGCTTTGTCAGATGCCTGATCAATCTCTCCATTTCTGTTCTTATTGGCATCTGTGTTCTCATTGGTCAGTTTTGTGTTATCAGCAATGGCCTTACTGGTTAGATCAATGGCCTTTTCATAATTACTTTCGACAGCTTTCATATCCTCAAGCTCACCTTTAGCTAAGGCTAAATCTTCCCTGAGCTTCTTCATTTCCTTCTCAGATTTTGTTGAATAGATAAACCTGCCATTGTTATCAACGTCGTATTGAAGACCGCTTACTTTTACCTTTTGCTTTTTTATCTGCTCTTGCTGCTCAACCAGCTTCCTTCCCAATTTGACTTTATTAGCCTCAAGCTGAACCTTATTCATTTCTTTTAAGTTACCAGTCAACCTATCAATCGTAAGAGATAAATCTTTGGCCTCATTTTTCGCGTTTTCCGCTTGATCATGAAAATAATACAGCGCTGTGGCTGCCAGCATAACTACGCCAAGTGGTCCGCCTAAAAATGACATTGCTCCCTTGAGTCCATTCATTGCAACGCTAGCAGCCCCAGTGGCTGCCGTGAACCTTGTTTGGGCGGCGGTAGCGGCATCTTGCGCGTTTTTGTATGTGGCGGTTGCTGTGGTTGCTGTGGCACGAGCGGCGGTCAGTCTGGTAAGTGCTACTGTGGCTGCGTCAGTTCCCTTTGCTGCTACATATTCGGCCTCAGCGTAGCGTAATGCCTCAATCGCAGCAATTTTATCCATTTCTGCTTTACGCAATGTCATGTTGGCGGCATACAGTGCGCTTTCTGCTTCCACTTTATTGGCTTGCGCTAACGCTATAGCAGCTCTAGTATTTTTTATCTTCTCGCTTGCTGCTAACGCCATCGCACTCACCATCCTTGACCCCATAACAATGGCCAAGGCAGTTGCAGCCCCCGCAACAAGATCCATATTTTCACTGACTGTAACCAAAGTGCTATTAAACGCTTTAAGTGCTGTCTGAACAGTGGTTGATTGTCCAAAGAACTTGGTCATATTGTTCGCAGCCATTTCTATTGACTGGTTCATTGTCGCGGATGTTTTATCAAATTCTTTAGCGATAGTTTCGGCCTGTGCAAGAAGAGCCTCAGATACAATCTTAGACGTTAATTTGCCCTCTGCTGCCATTTTCCTTAGCTGACCAATATTGACACCAAGGTGATCACTTAATGCCGCAATTAAGCGACTACCGTTCTCGGACATGGAGTTAAATTCTTCACCACGCAGAACGCCAGAAGCCATAGCCTGAGAGAACTGAATCATGACGCTTGATGATTCCGTAGCAGTTGCCCCTGAAACTACCAGACCTTTTGCTACAGTTTCGGTTAATTTCGCCACATCATCAGCCGACATACCATAACTACGGGTAGCTCTTTCAAGGCGACCGTACAATGCAGCCGTAGAATCCAAACTAGCACGGGAGTTCTGGGCGATATTGAATACACGATCAGTCACTTCTGCCAACGTTTCATTTGTTTTGACGGCATTAACCAATTTGTTATTCACTACAACCCACGCATCAGCATAACTGGCTATTTTCTCGACAGACAAGGCCGCTGTTACCGCAGCCGCAGCCCTTGACAAACTTAGTAATGCTTTCTCTGCTCCCTGTACTGAGCGCCCTGTTTGATTAAAGCCGTGCTCCATTCGATCAAGTCGCTCGTTAACTTGCCGTTGTGCAGTCAGTAATTGAGCGACGTCCATCGAAACTTGATAAACAATATTACCTACTTGATGCTCTGCCATTTTTGGAACCCCTTAAAAAAGAAAACCCCGCCAGATGGCAGGGTTATGATTGATTGAAATTTTTTCTAGTAACCATGATTAGCACACTGTTTTATGATGGCTTTTTCTCTTATTGAAGATTCTTCTCCAGTTGGCAACTCCATGACCTTTCTTTCGTTTTTGTCATTCGTTAATAGTACCATTATGAATGGCTTGAAACCGACATACCCACCATATGAGTTTTTTGCATTAACCTGACCACAGTATATATCTATCGAACTTTCACTATCTTGTATGAGATTGACATGTTTGAATTTTGCACTGTCAGGATCTTTAAGGCTCACTTTCAATTCAGACTCAACCAAACTTATTTCCTGTTGAGTTAAAGGTCTATCAGTTATTGCTGATTTAGCAAAAAAACTCACAGAAATTAATACCAACACCGCCAATAATTTCTTTATCATTTTTTATCCTCAACAGCCAATCATTTCACCGAAACTGGTTATGGTACAGGTGTTACCGTCACTATCCCTACTGTGACAGCCCGCATCATCACACCAACTTTTAATTGAAAACTCATTCCCGTCACTATCAACAGAAAACACCTCAGATGAACCGTCACTATTCTCCCTTGAGCCCGATGTTATAGAATATGAATTACCTTCTGAATCATATGATTCAATAACATCATCACCTTGTGCGTTTTTACTTGATTTTGTACATGTCTGATAACCTCCATAGCCAACACAATCATCAGCAAATGACGGCAAAGTATACAAGAAACCCACTAGAGTAATTATTGACACTATCCTCATTACAAATCACCATTATTAGCTAAACACTGATCTAATACTTCTCTTCTATTCTGTTCAACCGGAACAGCCCCAAGTATCGTTTTGTAGAATTTCACTTCTGAGCCACTGGGAGTGTCTTTCACGTCTGCAAACATAGCATCACTATAAGTAAATATAGTGGTAACTCCATTAAATGACTCGGTGTGGACTGTGTTGTCTCGTTCCAGTAATACCCTTGTATTTGTCCATCCGTTATATATGCAACCAGCAAGATCATGTGCGCTCTTGTTGCTCTGGCTTTCAAAAATGGGTTTCTTGATTCTGACTTCATTAGGTGTTGCCATGCAACCCGTTAGCATCAATGCTGAAAATGCAGTGATTACAAGCAATAACTTCCTCATCACAATCCCTCATCGTTAAGTTTTGCTCATAATACTAACCAATGAGTGCAAAAAAACGCAAAAAAACATACTCAAATAAAGTTTGTGTGACGAGCATCAAAAAAGCCCCGTTGATGGGGCTGATTGTATGAAGATGGAGAGATGACAACTTGTTGATTTTTATCATGGTTGAAATTCCAACCATCTTTTTTTATTCCATACAATTGTGTAAGCATGTTCCAAATATCAACATTAAAACAGAAGATAAGCTCGGTATAGTACAAAGGCAAGGGATGGTAAACCAAGTATCCACAAAATTATCTGTAATCTTGCGTCTTTGATTTTATTTTCTGTCTTGACTTCCTGTAGCATAACTTCGCTTTTCACTTCGCTGATTTTAGTGCTAATTGCTTCAAATTTGACATTCAACTTGTCATCAGTTGGCACTTTGGATAGCGCGTTGCTTATGCCGTCTAGTTTTTGCATGATAACAGCAACATCAGTCTTTAATGTACCAACATCATTGGTAACTGTTTTCAGATCAGACTTCATATCGTTCATAGTAGTTTTGATATGTTCAACGTCTGATTCCAGTCTTGCTACTCGTGATTCCATCTCCCCACCTCCGCCACCACTACC
>NZ_MUBK01000061.1 GCF_002127545.1 Xenorhabdus beddingii
ACGTTGGGTATTTTTGCCAATTTTAAACAAGGTAAAAGTCAACGCGACTGGCTTCAACAAGCTAACGTTATAGGATGTTAAAGTCGAGCATCGCGTTATATTGAAAATTTTGTAATAACGCATATCTACACTTCTTATTCATATCGTGACTACTCCACCGTCTATCGGCCAAGGTTTCCCAATTTGGTTTGCAAACTGCTAGTACAGCTCATCTGACATTCTGTACGATCGTCTTCTGAAAACTGAAAATGACAGAGAAGATGAAACCGTAAGTTTTTGCGCAAATGCTCCTGCTAGTACAAGTACCTGTATTTGTACTAGCACTCTGCTAATAAACATTAGCAATCAAAAGCAGGAAAAAATGTCTGAAAAATCGTTTTATAGACACAAGTATGCATTAAGGAGAATAAATCCACATTATTCACTTCTAAATGAGAATGAATCCACATTCACTGGGCCTAATGGAAGCATCAGCGTGTATGGCTCCAACGGTGACTGGGCGAAGCCAAGACGCGTATAGAACGTTCGGGCGCTCTCATCAAGTGCGTGGACGATTATAGCTGAAATACCTACCTGTTCCGCCGTGCTGACGACACGCTTCCAAGCATCTTGGAGAAGCAATGCCCCTAGCTTCTTACCTTGATATTCCACGTCGACAGCCAGACGGCCGAGAAGCACCACAGGGATAGGATCTGGCATATTGCGTTTAAGCGATGGTGTAGATTCAATATGATGGATTGAACCGGCGCTTAGACAATAATAACCAATAACGTCTTTTGTACCTCCCTTGCAAATAACAAATGTACGGCTCGCGCCGAGCTTATTATTTTTTAAAGCCCGGCGTGAAAGCCATTCGTTTAATGTTTCATGCTGGCAATAAAAATCATTTATATTATGTTCAGCCGTTAATATTTCAGGTGCGCTTATTCCCACGGTGCTTTATATCCCATGAGTTTTTTAAAACCTGCATTATCAGAAAGCGGTTGCTCCAGCACCTGCATGAACGCATGATATTTTTCGTCGTTAACGAAAAAGTGGCGCTGATCGAGTATGGCCTCTTCGGCTGCACGGCAGGCAGCATCCAAGATGAAATCAGTTCGGGTCTTTGAGTGCAGGTTTGCTGCATGGTCAATAAGCTCCCGCTGGAAGGCTTTTGCCCGGATGTTAATTGGGGTTTCTTTAGGTTGTGTTCTCATAAATCACCTGTGTAGCAAATTGGTAGATAGTTATTATAGCAGTTGTGTATCCAATAGCTATACATTTGGCATTTCCATTTGAAATCTCATGAAACATTGCGTAGGGAAAAATTAACGGAGGACTGAACGTAGTCGAACAATGGAATGGTGCAACTGATTTTGTATTCTTTGTACGCCGAGGTAAAATGGCGAGTAATTACCGCGAAGTTCATGAAGTAAAATTGAAATGGCGGCTGGTGACACAACTGTTGGGTCTACCCCGAGGGATATGTACTTGAAATCGGAACTTATCCCGCTCTAGATGTCATGATTGCCATGCAGCGAGAGAACTGGCTGTGGCGCCAGAAAATTCATTTCGGGACGTATTATGAAAGCGTGCGCGAGGAATTCAGCGAGATGTTTTTCCCGTCGGATTTTCACTGGCCATCGGTGCTGACTCCGGTATTTCTGGCTCAGCGTATTGTAGACACCGATGTGTTTGCCTCATACCGCGCTTACCAATACAGACGTTGTATGCTGCGCTACTGATTATGTCGGCGGTCGCGTACAGCGTTTCTGCGGGTACCAGTCGAACCGCTCGTGCTGCCAAAATGATTTTAATGCGCGGACATCACTGTTCGAACAGATAGTTACCGTTGTTGTCCCCCTCGCGATGGGATGGGCACTCACCTGGTCATTACAGTTCACGTTGCTCATGTTGATTGTTTTCTCTTTTGCGGTCTTGTTTCGTACATTGCGTCAGCTATGTTCCGATCCGGCCAGCTACGGGGCTACGCTAGGAATCTCCGGAGCTTCTACAACTATGTCAACCAATATCTTATTTCTGGCGCGGATTCAATATTGCCTGTTATTGATGAGAGTCATTGGGAAGAGCTCTACAGGAATAAACTGCTTTATGCCTGGCTCGATATTTGTCGCCAAAATAATATGCTGTTGCCTTGGGCGAAAAAGCGACTCGACATATATCAACAGAAATTCTTGCTTCATGAGAGGTTGCTTGCAAAATTAACGCATCAGTGCAATTCAGGCTCGTTGATAAAACTGAAGGGTGAAAGTTTTAAAGTCTTTTATCCGGAGGGATTTCAGCGTGAGTTGCGCGACGTTGATGTATTGTATGAAAACGAGAAGGATTTTATTTCCGCTCATAATTACCTGTTGTCATTAGACTTCAGGGAAATGTTTGTCTAGATGCGGAAGATTCACAATGGAATGTCGGGATCGGCCAAGTTTCGACTGAGAAATAATGCAGAAAACCGTGCACTTGATGATGTATATGTTGAGATTCACGTGAATTCTTTTCCTGTGTCTAATTTCTCAAATTTATATTTTTATCAATTATCAGATTTGACGGAAGCAACCCGATTGGTTGTATTATTAATCGCCGAGTTTACCTTTCGTGATGGCGTAGCAAAAAAGTTTACGCTGCGTGATATGATGGATGTAAAACTGGCTTTTAATCTGATATCAGAAAAAGAATGGGCATCGTTATACGCACTGTGCAGGCTAAACTTGAAGCGCCCGTATTATTACTGGCTGATTTCTGGCAATAGGAAATTCATGAACCGATGCCGCTGATGCTGGAGAACGTACTCTGGAAGGCTGCATATACAGATCTTACGCGTTATATGAACACGCTTGAATGGCTTGAGCATCTCGCTGAAGATCGCATCTCAGAACATCGTGAAGAGCATGTCATCAGCGCTGTCTGGCATGCCTTGCCATCGAGGCCCCTGGTGGATGTGGGCCAGCTACCGGAGCAATTGTAATTTGTGATGAAAGTTATACTTGTGCGGCACGCGGAAACAGAATGGAACCAGCGTGGTATTATCCAGGGACACATGGATAGCCCATTGACTGCGCGTGGCGCACTGGAAACGTCGGCGTTACTGGCGACGTTAACGGACGTCGCTTACCCCGTTGAGTGTGTTTACGCCTCGCCCCTTGGCCGTGCGTGGCATATGGGGCAAGCGCTGGCAGGCCATTTTCTCTGCCCGCTGGTTGCGCAAGCCGCACTGAAAGAGCAGGCATTCGGTCATTACGAAGGGATGTCATCAGCGCAATTGCAATATGACCACCCCAATGAAGCAGAAGCGTTATTTGCACAAGACGCCGGTTTTTGCCCGCCCGGCGGCGAGTCGCTGGCGCAGGCTTCTCAACGGGTGATCGGCTTTTTGCACGAACTACAAGCGGCAGTGGCGTACCAGATGCTATGTATTGTGACACACGGGCATGTCAGTCAGGGAATACTCGCCCTGCTCAAAGAGGGAAAAATTGATCATTTTTCCCGTTATGCTCAGCCGAACGCGAGCTACTCCGTGCTGGAAATGATGGAGGGGAAATGCATCACGCTCCGTTGGGGGATCGCCACGCATTTACGTAAACTGACAAAGTTAAATAACTAACTGTATTTACTCGCAAATGACCTCGCAGAAAACCTCTTGATATTTTCCTGATAAGGGTCAAATGTATTACAAAGCGTAAATATGTAACGGTGTGTGAGCAGCTGTATCAGACACTTCTGTGTCGACAGCGTTCTAACAATTCCGCACAGAGGATTTTTCAGATGGAAAACACAGTACTGGATGTAACGGATATATCTGAAGAAGCCGTTATTGAGGTCTGTTCGGAGGTTGGATGTTTTGCACAATTTTTGTTCATTAAGGGTGTTATTTGACCAATTACAACAAGTAACTGATTAATTTGGCATCAACTGCCATCGCTTTTAAGTTGTCGTCCTTTCTTTATCGCATTTAGGTTATGGCATTAACCAAAATATCGGGCAACTACAGTTCACGGGAAAAAGGGTTTTCAGGGGGAATGAAGATGATTACTGTGATAATCAAAGAGCGCGGAGGCCAGCGCCGAAGCTGGGTACACCGCACGAGAACTAAAGACGTAGAGACGGCTATTAAACGAGCGGTCAATAATCATTTTAGTCAGAGAAGTTAATCACAATTTTTTGATGTATTTCTATTCACGTAACTGATGGGGATGATCGCCATTCCCCGCATCGGTCATGAAGTCTTGGTGGATTTTGTCCACGGTGACCCGGATCAACCGATTATTGTCGGCAGCAATT
>NZ_MUBK01000062.1 GCF_002127545.1 Xenorhabdus beddingii
CGGTTACGGCGCATGGTTCAGTCTCCAAAGGAAAGATAAATTAGCCGTAGCGTGCACGCGCCTGATGGCAGGGACAAGGTGAGTTCACCGGACGCTTACCGTCGATTACCCACCTGGCCGAACAACCGCTTGAATGAACTCCTTCCCTGGTCAGATAATCCTTTCAGTTAAAAATCCCCCATTTTTAGTGTTGGTTGGTAAAGCAAGGTGAGATGACCGGATGCTTACCAACAAGCTAACGTTATAGGATGTTAAAGTCGAACATCGCGTTTATTAAATAATTCTGCGGCCTTGTCTGAATAGATAGCAAACTGGCTACCCTTTTTAGTTGGCTTAGGTTTTGCATCTCTATCTCTTACAGGGAATGGATTTCCTAACATTGGTCCACTGACGGCATCATAATTATGATTAAGTGTTTTTTGACGGCCCTGTTTCACAAAATCGGCCCACTCGGCATTAGGTGAATCAAAAACTTTTACATTCAATTTGTTTAACTCTGAATTGGGAATCTCAAATTTGTAAATGTCTAGATCCTTATTGTTACGTGCTTTCATCTTACTTTGCCAATCTTCAGCCTGTGCCAAATCAGTGGTGACATAAAATCCCCCTCTCCCTTTTGGGTCAAAATCCAAGCCAATCCGCCCTACATTGGGATCAATGTTTCATATTGAGCAATTTTCCAACGGTATGATCCTGTCGCTGATTGATTCCGAAACCACCCGCACCATCAAGCAACAGTACCAGCGCCAGCAAGACCAGCTCAGTGAGATTAAGCTGAGAATGCGGGAACTGATTGGGGATTATCAGGCCGGATAATGATAAAAAGCCGGCAGATCATAAGGATTTTCCGGCTTTTTGTTCCTGAGTCTAGGGGGACAGGGTTTTAATTCTATTCCCCTCTGTTATCACTCAGTAATATACTCAAAACTAAATTCCTTTAAATTATGTTCTTTTCTATACTGCTCTAGCCACTCATCAAAGCCTTCGGGTTCATAAGCAGGAATACCCTTTAACCAATATTCATGGCCATAAGCTATCAGCATCGCCCAATCATACTCAGGCTCATGATTAAGCAATGCAACGGACATATAACTGTCTATAGGACTACAAACTGCCGGATGATTTAAAACCAGATGTTCTGCTTCATTTTCTGATTTATTGCCATACTTAACAATAATTGCTTTTAATGTTTCAACCCAGGTATGAAAATTAAAAATACGTTTTATGTTAGGATTATTTTCATCAATGAAAATAATCCCATCAATAATATTTTTTTTATCAATCATGTTCTTCTACCCATCATGTTATGGACAATCATCGACTATTTTTCCATTGGCAACGCGTTGAACCGAAATCTTATGTTGATCAAATAAATTTGCTGCTTTTTGAGTGTAAAGAGCCAATTGATGACCTTGTATATCTGGCGGAGATCCGTGTTTAAATTCAAATGGGTTCATTAACATCGGACCACTAACACCGTCATAATTGTGAACCAGTTTTCCTTTACGGCCTTCTGTGACATATCGTTCCCACTCTTTCCTATCTGTAGGAGAGTTCATATCAAAAACTTTAATATTTAATTTAGCCAATTCTGAATTGGGCATTTCGAATGTAGCCAGTGTTGGAAGATCTCTCTTCTTAGACCATTTAAGAGCCTGCTCTTTTGAGGCTGTCACATAAAACCCTTTCTTCCCTCTTGGGTCAAAATCTTTTCTGCCTTTCCCTCTCGACAGATCTATCTTGGTATCTTCGTCAAAACCACCCGCATGATAAAAGGTCGTTTTATCCGACGATAACCCCAGCGGATCCACAAACCGCACCGGGTTATGCACATACCCGTACGGGTTAAACCCGCCGCTCAGGTTCAGCGGGTCCGGTGTCAGGTATTGCCCCGTTTCGTGATCATAGTAGCGGAAGCGGTTATAGTACAGCCCCGTTTCCTCATCCGCATACTGCCCCATAAAGGGTCATCAGCTCCGAGGCAGTCATACCCGTAGGATAGCGCTAGCCCGCGCAGGGCAAGGCTTTCAGCGGGATACGTTTCGCCCATTTTACCCCGGCCACTTTTTTGACCCCGACGTGCAGTTTGGGATTGTTTTTCACTTCTGGCAACGGGCGAACGCTGCCCGGTTTACCGGGCGGCGGGCGCGCGTTCTGCGGGTGCGGGTGGCAGAGAACCCGCAAGCGGCGCATTGCGACGCTCTCAGGCACTGAAGCCGAAGATTGTGCTCGGTTTTGCTGAGGGTACTTTACTCAAGGGAAGCCCCCTGCGGGGGCTGCACGGGGCGGAGATGGCGAGCACGGCAACGAGCAAGGAGCAACGCGACTGCGAGCCGGGCGCAGCCAGTGCAGCAGGGTTGGGGCGGGGGAGGTAAAAGCGGAGGCCGCAGGCCGACCTGCCTACCGGGTTGTTGGCCTGAGCCAGGTTAGGCAGCTAAAGACGAAGTGATTTTGCCGGAACGGGGCACCGTGCTTAAGATTGGTGCTGAGTTTGCCAAGAGGGTGCGCCGGTGCTGACAGCAGAAGGCGCAGCCTTGTGCGCCACACCCCGCGATGCCGAACAGCGGGGGCGCCAGACATAATGTTAATTATACGCATTAAGCCGCTCATTGATGCTCAGGTGGTTACCCTTGCTCATCGGCGCAGTGCGTATAATTTCCCACATTATGTTGAATGGGCTTTGGGCGGCCGGCACATTCTCAACGGGGGCACTACAGCAGAGGCCGCCCATTGCCCATTTACCCCCGCCAACACCGAAGCCGACGGGCAGGCCGGTCACGGTCTGCCCCCGCACCGACCCCCTCGGACTCAACGGGGGTTATCGGGCTGTCCGGTGCGCAGGGGTTTCAGTTCGGCGTCCGGCTTTCCGCTGGCACGGCCTGAGCCGCTCTCTGATGTTGATTTTGTCGGATTATCACGCTCTGCCGGGTGTGTCTGTTGATGCACTTCTTTCAGGTGTCCGATAGCGACCTGCGTATAAATTTGCGTCGTTTCCAGACTGGCATGGCCTAATATGGCCTGGATATGCCGCGTATCTGCGCCGTTCTCCAGCATCTGCGTGGCCATCGCATGGCGGAACAGGTGACAGCCCCCCGGTTTTTCAACCTCGGCACGGTGGAGGGCATTGCGCACTATCTGGGTCAGGCTGCCATCAGTCAGCCCTTTACCTTTATTGGAGACAAACAGATAACCCGGATCTTTTCCCCACACCAGACGCGGACGCACCTCCGCCAGATAGCTCTGTGTCCACTGCTGCGCCGATTTGCCGAACGGCACAACCCGATCTTTGCGCCCCTTACCCAGCCGGATAAACACCACGCCGCGCCCGAAGTCCACATCGCCAACCTGCAACCGCTGTAATTCTGAACGCCGGATGCCGCTGCTCCACAGCATTTCCATGATGGCCCGGTCACGTAGCCCCAAGGGTGTGTCACTGTTTGTCATGCTCAGGATACGGGCGGTTTCCTCCTCACTCAGAATGTGCCTCGGTAACCCTTTGTCTGTCCGGGGCAGTTCCAGATCACGCGCCGGGTTGTACAGCAGGTATTGCCGTTTGACTAACCATCTGAACAGAAGACGCACGTTGGTCAGTTTTTTCACGATTGAACTCGCGGCAAGCGGATAGCCCTGATTATTTTTTTGTGTTGACAGATAACGTTGCCAGCTTTCCAGATGGGCAAAGCTCACCTGTTGCGCCGTGGTGATCCCCCGTTCATCACACCAGCGGGCGAACTGCATCAGATTCGACTGATAGTGTAGCCGGGTGTCCCGCGTATAACGCAGAGTATCCAGATGTTCAATGTAATGTTGGATGTGCTGTCTGAGTGTAATCGATGCCATGTTAAGCCCCCTGTCTGTGTGAGAAGCACTGTGGTTACGATGGGATAAATTAATGTGGTGGGAACCGTGTTTTTTGAGGTTGTCCGACCGCTTTTCGGTGAAGCCTTTCTGTGTCTGCCTTTGCGATGATTTTGCTATGCCGACCGCCCGCCGACTGAACCCTGACCGGGAGGCGACCGCTGATGGATTTACCCCGACCGAAGTCAGTCATACCTGCCCTGTCACGGCACGATAAGGCCGCACAGGTACGCGGTGTCGCTGTCGTCGCCGTCAAACAGCAGTTCATAGGCGAACGTCAGCCCGCGCCGGTGCAACAGCAGGTATTCCATTTCGACCAGCCGCGACAGGTGCACTTTCAGTT
>NZ_MUBK01000063.1 GCF_002127545.1 Xenorhabdus beddingii
ACAGGGTGGCTCTTGCTTTGACTTATGCCCTGCCCACCAATACCAACCGCTACGATGCTCTGCTGTACCACATTTTTTACAGAGATGAACTCGGCACATTTCTGACCACTGGTAATCATGACCTGCTGAATTATTCAGTCGTTGAATTGCTGTTCTTGGCATTGTTATTTGCCCTCTGGTTCCATGCCTGAATTGCTGTATGTAGTTTGTTAAATTTGAGTTGCTTCGCTTTGTTTTCGATCTCCAGCATCTTTTGAAATGCGCTGCCGCGCGGGTAATTTTTATGTTTATGTGCTGTTATAATTGTGAAAGTATCATCAATACCACACCCATCCTTACGCCTCTTCTTAATGTTCTGTACATATTTTGTTGCTGAACGCCATGCCTGAATTTTGTAATAATCTAATAAGTCCTGTAATGTCGTCATTGTGATTGAATCCTCTTGATATCATTCTCCAGAAATTGCAATTGCGTCTTCGCACCCCGCAATCGCACTTTTGTGTTCTTCTCTTCCCGCAACAACGCATCGCACGCCGCTCTCAGTTCGTCCCGTTGTTTGTGTAATTTCATAATCTTACGTACAACATATTCGCCATCACAGGCACGTGCCAATACATAATCGAATGCATCGACATTGCAGCCACAGTGATCACAGGTGAGAACGCGATACTGTTCATCGACTGTTATTGCAGTGTTGTGTTTACATCGGGATTGTTCGGGCGTTTTAGGAGTAACTGAGGTGCTAATATTGGGTGGTTTATCGTTGCTGAATTTGAGGGTTATAACGTTGTCTGACATGCTCGCTCCAATCAAATATCTCATCAGGAATATCAACCTCTTCTCCCAATTTCGCAGCCACTACGGCACGGCAAATGGCAATTTGTGGGGTTTCACCGTCCAGATAATCATCAGATACATAATGGCAGTTAGCAGACCAAAGTAATGCGTGACCTAGCCTAATGCTAAATTCCTCAATCAATTGCCCGCAAACTAACCAGTTGGTTGATGGGTGATAGTCGTCCCATATTATCCACTGGTTGATGCTGGGCATCGTTGTACGGGTTGCTCTAGCTACAGCCCAGTCCAATGCACGGCCTGTCAGTTCACTCGTTTTGATTTTCATTCTGCCTCCAGATGCTCAATAAAAATTGCGTACACGCCATCGATTTCCCAAAACCGCCCCCTCTTATCGGTCATCTCATACCACAGTCCAGGATTCAATTTTCCGGTCACTCGTCTGGATCTGACGAAATAGCCATCTCGATTCGGGTTGGATTCACCAGCCCACGGATTGCGCATGTGGTCACCAAATACAGGTTTGCGCCCTCGGTTAATTGTGATGGCGGCTTTTTTGCGTTGTTCTAGACTCATAACCCCTCCACCAATTCGTCCCATACTGCATAGGCAACGGGTTCACATTGTAAAATTTCAACATGGCCAGTATGCCCACAACCACAACATGTCACGACATCCCCTTCATACAGCCAGTTTTCGTTTCCATTTGTCTCAATTAATGCGCTGTCCATACCACATTTTTCACAATCACCTAGCCAATCAACTTTTACTGTTTTCATCTCAAAAGTCCTTCCTGTGGGGTTAAAATTCAATGTCTTCTTGATACTCATCAGATTTGATTCTGGTAAGGTCAGCAGGATCTAATCCACCGTGAGTGTGTGTAAAATAATACGTTTTTTCTGCACCCGGCGCGTGCCTTGATTTTGTACAGATAATTTCAGTAATCCCTTTCATCTCAGTATTGGGATTATATTTTTCATCACGATGAACCATTAAAATCACATCAGCCACTTGCTCTATCACACCAGACTCACGGAGATCAGAGTTCATGGGGCGTTTGTTGGTTCGCTGCTCAAGATTCCGGTTTAACTGAGCCAATGCAACAATTGGACATTTCAGTTCCTTAGCCAGATTTTTGAGACCTGTAGCTATTTCACCAACCGACTGGTTCATATTGTCAGGATTGGTCATTTTCATGATTTGCAAATAGTCCACAATGATTACACCAAGGCCGCCAGTCTGCTTGTGCATCCGTCTGGCTTCTGCCCGTATTTCATTGATACTCATTGATGACCTGTCGTTAATATGAATGGGTGAACTTTTGACGTCATCCAGAGCGTGAGCCAGCTTTGCCCATGCCTCATCCATCATGGATGATGAACAATTTTCCCCCAGAAGATCCTTTTTATTAACTCTGGCATGATGGAATGCAATACGTTCCGATATTTGCCATTTCGGCATTTCCATACTGAAAAACATCACGGGCTTACGGTTCTTAAGTGCCACTGATTTTGTGATTGCGGTACTGAGTAGGGTCTTACCTGTACCAGGACGACCACCAACCACAATAAAATCCGTGTTGTTAAATCCCCCGAATGCTTTGTCAATGTCAGGCATACCCAGCACCGTCTTGTACTTCCAGATATCACCATTGATCATCGACTCAATGATTTCTATCGATTCCTCCACCCCCTCCATGATATGAGCCGTTCCGCCGTCGTTAGCGCTCCCCAGATTTGATATCTGGTTCTCAATATCACCGGCAATATCCTGAACCGCGTTAACTCCACCCTCAGTGATCCGCGCAATGCCTGTATGCAACACTGACAACATCTCGCGCGTCATGGATAACTGCCTGAGTTTATCGACATAGCTGGGTAACAGGCTAATACTGGGGACGTGTTTTGCACATTCAGCGATGTAGGCAAACCCTCCGCAATGACCAGAATCACCGCTTTGCTCCAGTTCACTGTTCAGCAACACCAAGTCAAATCGGCTGCCTGCTGCATTAAGTTTCTTTAGCCCCCGCAGGATCAGCCTGTGAGCCACAGAGCTAAAATCTTTTTCTGTCAGGGATTCAACCGCGTTGACAGCAGCATCAGAATGCTCGTCACCTGAGATCAGGATACTGCCAATGACTGCCTGTTCTGTGTGGGTATCAGAAAATTTGTCCATGTTAAGCTCCGTTACGTCGTGCGATATGTTCCCGTTTTGCCTGTTCGTAGACCTGCGACCAGTTTTCCGGCTTCAGTATCCAATCCAGTGTTAACCACGGTTTTTCTTCCAGACTGCTGAACAGAGATGACTGGCTGATCAGGTCAAAACAGGTCGCCATGTGCTGAACCTCTCGCCATTTCCCCTTGTTGGTTTTCCCGTTCCACACTGATTCAAGATTCCGATAGGCAGGTCTGCGCTGCGTCCATTCCTGAGCCTCAACAACACGGGCGGGGATTTTACTGTTCCAGAGCGTTATCAGTTCTTGATGGGGGCAATCAACAGGATTTCTGTCAATGTACTCTTTCCACTTGATGGCGTCGGACAGGTAGCCGTCGAAGCGTCTCATGCGACATAAATTCTCAGGCTTGAGCTTCTCGCCGTATTTCCATTGCGTAACCGCCCATTCGATGACCAGCTTGATTTCATCCGCCGTGTAGCAAATCCCTTTGCTCTTCACGGTAGACAGCGCTTTCAGGAACGGAGCCGTTGATTGGAATCGGGAATGGGTGAGCTGGTTAAAATAACCCAGTATTTCAAGAGCGAGATTTTCTTCCCCCGTGGGGGTAAGGGGGATCTTTTCTTTTTTGGTCATGACTCCAAAGCGTTATTTCTGGCACTCGATTTAGAATTTGGTTTTTATCTGGATGCAGCCGCCAATGCTCAAAATACCCTGTGCGCACATTATCTCACGGAACGAGATAATGCACTGGCGTGTGACTGGACAAGTTACGGTTCTATTTTCTGCAACCCACCCTATAGCGATATTGGGCCATGGATAGAGAAAGCTGGCATTGAGTGCCGGAAACAATGTCAGTCAATAGTAATGCTAATCCCTGCTGACACTGCTGTAGGCTGGTTTAAATTGGCAATGGAAACTGTAGATGAAGTCAGGTTAATAACGGGTGGCAGGATTTCATTTATTAATGCAGGAACACAAAAACCAGTGAATGGAAATAACAAAGGAAGTTTATTGTTAATCTGGAATCCATTCACTAACCCACGCAGAATAATCACAACCGTAGACCGAGACTATTTAATTAGCATCGGAAACGAACAAATGAGGAAAATAGCATGAGCACACCAAAAATCACCATTGAAATATCCAGAACCGCAGCAGAAAAACATTCCAATCCCGGCAAAAAAGT
>NZ_MUBK01000064.1 GCF_002127545.1 Xenorhabdus beddingii
CTTTCGGTTCAACCCAATAAATTCCATTCTTGCGGATATCGATATGAGGTTTTAGCGGATCGTATTCTTTCTCTTGGTATTCATCTGAATCAGTGGTCATAGGTTTTGACACTGCAACGTTCTCTGCCACCTGATGCAATCCATTACTGAATGCCTGCTTTGCAGCCTCAATGCCATGCTGCTGACGATAATCATCCCAATCAGCTTTGTACTCTGTAGGCGGTAACGTGACCCAACCATTCACTGCAAGCGCCACTTTTTTTGCTGAGATCTTGCCGATATTTACCTTTGGTTTGCCGTTTTTATCCCGTTCGTCGGGATGATGCCAGTCGTTATCTGCGGCAAGAATAATTTTTGTGTCCGACCAGCGTTCCCGAACGTTTTTTGCGACAGAGAGCAAATTGCCTGCATCCAGCGCCGCCAGAACAGTGCCTTGATGTAACTGGTTAACGGTCAAGGTTGTAGCGTAACCCTCGGTAATAATTACTGTATCGGGCCGATTATCCAGCGCTGACAAGGCAATAAAAGAACCTTTCTTCTGGCTGCCAGACAGTAATTTTTTTGTTCCATCCGGTTTGATGATCTGCGCACCTGTAACCTTTTTATCTAACGCTGTCAGTACCAATAATAAGGAGCCATCTTCCAGTAAACGCTGATCATGGTGTTGTAGTCCCTTTGCAGCCAGATAGGGATATTGCCCCACGACAGTTTGCGCCATCAGTGCCGCGACTCTTTCGGTAATCGTTTGTACGGGATAAGTGATTTCTTTGGCTGGCATGGGTTCCGACAAAGGCAATGCCAGTACATTCGCAATAATCTTAGCGGCCTCAAGAATTGAGATACGATTGGTTTTCGCTACTAAATCCAATCCATCGCCGTAATTCGTAAGATCACACTGACGACAGTGCCAGTTGCCATGATGATGGTCGTCGATGAAATGGAAACGGTCGGTACCGCCGCAAACAGGGCAAGCACCATGTTTACCCTTTGCTGGGATCTCAATGCCACAGGCAGGCAACAGATTTCCCCAATGGTACATAGCAGATTGCTTCACGGTTTGGATAAATTCGAATACAAAAAGAAAAACGATCTCCGCAATACCAAATGAGATTGACGGAAGAATTCAGACAACAACTTGAAGAACAAGCAAAAACCGATGGTGATGCTTCTCTTGCTACATGGATCAAGCGCATACTCCGTAAAGAACTCCAATCACGCGGCATTGAACCCAAAGGTTGAACCAACCGACAGTTAATCAGGAGGATAGCTCCCATGCCGCTATCCTTTTGTTGTTTAAATAATAATTGCAAAACTTGCATATCTCTTAATGAAAGAATTATCTGCATTGTGAACTAATGCACCAAAATTCAGGCCAGTACTTTATCAGGCACGAGACTCAGCAATCCGCTGATCTACCCAGCCATCAATTTCTGATTCAACAAACGCCACCGAACGAGGGCCGATTTTGACTTGCTTCGGGAACTTATCTTCTTTAATCAGCCTGTAGATCCATGCCTTGCTGTAGCCTGTTCTGCGCTGAACTTCTGGCAGGCGAATAAGACTTTCTTTAGATGTTGTAATTGTTGGCATGTATACCCCCTGTTATCGAATCCTTGAAATGCCTTGGTAGACGTTATTTGATGACAGAGGATTATTTAAAAATTCTGTTTAATTGAAAGCGTAAACTCTTTATGCAATTTATAGAATTAATTGCCGCTTATTGACTGGATGAAAAATAGGCTTCTGTGCCACGGGCACACTCGCATGAAAAAACACCAATGATATGACTGTAATATCAAGATGAGTTAAACCAAATAAATGTAATACATTGATTTTAATTCATATTTTTTAATATTCCTTTTTTTGTGCAAAAAACAATCTTTGTTGTCCGGGGCAACAAAGTTTAAAAAATCGCCATATTTATAGTTGCGATAATAAGATTAACTGTATGAAGGACAAAATAAAGACAAGATTAGAATGTGTGATTTCACGTGTTTATGTATTACCTGAAAAACAGGCTATGCTGGACTGCCAGAAAAGGATAATTTACTGCTGTTGGAAGACCAGAACCTGTTACGACGAAGCGAAATACTTATTGGCACTCAAAGATCGAAATTAGTTTTTGCTTGAAGCATAAAACGCTTGTTGAATGTCTCAGGACGTGAAACAAACTTACCGCCCTTGCGATGTCAAAGGCTGTTTGATAACAAGAAGGTATTTAGCAATAATTTGTCTTAATCATCAGGAGACAGTTCAATTTGGACGTAGCCACTGCGCTGCACCAACAAAAATAGTAAAGGAGAGGACCTTGAGACTTAGCGATGTAATCACCGATTGCGTCAACCTTAAATTAAGTGGGTCTGCAACGGATACCGCAATTCAATGCTTCGGGGGCAATATATTGCAGGAAGAGCGACCCGTTTTGGCAATTGAGGTTTCGAGCAAAGAAATCTTGCTTTGGATGATGCAAGGAGCAACAAATGTTCATATTTATATCAGCGCGGGTACTTTTTACGTAAATGCGCTATATGAGCCGACGGACCGCTTTCCTGCGGCTAGAATTTATTTCATGAAATCAGAAGACCTTTTTTGGGTTGGTCATATTGGTGCTTATATTGAACAACACGGAATCAAGCTCGCGCCAATGAACGACGCCGGCTTCTCGAAACTCATTGATGATGCGGGGTATGTACAACGTTATGTGGCGTGGCATGAAAAAAGGAAAGCCAATGCTAGCTTATTCGATAGTCTGCTCGGAGGGCGACTTGAGAATACTGCCGTAGATCAGGGTATCTGGCTGTCCTCTGATGGACGGTGCCTAGTTTGTGGTGAAAAAACCGATCTCATGGCGACCAGCACTGTTTGGGGAAAGTCAGGGATGATGATTGGTATGCAGCTGTGTGTGACACACGAAGCCGAATCTCAGAAGCAATCGACCCTTCTCAACTATCTTACAAAGCATCTGGGGGGAACAGTTATGTTCTCAAATATGCGCCCACGGACTACTGAAGAAAAGCTTGAGCAGACCTGTGAAGCACTTAAAGTAAACCTCAAATGCACTATCGTGAAAGTTGAAGAGAAAACTGTAACCGCCCGTAGACAATCCGGAATCACAGTAATAATCAGACAGCATTCTCAGTCAAATTATGCCTATAACATCCTGAGCCCTGAAGGCAAGCAGTTGTCCAGAGTCGATTCTGCCAATCATCACAAAGTACCTTACGGCCCTGATCACGTACATTCTGATCTACGTAAGTCTAGGAAAAATATCGTCAAGGCAAGCTTCACATACGGCGATGTTGGTCTGGATATGAAACTACTTTTAAAATTGATCCAAGAGGCTGAGGATAAATTGTAAGGCAATCTGGCAATGAACTACTGAATCGGGCCTAGTTTGATTGATTCGTTCGAGCGGCTGAGCTGACTATCAGATTAAAGATGAAATGATGCAACTATGGGTTGTATAAAAAGCAGACTCTGTTGGCACTGCCAACAAGGTCTAAAAAATCATCTTTTATTCAGTATATTATAAGCATTAATTAATGTTACTTCCGGCGTTTCTTAGCAAAATCATACGGTGTGATATGTTTTTCCCGGTTGGCATCCAGATAATCAGCCCACCATTGCACCATCAATCGCCGTTCGTCCAAATGTTTGGAAGTGTGAATATAGGCAGCTCTGACGTTTTTTCTTTCCACATGGCTTAACTGGCGTTCGATGGCGTCATCGTTCCATAATCCTGATTCGCCCATCGCGCCGCGAGCCATTGTTCTGAACCCATGCCACGCAAGGCATTATTGACGGTGCTTTCACTCATGACCTTTTGTGGATCATGATCGTTAGGGAACATAACTTCACAATCGCCACTTAATTCACGTAATGATTTAAACAAAGTGACTGCTTGACGACTCAAAGGCACGATATGCTCCGTTTTCATTTTCATGCCCCGTTCAGAGAATTTAACCCCTTCAATGGCTTTTCGTAAGCGTCCGGTGAACTCACCTTGTCCCTGCCATCAGGCGCGTGCACGCTACGGCTAATTTATCTTTCCTTTGGAGACTGAACCATGCGCCGTAACCG
>NZ_MUBK01000065.1 GCF_002127545.1 Xenorhabdus beddingii
AGGGCGTCGAAGTTTCAAACGGGACAAACCATCTGAAACTGAGATACAAGGGGAAGCACAGCGTCATGCCAAGGCATCCCAGCCATGAGATAAAAGAGCACTGAGGAAAGCAATCATTAAGCAGTTAGGATTGTAGTAAAAACCCGTCTCTCAGGAGGCGAGTTCTCGCACAGGCTTCACCCTCAAATACTATGCGATATCCCGTAATATTAGAGCCAGTCGAAGAGGGCGGTTATTTCGTCTCGTTCCCGGATATCCCCGAGGCCTTAACTCAAGGGGATACACGGCAAGAAGCGCTAGAGATGGCACTTGATGCGCTAATCACGTCCTTTGAATTTTATTTTGAAGATAATGAAAAAATCCCGCTTCCTCACTCCGTGGGGCAAGATGATGATTATGTCGATGTGCCCTTAAGCGTGGCCTCAAAGGTATTGATGCTCAATGCGTTTGTTGATTCCAAATTAACGCAAATTGAGTTAGCCAACCGTATGGGGGTGAAAAAGCAGGAAGTGACCCGTATCTTTGACTTACATCATTCGACCAAGATTGATACGGTGGCTAAGGCGGCAACCGCTATTGGGCATCAATTAACGTTGTCTATTGAGTAACGAAGATCACCATGAAGAGGCTGCGTTAAACCGTGGCCTTTTTCATACCCTCACAAAACGCAACCAGACGCACACCGCGCCATTTGCTCATCAAATCACTGACCATCTGCGGTTAATTTGGATCACATTGCTGCGTCGTGCCCATGTTGCACAATCCTCCCCACGAAATAAACGTAAACCCGACGTCGGTCTTACTGCCATTGGGAAACTGAAATCAATTGAATCAGTAAATATATTTTCACTGACCGAAAAGAATTTTACGTTTAGTTAGATTGGGCTAAAAATAATCACTAAAGAATTGCCATGGAGAACTATCAAAAAATCCCTGTCGCCACTTTGTCGCCATTGGCTAAGAAATGAAAAAAAAGCCACTCATCATAGAGTGGCTTAACTAACTGGTTTAACAATAGATAATTGGTGGGTCGTGGGAGGCTCGAACTCCCGACCAATTGATTAAGAGTCATGCTTATATTATATAATTACTACTACTTTTCGTATAAAAACAATTAATTATCAGATAAATATGAAATAACAGATTACCCTTAAATACCCATTTTTACCTCGTTATGGTATCCTATAGGAATCCTAGGATTCTAAAAAAACAATTAATTCATAACGGAATTAGTTCAACAGGTAAAAAATGGAAGCCTTTAAATTTACGAAAAGCGTTATTGAATCCCTACCAACTCCCGAACAGGGTAAGCAAGATGAATACCGAGATACAGTTATTAATGGCTTACGTTTACGTGTCGGCGCATCTGGTAAGAAAAGTTTTTGTGTAACCAAAAAGCGTAATGGTAAATTCTACCGTGCTACACTAGGGCGTTTTCCTGACCTGACTGTAGAAATGGCCAGAACGAAAGCCCTTGAGGTATTAAGGGAGGTTGCTACAACTGGCCGCAATCCTAATGACATTCGTAAAGAAGAAGCAGTAAGTAAAAGTACATTGCAGGAAGCCTTAAATGCTTACTTATTTAACAGAGATAAAAAAATTAAGGAAAAAACCAAGAAACAATATCGATCAGCGCTTCTTAATTATTCTGGTGACTGGTTGGAGAAACCTATCGCCAATATTAGCCGCGAACTGGTGGAAAAACGACATAAAGATATTACTGAAGGCACCGTTTGGTTTGGTGATCCTTCAAGTTTAAAACGTTCTGGTGTTGCTTCTGGTTCAAAATCCAGTGCTGATTTATGGGCTAGATATTTGAGAGCAGTCTATCGATTTTCACAAGACCATTTCCGCGATGCGGATGCAAAAATTATTTTGCCTGATCCGCCAACTGCTGTTTTAAGTACTAAAAGACGTTGGCATGGTACTAAAAGGCGAACCAGTAGAATCAGGAATCATGATCTGGGTCGCTGGTTAGATGCTGTAGAGTCTGTTCGCCAAGATGCAGAAGAATGTCTAGATAATATGGTTCTTTCTGTATGTGATGCGCTTAATGTAGCTCTTTTTACCGGATTGCGTAGAGCGGAAGTATTTGGACTTGAATGGGAGAGAGTCAATATTGGTGGTCGGTTTTTTTGGATAGATGAAACTAAAAATGGTGATCCATTAGAACTTCCTATAACTGATACTCTATTAACTATTTTTCAAAAACGCTCACAATTACGTAAGAACGATAACCCTTATGTATTCCCTAGTACTAAAGGGGGAATTGTCTCTGATCCAAGACGTGTGATAGAGCAGATAATGAAAGCAACAATATCTGACCCTAATCTTGAAAATTTACAGCCAATAGAGTTTAAGTGTCATGATGCTCGCCGAACATTTGGTAGCATTGCTGAATTAGCAGGAGTTGGCTCTTATATTTTAAAGCGCCTTATGAATCACCGTACATTAAGAAGTGCTGACGTAACTCAAGGATATTTGCACTATTCAGCAGATGAGCTTCAAGAACCCGCTAGGAAAATAGAACGAGCTATATTAAAGCATGCCGGTATCTTGAAAGATGCCGAGACCTTAGAACAGAAAATTATTTCTATATTGGATGGAATGAGTGACACAGAAAAAAGAAGAATTATTTTTCAATTATCAGAACAGGATGCTTAAAAATAAATTATGAAGAAAGGGAATTAGATAAGGTTTCGTAATAGTAATTCAGTTTGCTTGCCTGTTTATTAAACAAACAAATTAAGTTTAATATTTGTTCGGTTAATGGTTCTGTTATAGAAGAGATTTTTCTCCATTTCTGTACACGGCGTTATACAAGGTGAACTGCTATTTTGAATTAGCATTTATAAATAATCTATCACTATTGATAACTCATAATACATAGTGATAAAAATGAAAGCACATTCTTCCTCAGCAATTTTAGAAAAATTCACCAGAGCAGAAGCCGCAATTTATCTTGGTGTTACCTCACAAACCCTTGCTAACTGGGCACATACCGGAAAAGAAAAAATTCCATATCATAAGGTAGGTCGTAAAGTTATTTATTTTAGGTCAGATCTTGATGGTTATTTAGCATCCACCCGTCGCGTGCAGACAGCGTAACAGGGAAAATAAGAATGCTTATATTTTCTCACGCCGAAAATCAGGTATCGAGGAGTTTATCTATACGTAGAATGGTTAATTGGACAAAAAAAGAAAAGGATAGCATGGCGAATGCTATCCTTAATATTTTGCTTAAATGTATAACTCAAGGGATTATCAAAAATAATGAGGTTTATTCAGATCAGCCTTTGGGTTCTATACCTAATCGCCCTAACTCTTTACGTCCTAAAGTCTTAAGCCAGTTTGCCAGGCTCATTCCTGATTTTTGGGCTGCATCTTCAAATTGTACTTTTAACTCTGGTGATATACGCATTCTAAATTGTGGAGATTGTCCATCACCTTTTGGGCTTTTGTCTCGTTTTATCGTTGACAAGTGGTCACCTATTGAATTAACCTTATCTATATCAGGTGGTCACCTTAACATGGTGAAGCCTATAAAATCAACGCCCCCTAACAGTGCTATCAACACTGAAAGAGGGCTAACCACCCACGATAATCACAGTATCGAGGTAGCTATGTATCAATATACCTTTCTAACCAGAAAGGGCAAAGCCCGTTTATCTAAAATTCATCCTACGTGCCCTATCTCCATTCAGGGGGTAAGCCATGTTTAAAATTATCGTCACCACCACAAACCAGCGTACAGGCAAGGTAAAAAAAGCCACTGTCCGCTACAAATACAAGACATTGCGCGGTGCGGAAAAAGCCGCCAAGGGTATTCGTAGTGCCGGTATGCCAGATGATGAAACCCTCAATGTTGAAATAGTCAGAATATACGAGCGCAGATCGCCTATTTCACTGTCTCAAGCCATGCACAATACAAAGCTGGCGACTTCTTTATTCTACGTCATTCTGGAAAAAGCCAAGGATGAATGTTCTATCGATTTAAATAACCTGATTGCGTTAGCCTGTGATATCAATCAGGGCGTTTATCATGCGCTTCAAGCGGCTGTT
>NZ_MUBK01000066.1 GCF_002127545.1 Xenorhabdus beddingii
GAACCACTGGCTCCCTCAGCCGTCACTTTCAAGGTAGTTTTCACGCCTTTCCCATCCGGGTCGGTGACCTTGATAATCAACTCCCCATTCTCATTTGTATGACCCGTATATTTACCTGCCTGAGCTAGGGACAGAACCCCGTTCCCTTTCTGTGCTTCCAGTTTTGCCGTCGGTGTTTCAGTTTTATTCTGACGGTTGACGGCTGACAGATTGAGGGTGACCGGTACTCCTCCAATGGGTTTGCCATCCTTTTGAGTTTTGATCGTGAGCGTTATCGGCTCGGGTTTGTTTTCAACCAGATCGATTTTGGCTTTGGCCTTGGTTTTGTCTACATTGACGGTAAATGCATCCGCAATGCCTTTGACCGTCCCATCCGGGTTAGCCCCCACCGCGCTGACAAAACCTTTGGTTGTTGCGTTCAGCAAGTTACCCGGCTTCAATTTACCATTCTGCCCCTGTATAGATAATGCAATGATTTTACCAGCGTGTTCCGCTGTTAATGGGAATGGCGGAACCTTATGCGGTTGAGAGTGAATCTTCTGATCTTTAGCTACGGTATGGCCTGCCTTATCCAGTTGACTCTCTGTGGTGATCGCTTCATTCAGGGTAAACGCTCCCCACAAGTACAGGGTCTTGTCTTCTATGTCCCCGTTATCCGATTCAAAACGATAAGTTGCCCCCAACTCTTTCCCTTTCCCATCAGAGCCGTCTGTTAAGACTAACTTCAAATCTGATATCTTTGGCCCTTTGCTGGGGTCAATCACCCGGCCGTGCCCGTCACTGCCCCCCGTTAAGTCACTATTCCCGTTACCGATATTGGGTCCCTGGTTTGAATTCACCGTCAATAGTTCACCCGCCGTTTTACCGTTTTGCATTTTCGGTTGCAGCCTGATTTCGATATAGTGGTTAATATCCTCTTGAGTCAGTGTATAAGGTGCTATCTCACCACTCTTGGTGACCACGCCCCCCGTTATTCTAGTCGCCTTGCTTTCGTCGGGTACATCATGCTTATCTTCCGACTCATAACCCACCCGATACCAACTGTATTCAGAATAATCTTTCGGATCACCGTTATTGGCATCAAAGGCATAGCTGGCCGTCAACGTCTCACCAGCCACCAGACTCCCCGCCAATATCAGGTTAGACACGATGGGTTTCGCATCCGGATCGACAATCGTACCGGTGGGTTTGCCATCTTTATCCTGACCGCCGCCGCTGAACTTGTTCCTTGGATCACCCGGAGCCGTGCTCACGCTATCAATGCCGTCGGGGTTCTTATGCCCGGCACCATTGACCGGCAGAATGGAAACCACAATCACCTTGCCGGCGATTTTGCTGGCATCTTCTTTTGCTAATGTGACACTGGCCTGTCCGTTCTTGCTTCCCTGACTGGGATTCGCAATCTCTTTCCAGTCAGTGTCAGTGGGGCTTTCTCCTGCCACTGTCCAGGCTGTGCGTGATTTATCCCTGTTATCCCCGCCATTCGGGTCAAACTGATAACTGGCCGTCAAGGTGGTCGGCAGCGTCAACTCACCGGTCAGTTCAACGATTTTCACCAGCGGGTTAGCCTGCGGATCGGCCACGCCTCCCTTGCCATTGCCGCCGACCAGGCCCTTATTGGCATTCGGATCGGTGATATCGACGGTCACCGGCGTCTTGGCACGCAGGTTGGCGTCGTTGGCCGCCAGTACCGACACTTCCAGCACTTTGCCGATATCACTGCCTTGAATAGTGTACTTCACCGTACCCGATTCCCCAGACGCCACCCGGCCTTCGCCGTTTTTCTGCTCCAGTTCCAGCGGTTCTTTCACCCCCGCCTCCTTCGCCAATGCTTCCACCCGTTCCGCCGTGCGGCCTTTCTCCCCCCAGGCATAGATCGAACGGTCCGTGGTGTTGCCGTCTTTGGCCGCAAACTGATAGGTGGCCGTCAGGGTTTTACCGACATGCAGGGTGCCATTCAGTTGCAGGTTGCTGACCGCCGGTGCCTTGTTCTCATCAAACTCAATCACGGTTTCCTGTTTATTGTCCGTGCCCTCCACAGCCGTGGTCAGCGTCCAGTCGCCGGTTTTCAGCCCGGCGGTGACCACCACTTCATACACCCCGTCGCCGATTTCTTGGACCTCACCGATCTGCGGATCTTTCCCGTCTCCCTTCAATTGCCCCGCTGCCGTGACCTTGATGCTGTCTTTGGCTCCAGTGATCGGCTTGCCCCGTTTATCGTTCAGTTTCACCCGCAAGGTTTTGGTGGACTTGCCATCAGCGGCCAGCGCGTTGCTGCCATCCTCCGGTTCAACCGCCGGGCTGTCAGTCGACAGGATCTCCGCCAGTGTCTGGCCGAAGTCAATGGTGGCCGCGTTTTTCAGCTTTTTGCCGAACACTTCCGGTGTCAGCGTCCACTGGCCTTTTTTCGATCCGGCGGTGACCGGCACTTCATACAGACCGCTGCCCGGCGGCACTTCTTTGGCCTTGCCGTAGGTCGGCATCGTCCCGTCCTTGCCGTACAGCCCGTCGTTATTCGGGATCAGGTTGATGCTGTTTTCCGCCCCGGTGATGGGGTGACCATTGATGTCTTTCAGCGTCAGCTTAATCACCGTGGTATCCCCCGCATTGGGCAGCTTGCCATTGTCCGGGATAAACTCGGATTTATTCGGGTCAACCAATCCGGCCCTGGAGCTGCCAAAGGTGATGTCCGTCGGGGTATCGAGCGGCCGGCCCTCAATTTTGGTGATGATTTTCCACTGACCGGTTTTATCGCCGGCTTTCACCTTCACCTTGTAAATCCCGCTGTTTTCCGGTTCTTCCCACACCTTATCAATGGTCGGCGGGTTCTTGCCGTCGCCGGCCAGCGTCGCGCCGTTGTCCTCAAACGTGATGCTGTCTTTCGCATTCGGGATTGGTTTGCCGTCCTTGTCTTTCAGGTGCAGCGTCAGGATGGTGCTGTCCTCGTTGTCAGCGGCCAGAATGTTGGTGGCCGGGGTAAACTGCGACCCTTTCGTATCCACAATCTCCGTCAGTGCTTTGCCAAACGTCACGGTGGTCGGTTTCAGCTCTTTGCCGTCCACGATGGGCGTGATCGTCCAGTTGCCTTTTTTCTCACCGGCCGTGACTTTGGCTTTATAAATTCCGCTGCCGGCCGGATCTTCCCGCACACCACCCAGGGTCGGATAAGGCGGCGGGCCGTACAGTTCGCTTTTATCGTCGGTCAGGGTGATTTTATCCGCCGCGCCGGTGATCGGGTTGCCGTCCTTGTCTTTCAGGGTCAGGATAATTTCGGTGCTGTCCCCGGGCTTGCCCAGCGTGCTGTTTTCCGGCTTAAACCCGGTCTTGTCCGTGTCGATCATGTTGGCCAGCGAATCCCCGAAATCGATGACCGTCGGGGGCAGTTGATGCCCGTCAATGTCCGGCGTAATTTTCCATTTGCCGTGCTTGGTGCCTGCGGTGGCGGTGACTTCATAAATGCCGCTGCCGGCCGGCACTTCTTTGATCTCCGTCCCCAGCACCGGGTCTTTGCCGTCCCCGGTCAGTTTCGATTTATCCTCGGTCAGTTTGATACTGTTGGCCGCGCCGGTGACCGGCTTGCCGTCCTTGTCGGTCAGTTTCAGCCGGATCACGGTCTGGGTTTTGCCGTCCGCCACCATCGACTTGTTGCTTGGTTCAAAGCCGGAACCGGCCGGATTGACGGCGGAAGACGTCACCTGTATCCGGGCCTCCACCCGCTCGGAGGCATTGCCCTGCATGTCATAGGCGACGCCGGACAGGGGGTAGATGTTATCGCCCTGCGCCCGGAACGGCGGCAGGGTCAGCCGGTAATGGGTGCCGCCGGCCGGGCTGTTTTCTGCCGGTGTCGGGGCGCCCGCGCTGTCCAGCCTGCCGCCGCCCGCCACCAGCGCGGCGGTATCCCAGACAATCTCTTTCAGGCCATATTTGGCGCTGACATTGACATTCAGCGGCACAATCGCGCCACCGCGCCCGCTGATCTGCTCTTCCATCATCAGGCGGATCAGCATTTTCTTGCGGTATTCCA
>NZ_MUBK01000067.1 GCF_002127545.1 Xenorhabdus beddingii
AAACCAAGGTTTTTCACAAACTCTTGTCTATCGGGAATATCCGCGCCGTTCCTTGATTTTTCGAGGCGGTTGTCAACTGACTGGGTTAATCCTGCGATTTGCTCATTCATCGCCTTAATCGATTGCAGCGATACTTGCTGTCCATTCGGCAATGTCACGTTAACCACGCCATTCTCACTCATCCATCTGTCCATATTCTGGAGGAAGTTGGTAACGCGGCTGTTAATCGCTACCATATGTCGGACGCCATCACTAGGCGAATCAGGAAGGGTAATCTGAATCTGGTAGCTCACGTTATTCAGGGTGACAGCAGCCGCGTCTGCCAGTACCAGTTCGGTATCGGAGTTCACCGCCTGAATCATGTGGAGTAGATTGCTGTTGCCGGACTGGATTAAGATAATCTGACCCGGTGCAATGCCGTTGATGTTGTCTTTAAATCGTGTGCCGGTTCCACGGACAATAGCCGAGCCGGACACAGTGTTAATTGTGCCTTGTGAATAGTACATGGTGTGTTCCTGAGAAGAAGAAAAAGAAGTGTTAGAAAAGGTCAGCCTTCAATGGCAGTGAGATCAACAATGAAGCCCTGCATCAGAGGTGGTGGACCGCTCCATGTGCCGGGATCTTCTAACCCGCCTCCCTGGTAGGCATATTCATATGAATAAACTATCTCAATTCTGCCGTCACTGTATTTGGCCTCGAATGATTCAGCGTAAACATCAAATTCCCACCAATCATCATAATAAGGTGGGTTACTCAGGCCATCGATAAATTGCTTGTGCTTGTAATGGCTTCGGTGCTGATCCTTAATTATCATGTAACCGTAACGTCGCCCGGCCTCTCCCGTATAAACAAAGGGGGTGTTTTTGTTATTGGGGACATCGACATAAAACGGCTTCACAAACGACAGGAGTTTCATGGAAGAAGAGAACATCAGTTCCCCTTTCTCGCTGTAAACCTCCAGCCCACTATTGCCATACACCCCCAGCTCATGTATGGGTGCAAAGAAATATTTGCCGCCTGCCCCGTACACTTCCGCAAAATTATAGTATGGTTGCTGGAGGTTACTTTCCCCGTCCGCCGCTTTTCTTAAAAACCCCAAGGCGGGTGATTTATCCGATATCTGGACAAATCCATTATCTGTATAAAATTCAATACCTAACATATTATATAGCCCAAATTGTTACGCGATTGACCATCTCATCCCAGCCGCCACCTTGTCCGCCGCCCCATCCCTTGTTCTCCCATCGCCATTCATCGTAATCTACGTAATAGTTAAATGCGCTACCGGACGCGCTGAACCGGGTAAACTCATTGCTGAGTTTGTATGTGCTGACCCCCAGTTTATTACTCATGAACAAAAAGAAACGGGCAGTGACATTCCCGCCCTCAGTCAAGCCCGGAAGGTGCAAACTTCCCTCTTTTTTGAGGGGAATTACATGCGTCCCCAGAAAGCGCGGAATGATGTTATTGGTGGTGATAATTAATCGCCCCTTCTCATCGTAAGTCTCTAATCCCATTCCCATTACCAGAACCCCATTCTAATTCGTAACCTGCCGTTTCTGTCAAAGAGCTGCTTGAGGTTATTAGTTTCAACCCAATACCCCCCTGAACCCTGCCCGTAACTGGTCATTTCCCCCGTTCTCATATTCAGCCTGAATCCTGTTCTCCGATTTGGGTCAAAGTTGCTGGACTGGAGGGTGTCAGCTATCTTCGCGCTGGTAATCGTGGCATTACCAAGAAAGGCTTCTCTGATAAACAACTGACCATTCTTGGCCGCCATGAACGGCTCCATCTTTTCATTGGCTGGGTTAAACCAGACGAAGTTATTGGCATTGAATCCAATCGAGGTGTAAACCTGACCATTTTTCACCTCTGCCCCAATCACCATCCCGGCTTTATAGAATTGATCTTTGTACTTCACCCCGGCACCAATGTCATAAATGGCATAGCCGTTACCCTTGATATCAAAGACTGCCGTGGCTTTCTCGCTAATGACGGCAGATTGCTTGTCAAGTTGAACCTGCGTGCGACGCTCACTGCCTGCCAGAGCCTCATTCATTTTCGCAACGGCTTTCTGGCTTTCCTGAACACTGGCTGCCTTAGCCTCTGCAATCTCCGCTTCCACGCGGGTATGCTTTTCTGCCCAAGCAGACTGGGAATCCGCAAACACCCGGTCAAGCCGCTTAATTTCTGCCTTGTTCTCACCGTCGCGCGCCATCATGTTGATGGCATTTTCCTGTGTGGCGACCGCGTTGATAAGGTCAGCTTCGGACAAATAATCCAGTTGATCCTGAATGCGCTTTCCGGCTTCGGCGGTGAGGAACTTATTCCCCAACTCGTCTAAGATTTCCTTTGCGTTATCATTGGCTTCACCTACCGCCTCAACAAAATGCGACTTTCCAAATTCGTTTATACTGCGAACATAGAACCAGTATGGCGTACCTGCTTTTAGCTGCCCCTTTATCCAGAATTTAGCAATGCCGAGAAAATCGGCCTTTGCCTCAATTTCGTTGATATTGGCGATCTGTTTATCAGAAAACCAGAACTCAAATTGGGTATCCAGCGTCTTTGGAGCGCTGATATGAGGAATGGCTTTTAACTCAAAAAATCCGGGTTCAATATTGATAGCAGAAGGTGCAGCAGGCGCACCAATGACCATTTGAACCTTGGACTCATCACCCAACATTCCACCGTCATCGCGGGCGCGAACGCCAATCATGTAGATACCTGCATCCAGACCGTTAAAGTAATATTCAAGCTCTTTGGTGTTTCCTCTCGATACCACTTTATTGTCACGGTATACCGCTATATCAAAGGTAATATTGCGGTTAATGGTTGTTGTCGCCCACATTGCACGGGCTTGTATCTGCGTACTATCCTGAATATAAGCAACGCTCAAGCGCTCAATATTTGGTAATCTGATAACGTTTTGAGTGGGTGGAGCACCTTTAAAATCGACGCCATGATCAACAATCGCTTCTTTCTGTGGTTCATGCTGAATGCAGGTGAAATTGTAATTACCTGTTTTATTGTCCTCAGTAATGCCCATCACCCTGAATAAACGAGTGACAAGAGATTTTTTGGATATCGAAAATATGCCCCATTGCCGTAACCCATGAGGCACATCGTTTAATGTGATGGTATCGCCCTTGGCAGAATTAATATCAACCCTGACAAATTTACCCTCGCTGCCCATGTAAGAGAAATAACCCGATTCACCACTGGCGAATTCCACCGGAGCATCAAGATGAACCTTTTTGCCCGAAAATGACATAACCCGCCCACCAATGCGGGCAGCAGCAAAAAAGTTATCCGCAATTTCAACAATATCACCCGGTATGCAGTTGATCCCCTCCTTGCCTGTACTGAATGTCACTGATTCAGTCTCGAGCTTTTCAGTTTCAATCATCCATCTGCCAACGCGGTGAGCCTGTCCACGGCTGGTACAGCCAAATGCCGTAATCTTTTTGACATTGAGACCCAAGCGAGCCGCAAGCGCATCATCCTGAATAAGTTCCCGTTCATTTTTCCAGCCGTTGTCCGGGTTAATCCACGTCACCTCAATTGCAGTGTGTCGCGCTTTCTTTGCCGCAGAGCTGTAGTTAAACTTACCCTCAACCACGTTGGCATTGGTGAATGTCCATACCGGATCGGAGGGTCTGTCCTGAAACGCGGTTAATTGCAAGCCATTCCAGACCTGCATACCACGAAAAACGGAGGCCAAATCATCCAATACATCCCGCGCCTTGCGCTGAGTGGCTATATACGCATTGCAGGTGAAACGTGGCTCCATTCCGCCAAAACCATCAGGCACCATCTGATCGCAATACTGGGCAATCGCATACAGGGCGAATTTTTCACAGCCAAATGAACCCAT
>NZ_MUBK01000068.1 GCF_002127545.1 Xenorhabdus beddingii
CACGATTGAAACAAAACCTGTCAGCGACGGAGATAATACCGTTGAGTTAAAGATCTCTGTGCCGGAAAGACCTTTTATTGCTAAAGAATATCCAATTGGTCATAAAGATGATCCGTTTGAGAAAAGTAAAATTGAATCACAAATTCAGGAGAGGTTATCTAAAAGAACTTATCCAGATCAAAATGGGGCTAGTTTATGTGGACCAGCAGCATTTTTTTATTGTTTGCAGATGGACAGACCTGATATTTATGAGCAAGCTGCCCGTGAATTATGGCGATATGGTAAGACTAAAATAGGTGAATTAGAAATCAAGCCGGGCGATGGTTGCCGGCATCCTAAAGGATCTTTTTGTAATCAGTATGGTGAAAGGATTTCAGGATTAGATTGGTTGACATTAGCCAGTTTAAGAGATTCAGAAAATACGATTATGAACTACGATGAAATTTCAGATCAAGTGGCTGGTATTACCATGTGGGAAAAATTAACAGAGTGGTTTGAAAAAGCTGGATATGAAAAGGTTTTTGACAACATAAGTGTATTCTCACATAGTAATGTGAACGATATAATAAATTTAAATCAATATATAAAAAAAGGATATCGAGTTGTAAGTTTAATATCAGCCGGAATGCTAGATAGTATCACTGGTGACACTTCAATGAAAAATCATTGGGTTGTATGGGAAGGCGAAGTTAGTTCAAAAGGGATACCAATAAATTCAAATGAGATAAATAATGACAATATGGTTAATTTAAATATGTTTTCTTGGGGTAAAATTTATCAACAAGTTAAAGGGGGTAATAATTTGAATTATTTTCTTAAACATACATTTGGAGGGTTGGTTTTCAAGCCAATAAAATAAGCAATGAGTAGATTTATTTTAATTATATCTTTTTTGTTTATTTCCGCTTGTTCAAAGCAAGCTGTTCATATCTATCCTGATGGAAATTATCTAACAGATGCTAAGATTGGTACACCATATAATGAATTAATAAGAATACCTGGTGTTATAGATAAGAGTTTTGGCGCAGAAATAACACCTGAAAACTCGGGTTTAACATGGAGTCCTAGTGATTATACTGTCCCTGTAAAACCAGTAACAGCAAAGGATTACAGCCGTATAAAAATACAAGGCACTCCTACACATGCTGGAGAAATACGAATAAAGGTAGCTGGGGCAATTTACGGGACAATGCTAAATGGAGCAAATGATTTTGAAAAGATATACATTATAAAAGTGAGTAAATAGGCATTAATAAAAAATGGCGAGTTAAATCGCCATTTAAAATTATTTTTTGTAAATATTTTGTCTTCATGTTTTCTCTTGTTTAGCCTCTGAATTCCAGAGGCTTCTTTATTATTTTTCATCGTGTTAAATAGTATTTAAATAAACAAATAACGCAAAAACACCATGAAGAAATTACTTGAATTACGCCAGCAGAAAGCAACTTTCACCGAACAAATGCGCTCGCTGCTCACCCAAGCCGAAACTGAAAAGCGCTCACTGACCGAAGATGAAGCCAAACAGTTTGACGAGCTGCGCAGCCAGTCCGACGCCCTGAATACAGAAATTGCCCGTTATGAGGCATTGTCTGATGAAGAACGCAGTCAGGCGAAGACCCAACCGACCAATGACACCCTCAGCAATGACGAACTGCGCCATTATCTTCTGACCGGAGAAACGCGCACCTTGTCCACGGGCGTCCCGTCAGACGGTGGCTATACCGTTATCCCCGAACTGAATAAGCAGATCATGCAGCAATTGGCTGATGAGTCGGTCATGCGCCGGATCTGTACCATCAAGACCACTCGCAGCAACGAGTATAAGCAACTAGTTTCGGTGGGTGGCGCAGCGGTGGCTCACGGCGAAGAAGGCAAAGCACGCGGTGAAACCACGACGCCGAAGATGGAAGAGGTCAGCATTAAGCTGTTCCCGATTTACGCTTACCCCAAAACCACCCAAGAAATCATCGATTTTAGCGATGTGGATATCTTGGGCTGGCTGACCTCAGAGATTGCAGATACGTTTGTCGATACCGAAGAAACCGACCTTGTGAGTGGTGACGGCAGCAAGAAAGCGAAAGGCTTCCTGTCTTATCCCCGTGATCCCCAAGCCGATAAGGTACGCGCTTTCGGCACGCTGCAAAAGCTGGAAGTCAGCACCCTTGAGGCCGATAGCCTGATTGACCTGAAATTCCTGCTCAGGAACAAATACCGCAAGAACGCCGTGTGGGTGATGAACTCCACGACCGCCGCCAAAGTACAAAAGCTGAAAAACGGCAATGACGATTATATCTGGCGCGAGCGTTTACAGGCGGGTGACCCTGATATGTTATTGGGCTTGCCTGTCCATTATCTCGAATTTATGCCGGAAGGGGTGATCGGTCTGGGTGACTTCAAACGCGGTTATTTCATTGTTGACCATCAAACGGGCACCCGTACCCGTCCCGACAATATCACCGAGCCGGGATTTTATAAGGTACACACAGATAAATATCTGGGCGGCGGTCTGGTTGACTCCAACGCCATCAAAGTGCTGGAAGTGAAAGCAGCCAGCAAATAAGTGAGAGGGGCACTGCGCCCCTTTGTCGTCTTGGAGTCTATCAAATGAATGATATTGAATTAAGAACGGCTTCCCTTTCTGCCAGTGATAAGAAACTGACGGGCTACGTGATTAAGTGGAACAGCCGATCCCAAGTTTTGTGGGATGAGTTTGTGGAGCAGTTCGCCGCGAATGCCTTTAGCGCCAGTTTAACGGCGGGTACTGATGTCAGGGCGCTTTATGAACATGATCACACGAACCTGTTAGGCCGCACCACCTCCGGTACGTTACAGCTTGCCGAAGATGCCACCGGATTACGCTTCGAGTTAACCCCGCCTGACACCCAATTAGGGCGTGATGTACTGACGCTGGTTGAGCGTGGTGATATTTCCGGTATGTCCTTTGGCTTTCGTGCCATTAAAGATCAGTGGGATGTAGGGCAAGAGCCGTATTTGAGAACGGTTTTAGAAGCCGAACTGCGGGAAATCACCATCACCAGCTTGCCCGCTTATCCTGACAGTGGGGTGGAGATTGCCAAGCGTTCCCTGAATGCCGCCAAACCTTGTGATGCCGATTTGCGTCATTACTGGCTGCAATTGTCCGAGGTGTGATTATGTGGCCTTTTAAGCGAAAATCCGCTGAGACGCGCAGCATAAGCATTGATGAGTTCCTTTCTCTGGCGGGCATGGCTAACACCAAATCAGGTGAGCATGTTTCCCCGTCCACGGCGGAGGGCTTGCCTGCGGTGATGAATGCGGTCACGGTGATCAGTGAAGCCGTTGCTACCATGCCTTGTTACCTCTATCGGGTGCAGCACCAGAACAGTAAAGAATCCCGCGAATGGCTCAGTGATCACCCCGTGGATTATTTACTCAATGAATGCCCGAATGACTGCCAGACGCCGTTTCAGTTCAAGCGCACCCTGATGCGTCATTGCCTGCTGAATGGCAATGCCTATGCCGTGATTGTCTGGGGTAAAGACGGCCAGCCGCAATCATTGCACCCTTACCCGCCGTCAGCGTGGTAGCACAACGCTTATCCGATCACCGCTTCGCCTACACCATCACAGAACCGTATAGCGGCAAGGTGAAAACCTACCTACAGGAAGAAGTGTTGCAT
>NZ_MUBK01000069.1 GCF_002127545.1 Xenorhabdus beddingii
CCGGTTATCGAATTGGCAGAGCGCTGTCCCAATGACTCCATTGCATCGCCCAGAAATTGATACATCTCATTCTGACTCTTCCATTGATCCCATTGGGCGTTTGCAAGGTCTTCTTGGTGTTTCTTGGTGATAGCTGCTCTGGCCGCCTCAGCTTGCTCTTTAAGTTCGGTATGCTGCTGCTCAAATTGAGTGATGGCCGCCATCTTCCTATTTTGCTCATTAATGAGATTTTGCACTGGATCAAATTCACCAAGAGCGCTCATAGTCGGCGATACAGCCTCGTTAACTTTGCGTTTTTTATCTTCTTCTTCGGCCTTATCCTTAATAGCCTTCATCTGTTCTTGAAATGTTTTTTCATCGATAAGGCGTTTATCGTACATCCTCTTGAGATCATCTTCTTCTTTCTTGCGAAGAGTCGCAGAATGAGCCACAGCATCAAGCTCAGAGGCTTTAATCCTGTCGTTTTTTTCTTGATTAATCAGCCAAATTCTTTCAGCAAGTTCTTCCGCTGCTTTGAGCTGGGGGTCGCTAGAACCTTCCGGCATTGCCTTGCGAGCATCATACTTAGCCATTTCAAGGCTGTTTTCTTTATATCCAGTATTGAGTCGATCTAAGGCTTCTTTTTGACTGTTAAGGGAGTCAGCAATTTGTTTAGCGCGACTTTCTGCTTCGCTAGCGGCCTTTTTAGCGGCGGATTCGGCCTCCTGAGCCGCCTTTTTCCGTTTTTCTTCTGCTTCATCGACTTCTTGCTTTTTAACAACCAGATTAACGTATTTCTTGGTATCTTCAGGACTACCGCCAGCATCTTTAGCCTCGAACTCAGCTTCTTTCTCCCGCTTACCTTTTTCATCAGGTATTAACGCAATTTCCAAATCACGCTCAGCCTTGTTAATCATGGCTTGCATTTTCTTATTTACTTCTTCTGTATCGCCACCGACAGATTTAATGGCGATACCAAGGCTGCTCAGTTTGGCTTTTATTAAATCCACCACCTCCCCGTAGGTTTTCCCTGCATTCTCCCATTCTTTAACGTTATTAGGGATTTCCTTTTTCCCCTGTTCATAAATTAACTTATTTGTTTCCTCTATTTTTTTGTTTCCAATATCGGACATTTTTGCTGAGTCTGCTTTGGCCTTGGTCAGCTCTCTTGTTGTGCGTACATGATCTGCCTTGGCTTGCGTTAGAGCCTCTTGCGCTTGTTTCTCGTCATCAATAACAGCAAGCTCAGCTTGATCCCTATCAAGCCCGATGCTGGTGTAATATGCTATTTTGATTGCTCTTTTTTTAGGGTCTCTGAATTTATCAAGCTCCTTCTGCAATTCCTCAATTTTTTGCTCTGCATTTTTAGCATCTATTCCTATCTGCTTAATTGATTTATTCATTTTATCAATTTCAGCAGTAACCTCTTCTGCACTTAAGTCCTTGAGCTTTTCTTTAACATCCCCTAGGTTTTTCGCATATTCCCTCGCACCGTCCGACGCTTGTTTGGTTTTTTCGTACAGATAGTAAAAAATCCCTGCGGCTATGGTGATAAGACCGAACCATCCTCCCACAAAAGCGAATGCACTCCCCAGTAGCCTCAGGCTCACAGATGCACCTCTAGCGGCAACACCCACAGCCGCAGTAGACACAGCGGCAGCTTTACCTGTGGTGATAACTTTAAGGTTCGCAGCCGCAAGAGCTTGTTTACTCGCCACAAGAGCATTGGTTGCCATCATTTCGGCCTGACTTCCTTTAGCGGCAAGTAATTCAGCCTCAGCCACCTGAAATGCAAGTATTGCCTGCTCCCTATCTGCGATAGCTTTGCGGTTGGCTGCAATGGCAGCGTGTTCTGTTGCTAATGCGTTAGTATGAGCAGCAGCAGTTTCAGCATTCGATGCCTGTATCGATGTGAACATCGCTTTCACTTTGCCAGCCAGTGCGCCATTAAACTTAGCAACAGCCGCCAGTGCCACCATGCCAATGGCGGTAGAAAATACATCCAGATTTCCGCTCAGGGTCACCAATGATTTATTGAATATGTTCGCCGCTGTACTGATCTTGCTGGATTCCCCCACGAACTTAGTGACGTTATTGTTGGCGACAACAAACGCCTGCTCTATCGTTGAAGTGGTTTTAGCAAATTCCTTGGCAATTTTATCTGCACTCGCTTTCAATGCAGAAACAACTATCTTGGAGGTCAGCTTACCTTGCGCAGCCATTGCCTTTAACTGACCAATATCTTTACCAAGGTGATCCGCAATAGCTTGCATAATCCTTATACCGTTTTCACTAACAGAGTTGAACTCCTCACCACGCAGTGCGCCAGCCGCTAACGCCTGTGATAACTGAATAAGTACGCTCGATGATTCTGCCGCAGTAGCCCCCGATACAATGAGTGCCTTATTTATCGTTTCGGTCATGTCACCCAGTTCTCTAGCGCCCATATTTAATGATCGAGTGGCTTTTTCAAGTCGCCCATACAATGTGGCCGTTGCTTCCAAACTCGTTCTGGTTCTTTGGGCGATATCAAACACTCGCGTAGTCACCTCACCCAGTTCTTCATGTGCTTTTTTGGAGTTAACTAATTTGTTATTAACGGTAGTCCAACCATCGGCATAGGCTGCGATTTGACGTACATAAAGTGCCGCAATGAGACTGGCCGCTACCGCAGATAGTGATGACATTGAAGAATTGAGCTTCCTCGTTGCTGCATCTGCTCTCCCCATTCCGCGCTCTAATCCATCTAGCCGCTCATTAACTTGCCGTTGTGCAGTCAGTAATTGAGCGACGTCCATCGAAACTTGATAAACAATATTACCTACTTGATGCTCTGCCATTTTTGGAACTCCTTAAAAAAGAAAACCCCGCCAGATGGCAGGGTTGCTTGGGTGTTATATAAGAGAATATATTTTCAAGACATGACAATTTTATTATTTTGCTATGAAACGATTTCCCATTTTACCCAAAAGCAAAGAAAATAGAATTGCCAACGAGCCAATGATGGTTATTGCCGCCCCAGCCGTCATATAGATTTGTCTATCTGCAACCAACCCAGCATTAATAACCTTATCATAATATCCAACTGAAACTTCCATAGTGAAAGCATAAAAGCAAACACAAATACCAATAAGTGTTAATATGATACCTATTATTTTTGGTGCAGATCCGCCGCCAGAATTAAGCTCACATTCTTTGCCTTTCATTTCTTCTGCCAACACGCTACGCATAGCTATCTTTGCATCGTCAGGCTCATTAATAATAAAAGCATCAAAAGCATCATAATAATCTTGATGAGTTAGTATTACCGAATGAAAATTACCATTATATTGATATGGACCAGTAACTTTATTTATAGCTACCATCAGTTCTTTTATTGCGCGCCTGTTGGCTTGATAACATTCACTATCATCATTCTTTACGAAAGTTTTATAGTAATCCCTTGGCTCGCCCTGTATTAAGATGTCTGACATATTTACCTCAGTTATTGATATTACTATTCAAGCATAACTCTAAAACTTCTCTTCTATTCTGTTCAACCGGAACAGCCCCAAGTATCGTTTTGTAGAATTTCACTTCTGAGCCACTGGGCGTACCTTTCACGTCTGCAAACATA
>NZ_MUBK01000007.1 GCF_002127545.1 Xenorhabdus beddingii
AATTGCTGCCGACAATAATCGGTTGATCCGGGTCACCGTGGACAAAATCCACCAAGACTTCATGACCGATGCGGGGAATGGCGATCATCCCCATCAGTTGCCCTGCCCATGCCTGACTGACACGCACCCAGCAGGAACTGTGGTCATTGAACTCACCATATCTGTCCCAGTCAAACTGAATACGGACGCGCCCATGTTCATCACAAAAAATTTCCTCACCCTCCGGCCCCACCACAGTGGCAATATGCGGGCCTTCCATTTTGGGTTTCGGGTAGGGAGAAGGACGATAAGAGTTTTTCCGGGTGGTGAAGGTAAACTGATTGGATAGCCAAGTCCCGCTATCACCTGAATGGGTTTCATCGGCCTGTGGCTGGCTGCCGGAATGGGTGATTTGGATGAGCTGCCATTGATCATTGAAAACCGCTCTGGGGTGATCCGTCAGATTAAACAACAGCCCCGGCCACAGGGCGAAACAGTCACCCTGACCATGACCCAACTGGGTATCCCGGCGCAGGTATTCCAGACGATACTGGCTGGCTCGTTGCCCCGGTTCATCATCCTTAAAACGACTGGGAAAATCGTAGTAGTGGTAGCTGGGCAATGCACGCTGGTTTTGCAGATTACGCCCTTCATACCAGAACTCCCGGTTCCAGCGCGGATTCTTAAAGGTACGGTCTTTGGTCGTGATCGTGGCAACGCCCACCTGTTCTGACCAGACCACTTGCCGGATACCGGTGGTTTGACCGGTGACATCGGTTTCCGGGCGATAAGGCACGGAAATCACCCGATTGAGTGACAGGCAGGAATCGCGAAACACGATGCGTTGTTCATGCTGTTCCTGATCGAAAATAAAATAGTAAAAAAAGCCTTCATCGGCCAGCAGGCGCTGAATAAACGCCAGATCACTTTCATCGTATTGAACGCAAAATTCCCGTTGGCGATGTTTGTAACCGAAGTGAAAAAAGTAACTGCTTATTTTGTTTTCTTTCAGCAGGATCTCAACGATATCCATCACGGACTGGTTCTGGAAAACCCGGCTATTGACCCGCAGGGAGGCGCGCCATAAAGGGGGCTGAATAACGATGTGGTAATGGCTACTATGACGCCCGGTAGACAGCAATGAAAACTGCGTGACCATGCCGGTGACTTGCCGTTCAACCTGCCCGTTGCGATGTACCGCAAAGACGGCATTGCTGTCGAGGACGTTGGCAAAATCAATATCCGGCGTTTTACAGGTCAGAGTGGCTTCCAGCCGAAAAGGGGTAGATAGCGCTTCATTGAGAGAAAAATCGATAACTGCAAACGTTTGTTCGGGTAAATTTTCCGTCATCAAGGTAAAAACCAAACCTGAGCGATCAAGTTGTTGGTTGATTTTATCCATTACCCTGCTCATTTGTGTTCTCCATAATTTATTTATGTGTTAATTAGTTAATCATTGCCGAACCCTGTTGCTGATCATATCTATAAGATGGGAGTTTTCAGTGAGTAATAAAAATTTAAAATATGACTCAATAATCAGATGATTCTTATGAGGAGACATCCTCGTCACTTTCCACCCACCTTAACACCTTTCTATTCACAATTAGCAATGGGTTAGTTTATTAAACCCTGCCATTTTTAGCTGATTTCAGTCTCTTCCTCACCATTATCTACTCGCGTAAGGAGTATTTGCGCTGGCGTTTTTTCAGGAGGTTTATTGTAATGCTCTTTATTTAATTCACTGTCTGGAAACGGAGCTGTTATTGATTTTATATCAAGAATGTTATTGTCAACTTTGACAGAGCCTTCAAAATGACCCAATATTTTACGACCGGCGGTATGAAGTGAATCATAGAAGTTTATTTTTGGCTTTAACCCCGCACTGCCCAGTGCTTTCCAGGTAAAATCAATACAGCTATTCCACGTTCCGACGTAATAAAGGTCAAAGTCAGGATTATCTTTATCTCTGGCTAAATCGCCATATTTTTTCAATTGCTCATAATGTTCTTCTTTAATCTCTATGATTCGACTATATCGAGGTTTTTCATAATGAATTGTATCGAATGGCGTTACCTCTCCATCCCCCCATATTCCTGAATCAATGGGTGCAAAACCATAAGCATGCTTAGATTTTTCATCTGAGATTTCATACCACATATGTCCTGCTGCTGATGTCACTCGTTCTCCGTTCTCAAATTTAGGTTCTCCATTATCTTCATTAAGAGGGGTACCTGGATGAGCAGCATAAATGGTAACTGTATATCGAATCCCTAAAGATCGGATTAGATTTTCTACAAATACAGGCCTTGCTTGTGGAGGTGGACATACAGCGCAGGCTTTCCCTGCGGCATAATTATTATATTGGTCCGGATAAGCTGTGTAATTAATAAGAGTTGTCTTGTTTTCTTTTGTAAGACTATTGTCATTAGCGATATGCAGCAATAACTCTTCTGTCGAATTTGTTGGTGTCATATTTAAATATCCTTATTTTATAGCATGTTGTCTAATATAAACAGAATAACTTAAATCATCTATTTCTAACTCTGGCCAATTAGCTAGAACTTCTACCTGCAACCGATATTGTCCATATTTATAAGGATCAGCCAATTCAACCAAAGTAAAGAATATACCTTCTCGACTTCCATAACCCCCTATAATTTTAGTAAATTTTTTATCATATATTAATTCTTCTGCCAGATTGTCATTAATTTTATAGATTTTTACGTCTAAAATAGGATCTCCATTAAATGTAGTTATGGGGCCTTTCTCCGTAAAAATTTCATGAGTATAGAACCCTAGTTTAGCCCCCTCACGTTTATTAATTTTCAACATGATTTGAGGTGATGGGGTATTTGCAGGGATAAGATACAACAGCTTAGGCCTGGGTTGAGGAACTTTCCAAAAGACTAAATCTATTTTTTCCCCTTTTTTATACAGTTTAATAGGGGTTTCTATTGATTGATATCCACCAATTGTCGTTGCTTTAGGATTTAAGAAAAAGTAAGGATCTTCTGTAGGCGGGCGCATCCATTGAACCAGCAGGACGACCCCCGCACCAAAAAAAGCAGCAAACATAAATAGTATAAACTTTTTCACCCTATCTCCTATATTCCATCAGAAGAAAAAAATTGAGTATCCCGTGTCACAATTAAATGAATCTCAGCAATGATATCACTTCATCCTGACTCCTGAGTGAAAAGCATACTCCATTTCGTGCATGACGTCATTACCGAGAGATTATGATTGCATATTTATAATCAATTATAATTGATTATATGTTTTTTTAAAAAATTTATAACAGAAAGCATTTCCTAAAGCGGATTTTAACCCAATGAAATTGTAGTTTATAACTTGAGCAATTAATTTAATATCATTACCTTATTTATATCTATGGTGTATAAATTAAACCACAATAATCACATATTGATATCATTTATATTCATTCATTCAATAATTCCACTGGAATCCAAGGAGAATATATAAATTCAGACTTTTCTTAAATAAATGGAAATACAGCACATGGTTTTTCCTGCGACAGAGAGCGGGCTGATCAGGCGAATCTCACCGTAAACTTATCTTTGATCAAATTAAGTACAAAGCGGGTTTCCGCCCAAGCCACCCCAAAAACCAAAAAATAGCCGATGCTAACACTAGCATCGGCATAAGAATGGTCAATTATTCTGTACAAATCTCAATATGAGAAGAACTACAATTATGGAGCACAACGTTCATCGCTCAACGTTGTATTCACCTGCGGGAGTTATAGTGCCTTAATTGAGAAACCGGGTTATTGATATATCTCAAACTCGATGCCATTAATTTTTCCTATCCCCTTTTTCCTATAACCATTTGCTTCGCCTTAACCACAAGGCAAAAATGACCATCAGTATAGATAATAGAAAGCTGAATAGGCCGAACCCAAACCGGTAGGTATTGCCGGGTATTCCGCCTAAGTTGACACCAAATAATCCCGTTAAAAACGTCGTTGGCAAGAATATCATCGCCAACAGCGACATCATGTAAGTACGGCGGTTCATCGAGTCTGCCATCATGGAAGTAATTTCATCCGCAAGAACGGCGGTTCGGGCAATACAGCCATCAAGGTCATCCAGGCCACGCCCCAAGCGATCGGAAATTTCCTGCATTAACTGACGCTCATCGTCATTCATCCAGGGCAACCGCTCACTGGCTAACCGGATGAATACATCACGTTGGGGAGCCATATACCGACGCAGGACGATTAATTGCTTGCGCAGTAATACCAACTCCCCGCGACCAGGAACTTTTTGCTCCAGAATATTATCTTCAAGCTCAATCAGGTTATCATGGAGCTCTTCAATAAAATCATTGACTTCATCAGTCATCGCCCCGGCAATCTCAATCAGCCACTGCCCCGTGCTTTTTGCACCAACGCCATTATGTAAATCATCCAAAACTTGATCAATGGAATGAATCTTCCGATGACGGGTGGAGATAATGATTTTGTCATTAATATAGATGCGGAACGAGACTAAATGGTCAGGCCGTGCATTATCATTGCGATTGACCGACCTCAAGGTAATTAAAGTGCCTTCCCCCGTGCGCAACACTTTCGGGCGAATACTTTCATTCATTAACCCTTCCTTAATAGGAGGTGTTAACAATGTGGTATTCATCAGCCATTGATAACTATCCTGATTTTTATAATCAAGATGTTGCCAAAATGGTTGTTCTGTTGTGGCAAGTGAATCTTCTCCCAGTGCCACCATTCCCCCCTTACCATTTAGCTGACAGGAGTAAAGGGCATTTGAATCTTTAAATACCGAGCCATAGATCGTTTCCACATCTGCTCCTTGTTCGTACTGGTCTTTTTATAGTTTAGTGCTTGATGATATACATGTTATGACTATAGGCGACGTCTTCAGGATTGGTGATCGGGTATCCTTTTAGCCACGGTTTGATCAATCGACCATTGGTATATTGATAAATCGGGACAATCGGCACCTGTTCTGCAAGCACTCTTTCTGCCTGATTGTAAGCGCGGTTTCTGGCTATATCGTCCGTTTCATGACTCGCGGCGTTAAGCAATGCATCATAGTCAGCATTATGGAATTTCGCTATGTTGCCACTGTGGGTGGAGGTCAAAAGAGACAGAAAACTGGATGGTTCGTTATAGTCTCCCGTCCAGGACGCCCTGACCACATCGAAATTACCCGTGTTGCGGTTATCAACGTAGGTTTTCCATTCCTGATTAACTAATTTTACCTCCACACCCAGTTTTTTCTTCCATTCTGAGCTAACGGCAATCGCTATCCGCTGGTTATTTTCCAAGCTGTTATAGAGCAATGATATTTTCAACGGATTTTCCGGGCCATACCCCGCTGCTTTCAGCAATGCTTTTGCCCGTTCATCAAGCTCTTGTTGGGTTAATGCCTCTTGCTGGCTTTTCTCTGGCCGGAATCCCGCCGTAACGTCAGGGGTCAAACGCCATGCCGGTTTTTCTCCCGTTCCCACGACTTTTTTTGCAATTAAATTTCTATCGATTGTCATGGCCAGTGCCTGCCTGACCCGAACATCATTCGTGGGTGCCCGTTTTGTGTTGAAAGCATAGTAGTAGGTTCCCAGTTGATCCGGCGTGAAAACTTGTCCCGGAAGCTCCCGCAATAATTTTTGATACCTGTTTTTAGGGAAAGATTCCGTAATATCCAGATCACCTGCCAGATAACGTTGGGTTGCATGAGATTCCTGGTTAATCGGCATAAAGGTGACTTTTTTCAGTACCGTCTTGGGGTTATCCCAGTAGTTGGGGTTCGGCTTCAGGACAATTTTTTCATTCACAACCCGCCCCGTTAAGATAAATGCACCATTACCCGTTAAGTGCCCCACCCGAGTCCAATCGTTGCCATATTTTTCGACGCTCTGTTGATTGACAGGATAGAGACTGAAATTGGTTGTCATGCTGGGAAAATAAGGGACGGGTCGATCCAGACTCACCTTTAATGTATAAGGGCCGATGGCTTCTACGCCCAATTTTTCTGGCGGTAACTTGCTATCAATGATTTGCTGTGCATTCTGAATGCCCGCTAAGGCAGCGAACCAGGAAAAAGAAGATGCATTTGCAGGATTGACCAGCCTCTGCCAGCTATAAACGAAATCAGATGCCGTGACATTGTCACCATTAGACCACCGAGCGTCCTGACGCAATGTAAATATCCATGTTTTGTTATCTGTCGTCTTCCAGCCAATCGCAACGCCCGGGATCACTTGGCCGTGGGCGTCCTGATTGACTAAACCTTCAAACAGATCACGTAATACCTGCGCTTCTGTCAAACCGAAAGATTTTATCGGGTCTAGCGATGCCGGTTCATCTTTCAACTGGCGTACCAATTCCTGGCGGGGATCAAGTTGAATGCCAGCAGGAATATGGGCAGCAGAAACAGAGAAAGAAAGACCGGCCATGAGTAATACAGAAGGAAGTAACGTGAAATGATGATGCATAATTTTTGCCTTGTAAGTCTAATAATTACCCTAAAAATATATTATAAGACATTGTTAATTAAAGGAAGGTGGAGTATTTCATGAATATTGGTTCTATTTTTGTGGGCAAGATCGCACTATTCCTTTACACTGACGGCGCAGTTTACTTTATAGAGGGATAAAACCATGACACAAACAGTCAAGTTTCAAGGTAGTGATATCACCGTTAACGGAGATTTTCCACAAGTAGGTCAAGCGGCGAAAGAATTCACTCTGGTTGCTAAAGACCTTGCTGATGTAGCGTTAAGCCAGTACGCAGGTAAACGTAAAGTGCTTAACATCTTCCCAAGCATTGATACCGGTGTTTGTGCCACATCTGTCCGTCAATTCAATCAACTTGCCAGCGAGTTGGATGATACTGTTGTGCTGTGCATTTCAGCAGATTTGCCTTTTGCCCAGTCTCGTTTCTGCGGTTCTGAAGGCTTGTCTAACGTCATTACTCTTTCCACACTTCGTGGCGGAAAGTTTCAGGAAGATTACGGTGTTGCAATAACCGAAGGCCCATTGGGTGGATTGACTGCCCGTGCTGTTGTTGTTTTAGATGAAAATAACCAAGTCATTTATAGTCAGTTGGTTGATGAAATCACGAATGAACCTGACTATGACAGCGCGCTTTCAGCATTAAAATAATTATTCCATTATCGATGATAATATTGCTTTCGTTTTACGGCGCAGCAAACTAATTGTTTTATAAAAAAATTATTTTCATGGCGGTGATAATTTCACGATAGGTGAATTTATCGCCGCCAATTTTTATATATGCATAAAAAACACTCACCGAAACTCTAAATAATTCCCCTTTCCGCTGCAAAAATCACCTTCACCATTAAAAATGTAATTAAATCAATCAATTACATTTTAAACGGTCTGTTTTACAAATCTAAAACAACATGATTCAAAATTTACTATTCCGTCACAAAAAAAGAAACAAAGGTTATAATCCTGTTGCAATATAGTTTCTTGTGTGAAATATTTGATTCGCGTTAATAACCATAAGAACTAAATGAGTTGATAGCGGTTAGTTGATAACTGTAGTTAGAAAATATTAGAGGTTTTTATTGATTTTCTGGCCCTCCACTAAAGGTTCATGCGGTAGCTTTGGTTTTAAAAGGAGTATTTGATGGAAAAAATCATTATTGCTCACTCTTCACTGGGTGATGACGATTTGCTGTTTAAGTCGTTGAAAGGAGAAGAGAAATTATCAACTATTTATAGTTTCGAAGTTGAACTGTTTAGTAAGAAAAAAGATATTGACATCAAAGAATTACGAAACAAACCAATATCTATTGAGATCAAGGACCCAGCGAATACTTCAGCAGAATCACGCTATCTGAGTGGATTGGTGCGTGAGGCCATTTCCTGTGATTACTACGACAACTATTTATATTTGTATAAGATCATCATCCAGCCTGCTTTGTTTACTCTAACCTTAAACAAAGATTTCAAAATATGGCAACAGAAAACCGTGCCTGAGATTATTAAGGATATTCTAGATAAGCATAAAATAAAATTTAAGAATTCTCTCACTGCAAAATATCAACCATTAGAATATTGCACCCAATATAAAGAAACTGATTTCAATTTTCTGAGCCGAATAATGGAGCGTGAGGGAATTTATTATTATTTTCAACATGGTAAAAAGGAACATACACTTATATTAGCTGATTCACCTCAATCTCATGCGGCTCTGTCAGGATATTCTTCCTTTGAATATTACCCTAATTCTCGTCCGCCCAGAAAAAAAGATAAACATTATTTATATGGCTGGACGGTAAGTTATTCAATTACACCAAAACTCTATACAATGAGTGACTATAATTTTCTTAAACCCAACGCACAGTTAAAAGAAACGCAGCAGAATCCAGATGCCACGGTGCCAGAAACAGAGCTGTTTGAATGGCCGGGGAATTATACCGAAAGTGCCCAAGGGCAGTTCTATGTCAAGGTGCTGCAACAGTCCTGTACCGCACAGAGTCAGTCTATCAACGCGAAGAGTAAAGAGTCAGGCATTGCTCCCGGTTGTACTTTCACATTGTCCAAGGCGTTACGGGATAAAGATAATGGTGAATACCTGATTATCAGCACGAATTATGAATTCTACCAAACCCCATACCTTATCGGGAGAGATGATTCTCTCCCCGATAAAACAGAAGAAAACGTGACTGAATTTACGGCTATTCCAGCCAAAGTGAATTGGCGCGCTCCCCGCATAACACCATGGCCAATCGCAGGCATAGAGCCGGCCACTGTGGTTGGGGCCAGTGGCAAAACGATTTGGACAGATGAAAATGGCCGGGTTAAATTGAAATTTCACTGGGATCGAAGCGATACAAAAGACGATAAAAGCTCCTGTTGGGTTCGCGTTTCCAGTAATTGGGCGGGGGCTAAATTTGGAATGATACAGATCCCCAGAGTTGGGGAAGAAGTCATCGTCAGTTTTGTTAACAGTAACCCTGACGACCCCCTTGTCATAGGACGTAGCTTTAACAAGAATAATATGCCGCCTTGGGGCTTACCTAAAGAAGCCACAAAAATAGGCATCATGTCGCACAGTCTCGAAGGAGGAAATGATAATTCCAGCTACTTGTTTATCGATGATGCTAAAGATAAAGAGTCTTTCGAAATACACGCTGAAAAGGACATGACCGTTTCCATAGAGAATAACCAAACCGTAAAAATTGAAGGTGAGCGTGAAACAACGGTAGAGAAAACAGAAACGGCTATCTTCAAGGATCAACAAAAGACCACCGTTACCAACGGCAAAGAGATTGAAGTCACTAGTGGTGGGATTAAATATACTATTTCTGATGGCTATAAAGCCGATATCACCGGCGATAAAACAGAAAAAATCAGTGCGGCTGCAAAATTAGATATCGGTGGTGATAAAACAGAAAAAATTGGTGCCGCTTTTAAGTTAGATGTCGGTGGTGATAAAACGGAAAAAATCAGTGCGGCTTTTAAATTAGATGTCGGAGGCAATTTTACAGAAAGTGTGACTGGAAATCACAAGTTAAGCATCACGGGTAATAAAAATGAGTCAGTCACAGGCAGTGCCGAGGTTAAAGCAACTAAACTGGCTTTACAATCTAATTCTACATTAGATATTAAGAGTGCAGCCATGATTTCCGTATCAGCCGGAATTATCAAACTGGGTTAGCCCACTGGAAATTTTCCCCGTGCATTCCTTATGTTAGCGTTAGTGAGAAGTCATCTCTAATACAAAAATAAACTGCATCACTCCTTTTTCTCTTCAAAGACTCATTCGGGGCGTTTCAATGAAAATCATTAAACCTCTGCGCTTAAGTATGCTTTATCGCCCTTATCGCTGGCTGCAAAAAAATTATCTTGGGGTCTCCATAATGACTCTGGCTGATATGAGTGCATCCCCTCGCCTACGACCAGAGCCTGAACTTTGGCAACTTGCAGAGGCTGAATTGAAAACCTGCAATGGCATCATTGATCTTGCCATGCCCAAATCCTGCGCTGAATTCCTCGCGACAGGCTATGCCTATACTCATCACCAGACAGATAAAACATCGTGTTCTGCGCGTATTCAGGTTGGGCAATTGGATAAAACATTGATTGCTTTCGGCGACCGTCATTGGATTGATGATAGTCCATCTAAGCCCCTGACATTTGAACAGATGCGACTCGACTGGAGCCGGGCTTTCGGGGGAAAAGATGATGAGGAGAATCCACAAGGTCTCGGTTTCACGCCAGAAAAACAGGAAGATGGCACCGAGATCCATCGGTTGCCGAATATTGAAGCCCTGCACAGACAGTTATTATCGCCACGGGATAAACCCAATCCAGCCAGCTTTTGTCCATTGGACTTTATGTGCCCACGTCGTTTTACCCGTATAGGTAAAAAATATGACAAGGCGTGGCTGGAAAATGAATTTCCCGGTTTTGCCCACGATATCGACTGGCGGCTGTTTAATGCGGCTCCCCGCGATCAATGGTGGGAACAATATGAAGCGTTACCTGAAAAAGCAGCATGGCGCATTTGGAATATGCACCCGAAGAAACCGGTGCTGGAAGGCGTACTTCCCTCATGGCAGGCGCGTTGTTTTATCAAGCGATTGCGGGGTGATGAAGAGGTTTTCGAAGAAATTGTCATGCGCAATACGACCGTCTGGTTTTTTCCCCATTTAGAACAAATGATCCTGATCTGGCACGGTTGTGCACCGATTAATGAAGATGATGCCACTGATGTTTTACAGATGCTCGCAGCAATGGAATTGAGTGGAGAGCCTCGTACTGAAAGCGATTATCTCCAAATACTCAACCAGCGCACAGATAAAGAAAAAGGGGCACTGTATGCCTTCCGGGAAAAGGATTTGATTCCAGAAGAAATTATTGGCCCGTGGGTGGATACAGAACAACCGGAAAATGACAGCCCTCTGAGCGAGAATCTGCAAAATCGTGAAAAACGCCTGCGTGAGCAACAAAGGGAACGGATGGAGAAATATGGGCGAGATATCAATACATTAATTCCTCTTGTCACTGAACGCCCCCCTAACCCAAAGCCTGATGAATTGCCGGAGTTTGTCAATCAAATCGAACAAGACGCGATGCAAAAACACACTGAAGCCGAGCAACACAGGGAAAAAATTCTGGCGCGAGCCAAAGCATTGGGCATCAATGTCAATAACGCCACAATGGAAAATCAAGCCAGGGGGCCACAAAATTTCCATCAGGTACGGGATATGCTGCACCAACAGCAACAACAAACAGGACTTAACGATGAACAGCTAACGCAGGCAGAACTGGCCTTGTACAAAATGTATCTGGCTTCTGCGCAATCACACAGTCCTGCCCTGCGTTTACCCACGGATTTGTCACAGATTATTCGCAAACACGCCCAACGGATCATGCAGAAAGGCGGTAATTTCTGCGGGATGGATTTTACTGGCGTTGACTTCTCCGGCATGGATCTGCGCGGTGCCCATTTTTCCCGTGCCTTGCTGGAAAGCGCCTGCTTCAATAACTGTCAACTGGATGATGCAGATTTCAGTGAGGCCATGCTGGTCAGAACAGAGATATGCCATGCCTCTTTATATGGCGTAAAACTGGATAATGCCAATTTGGCACAGGCAGTATGTAAACAGAGCGATTTTTCCGTAGCCAGTTTTAAGGAAACTCAATTGCAGGAGACGTTGTTTGACCATTGTCGATTCAACAATGCCACCTTCACCGATTTATTCCTGCAAAGTACTTTTATCACCCATTGTCGCTTTCAGCATTCACGATGGCAGAACTGTACTTTTCTGGAAATGACATTACCTGCACTTAAGTTCAACTACGCCAACCTAAATAAAGTGTCTTTTATCAAATGTCAGCTAGAGAAAGCGGTTTTTGATCATGCCACACTGGATGGCTGTTCATGGGCGGAAACAAAAGCAGAGGCCATCCATTTTCGTTCTGCCAAGTTGCTGGCCTGTTCATTTGTTATGGAAAGTGACCTGAATCAGGCCGATTTCAGCAATGCCACATTAACAGAATGTAACTTGCGTCAGGCCTATCTGGTTCAGTCTATATTTCATTCGGCAACCCTCAATAACAGTGACTTAAGCGAAGCAAACTGCCAGTTAACCAATATGCAGTATTTGAATACGGTTCAAAGTACATTCATCAGAACCGATTTTCAGGGGGCACAGTTAAATAATGCCAATCTGATAGGCGCCCTGATGCAGAAATGCAGTTTTAATGGAACTGATTTAAGGGAGGCCAACCTGTTCCGTACTGATTTGTCCCAATCCATCATTGATGATTTAACGTTGATTGATCATGCCTATACAAAACGGACTAAAACTTTACCCAAACGCGATCAGGAAGTGATATGAGTACACTGACGGCGGATGAACTCATGATTAAAATCAGGCAGGGTGACGTCATTGAAAAAGTCAATTTGCAGGGAATATCATTGACTGGGTGCAATTTATCCGGGGGCAGATTCAAGGCGGTCGATTTTTCAGAAGCTGATTTTTCCCATTCCATTCTTAGAGAGTCCGTTTTTATTGAGTGCCTGCTGGAAGAAACCCGTTTCAATTCGGTCATGTGCGATCAAACCCAATTTGATCAATGTGGTATGGTCCATGCCAAGTTCAATAAAAGTACCTTGAACAATAGCGTATTCACGCAATGCGTTTTGGAAAAAACCCAGTTTAAAATGACCCAACAAAATAGTAGCCAGTTTTCATCCTGTAATCTGCAATATGCTGATTTTAGTGACAGTGAGCTTGATCGGGTGACTTTTATCGGTTCTTCACTGGATCACATCATATTGCATCATTGTTCCCTTTTTCTGGTTACCTTTTTCCGGCAGGACTTACGGAAAACTGATTTTTACACCTGTGAATTCATCAAAACGGTTTTTTTTGCCTGTGATCAACGTGGTCAGAATTACCAAAAACAGAAATTTCAAGGGTGCCTGTTTACTGATAATCAACTTGAAGCGGTCAATTTCAACCATGCCAAATTGACTCAATGCAACTTTAAGGGCGCTGGATTGCAAGACGCCCAGTTATCCGATGCCGATGCGACTCAAGCGTTATTCATTGACACCGATTTAACGAGTGCATGTTGTCGCAATAGTTTGTTCAATGGGGCTATTTTTATCGGCGCTTGTCTTAACCTGGCTGACTTCCGGCAAAGTCAGTTGCGACAAGCCATCATGCACAAAGTCCATGCGGTAAATACACAATTTGCCGGCTGCGATATGACTTATACCGATCTTTCCTATGCCAATATCAGTAAAAGTGATTTTCGCACCGCACGGTTCATGAGAACGCTCTTTCACCGTACTCACCAGGTTGGAACCTTATTTTCTGACCGTCAGGGCATACTGGAAAATGATCCTGAGCTATTTGCTGCTGAAGAGTGGAGTACTCAACAACGCCAACGTAAAATTTAACTTGGAGAATCGATATGACGGAATCCTCTTATGCTCTTTCTTCATATTCTCTTGCTACAGAGCCACTACAACAGATTGCGGGTCAGGTTGTTAATATTCTTCAAGATGGCAGTTTGATGGTCGAAAGCAAAAACCGTGGATGGCATTGCCGGCGGGCTGCAAGCTGCCTTTTAACCCCTGAAATGGGTGACATCGTATTAATTATAAAGACCCATGAACAGTTATGGATATTAGCGGTTTTAGAACGGGCAGCACAACAGAATCCGGCTGAAATAAACATACCCGGTGATTTATCCATTACTGCCCAGGGAAATTTAAACCTGAGCAGTAACGGGCTGAATATCACGGCAGATAATGGGAGCTGCCATATCAATGAAATGCAATACAGTGGTGAATCTCTGTCCGCTTGGGTTTCCATCACCAGAGTCATCGGCAATCAATTTGAATCGGTTTGGCACGTCGTCACACAATTAAGTCATCGCCTATTCCGCCATACCATCCAGACCGAACAAGTCCACGCTGGGCAATTAGATATGCAGGCTGAAAGCTATGCGCGGTTACATGCCCAAAATACCGTCGTTTCTGCCAAGGCAATCACCAAAATAGATGCGGAACAGATCCATATTGGCTAGAGAGGTAAAATGATGTTCGCTAATACCCAAGGTGGCGGCTCTGATATGGCAACACCCGATGTCTGCCTGACCCCGGCGCCGCCCAGCCCTCCCGTACCCATGCCTTATCCCAATATCGCACAGGGTACGAGCGGGATTTGTGCCAGTACCTGCAATATCCTTTTTGTGGGCAGTCCGGCCCATAACATTACAACAACCATTGCCATGACAAATGGCGATAATCCGGGGGTCAATCTGGGGGTTGCTTCGGGTATGGTGATGGGACCCTCCCGGCATACGCTGGGAGCCAATAGTATTCTGATTAAAGGTTCACCGGCAACCCGTCTGTCAAGTCCCACCATGCAGAACTCAACCAATGCCATAGGGTCACGCATCTGCCCCAGCCAGACAAAAGTCATGATCTCAGGCGCCTGATTCATCTTGTTATAGGGCAAAACGAAAGATGAGGAAGACTATGGCTAATACCGGCGTTAATGCAGGAAACATTTTCCATGAGAAACCGTCTTTCGATAACAAAGTCAAAATAGCTTCAATAAATAAATTAAGATTAAACATCAAGCGGATAAGGACGATATTACTCCCGCTCATTTTGATGGCATTCGCCGGGTGTTCTTCATCACCAGAGCAGAAAATATTACCGCCCTATCAATTGCATTTCGACGCCCAGCCTAACGTGAATGACTCAGCGCCACTGAAAATACGAGTTATGCTATTGAAATCCAAAGAAGAATTTATGTCGGCTGATTTTTTCGCCCTACAGGGGGATACAAAGGCGGTATTGGGCGATAAGTGGGTGAATGTTGATCAGTTTTTTTTACTTCCTGCCCAAAAATCACATTTTCTGCGTGAAAAGAATGTTCCCGAAGCCAGCTATATCGGAATTTTAGCTGAATATAAGCAGTTGAATGGGAAAAGATGGCGGATCTCATTCCCGGTTCCCGAACCTGAAGAACCCGCTTTTTACCAATTTTGGGCATCATCGCCAGACGAATTAAACATCGACATTCAGGTCACCGCCAACGGTTTGGCTCTTGATCATCAATACAAATAATAACAATCAATACAACTAACGTATGCCGCAAGGGAAGGAACTGCATGAATAGATCAGAAAAAGTTATCTGGACAGAAGGCATGTTTTTGCGTCCCCATCATTTTCAGCAGGCTGAAAATTATCTGGAGGCCTATGTTCGTGATTGGGGAATGGCCCAGATTGCCTATTATTGGGGCTTTCTGACGCTGAAATTAGATCCGTCATTCCTTGAGCAAGGCAAGGTGATGGTTTCATCCGCCAGCGGCATTTTTCCTGATGGAACCCCTTTTCGTTTTACTGAAGCCCAGGCACCCACCCCATTGCAGGTTGCGGAAAACCAAACAGGAGAAAAGGTGGTCTTGGCACTACCCATTTTCCGGGGCGGGAAAGAAGAGATCATTTTCAGTGAGAGAAACGATTCTATGGCGCGTTTTGTCAGCGTTGAATCTGAAGTCAATGATTTTAATGCCATGTCAGTCGGAAGAGCCACGGTGCAATTTGGGAAAATGCGCCTGCGGCTGATGCTGGAGTCAGAATTAACACCAGAATGGACGTCACTGAGTGTTGTGCATATTGTGAACAGAACCCGTGATAATAAATTGCATCTCAATCCGCAATTTATTCCTCCCCTGCTCAATTGTCATGCACATCCGCAAATGGTCAGTTTCATGACTGACTTACAGGGATTGCTGGAACAACGCCGCCAGCAAATAAGCCAGCATTTGTTACAACTGGGGCGAAACAACGATTCAGAAGTCATGGATTTTCTTCTATTGTCCTTGGTCAATCGTTATAGCGGCCAGGTGAGCCACATCCGAAACTTGCCATCACTGCATCCGGAACGTTTGTTCAGCGAATGGCTGCAATTTGCAGCCGAATTGACCAGTTTCACCCGGACACGCATACCCGAAGAGACGTTCCCTCTTTATGATCATGACAATCTGGCGATGTGTTTCAATCACCTCATCTTCCAATTGCGGCAGGGGTTATCCATCATTCTGGAAGAACATGCCATTCAGTTACCGCTGACCGAATATTCTCATGGGTTGAATGTTGCCACTCTACCCAACGCCAATATGCTAAATACGTTCAGCTTTGTGTTGGCTGTCTATGCTGATGTGCCCAAAGAAACACTGATGAGCCGTTTTCCCACACAGATGAAAATCGCGCCTGTTGGCCGTATCCGTGAATTGGTTCAGTTGCAGTTACCGGGCATTTCAGTATGCGCAATGCCCTCTGTTCCCCGACAGCTCCCCTGGCATTCAGGTTACCTATACTTCGAATTAGAAAAAGAGGGTGAACTCTGGAACCAAATGGAAAAATCGGGTGGCTTTGCGTTACATCTGGCGGGTGATTTTCCCGGCCTGAACATGGAATTCTGGGCTATTCGCAATCAGTCCAAATAGAAAACAGTCCAAATAGTCAGTCCAAATAGATAGCTAGAGGGAACGTTTCATATGACGCAGAAAAAACATCCTCACAGTGACACTGTGCTTTCTGGTGATCCCCGTGACAATCCCTTGGTTCATGCTGCAAACCGCTTGTTGAATAGCATCCCACAGATCCGTCATTCTACTGACCATCCAGACCCGGCCGATTTACGGCAAAAACTGATTGATGAAATTCGCAGCTTTGAAGTGAAATGCCAACATGCCCAACTGGCTTATGAAGTGATCATTGGAGCACGTTACTGCCTGTGCACCGCGTTGGATGAAGCCGCAGCACTCACCCCCTGGGGAATTCGCAGTGTCTGGTCCGGCAGTGGGTTACTGGTCACTTTTCACAATGAAACATGGGGAGGTGAAAAATTTTTCCAGCTATTAGCGACGTTATCACAACAACCCAAAGAAAATTTGTGGTTGCTGGAACTGATTAACTTTTGTCTACAACTTGGATTTGAGGGGCGCTACCGTATTATGGATAACGGACGCTCCCAGCTTGAGACAGTGAAACAGCGCCTGTTTCAGTTGATTCATTCAATCCGTGGCAACCATCCCCCAGAATTATCACCGACGTTAAAGAGTATTACGGTTCAGAACAAATCCTGGCAGTCCCCTTTCCCCATCTGGGCCTGTGCAGCGATAGTCAGTTTCTTCGTGTGTATTCTGTATATCGGATTGAACTGGCAATTGGGGGATCTGACCAGCCCGGTTTTAGCCACCATTTATCAAACCAATATTCCTAATGTATCTGTCGATGATCGGGTATCCCCTTCCGTACCACCGACGTTCAATCTGCAAGAGATGCTGCGGAATGAAAGGACAGCAGGATTGCTCAGTGTGAACGATGCGGCGGACAGAAGCATCGTGACGTTGAAAGGTGATGGATTGTTCAGGACCGGTTCCATCCAGATTAAAAGCAACTATCTGGCTGTCATCAAACATATTGCCCAAACAGTCAACAATTTCAAGGGCGAGATCCTGGTCATTGGCTATACCGATAACATCCCCATTCACAGCGCGAGCTTTGCATCCAACTATGCACTGTCTCTGGCCAGGGCAAAATCAGTAAAAAGAGAACTTCAGAAATATCTGGATCAACCAGAACGGGTCAGAACAGAAGGAAGAGGAGCCAGTAACCCTTTGGTTCCAAATGATACGCCAAATCATCGGGCTAAAAACAGACGAGTAGAAATCATACTGTTAGTTTCTCCTGTAAACCAGACGGAGTGAGAAAATTTAAACATGTTGAACGCCATTCTTTCTATCATTATTAACCCGTTATTGTGGAGTTTCCTTGGAATAACCGCCATTTCTTTCATTATCTGGACGATTGGCCCGATTATTTCCATTGGCAACGCCGTTCCTTTTGAGTCGAATTTGGTACGCATAGTTACCATTGCCTTATTCTTCTTTATCTGGATCTTGACCCTGTTAATACCTCGCCTTTATCGGGCACGGTTGAATAAAAAACTCGCCAGCCCATCGAACAAGGACAGCAAAGATAAGAAAGAGGGCAATAATGAAAGCGAACAATGTCAATATGTACAATATGCCTCACTGTCAGAACGCTTTTCTGATGCTGCACGGCTCCTGAAAAATGCCTATTTTTATGGTCTGAATACCAAATACAAGCCGAACTGGAAGTTCCTTTTCAACCGCCAATACTTATATCAATTACCCTGGTATGTCGTTATCGGACCACCCAACTCAGGGAAAACTACCGCGCTGGCAAATTCCGGCCTGCACTTTCCATTGGCAGACCATTTCGAAACATTGTCCCTGCAAGGCATAAAAGAAGCGAATAACTGTAATTGGTGGTTCACCAATGACGCGGTTTTTCTGGATACGGCCGGGCGATATACCCTACAAGATGCACAGCATCCGCAAGACGCCAGTGAATGGTACGGTTTTATTAAACTATTGAGAAAGTATCGTAAACGTCAACCCCTCAATGGCGTCATTATTACCATCAGTGTGGAAGATTTACTTAATTCACCAAAGGAAGCCTGTGAACGGCAGGCTTATCTGTTACGCCGCCGTCTGTCAGAATTGCATGAGCAACTCAAAATCCGCTTTCCAATTTATGTCGTCATCACTAAAACGGATTTATTGAAAGGATTTAGTGCTTATTTTTCGCATCTTGATAAAGTTCAACGCAATCAAATCTGGGGATTTAACTTTCCGTGGGACAAGACTGACTGGAATATAAGCGAGGTTTTTGAACAGCAATATAGTCTGTTACAAAAAAGATTAGATGCAGAATTACCCGATATCTTACTGCATCAGAATATTCCTCGATACTGCGCCGAAAGTTATCTGTTTCCACAAGAGTTCGGGACACTGCGCCCATTGATGGCGCAATATCTTGAGATAGTATTCGCTAAATCCGGATTCGAAATTCCTTATTCACCCCGTGGGCTTTATTTCACCAGCGGAACACAAAAAGGCGTGCCATTTGATAAGGTCATGGAAGGATTTAATCAAAATCTCCAATTACCAACCGACAATGAGAGTCGTTCTCTATCATGGAACAGTAATAAGGCGTGGGAGAATAATGGAAATATTGTGTCTCAGCCTCCAATTCATCAAGTTTATTTTCTAAAGGATTTACTGGGAAACCTGTTTCAAGAAGCCGGATTAGCCAGTTACAACCGTTGGTGGGTATACCGCAATCATCTACTGAATGGATTAGCTTATACTATTCTGGCGGCGGCGTTGGGGCTGATTATCACCCTATTTTTTACCAGCTATAACAACAACAAAAATTACCTTATGGAAGTACAGGCTAAAATCTCCCCTATCCTGCGCCAAGGGGCAGAGTTAAGAAAAAACACCGACAATACCGATATTTATGCCTTACTGCCGATTCTGAACAATCTGGCTAACTTAGCAAAAAGTAAGCAATTTTCACTTGATGATCCGCCTCTCTCCTATCGCATGGGATTGTATTGTGGAGAACAGATCAGTGATGCAAGCCGGACTCTGTACACCAAAACCCTCAATGCGTTGCTGCTGCCACAGGTAGCGCAGTTAATCACGACCCAGATGCGCCGGGATCAGGGCAATAATACGGATAACACATACAGTACGTTGAAAGCCTATCAAATGTTGTATCAGCCTAAGTATTATGACAGCCGGTTTTTACGTCATTGGGTCATGCAATATTTGCAAACCTACTTACAACCTAATATTCCCCAAGAACAGTTGGCTCAAATAGACAGTCATCTCAGGCAATTACTGGATAATCAAATTGTTACTTCGCCCTATATTCGTGATAACTCACTGGTGGAACAAAAACAGGCACTCCTCAGCAATATTCCACCCGCACAACGCATCTATACCCATTTGAAAGATAGCTTGTTGAATGACGGGAACTTATCCCCGGTCAGTTTAAGAACGCTTGCAGGCTCCCAGACTGAACTCGTTTTTTCCCGTATCAGTGGTAAACCCATCACTCTCGGTGTACCCGGAATGTTTACGCCGGCGGGTTATAAAGCAGGTGTCGGCAAAAAACTCAACGCGCTTATCAAGACATTGTACAGTCAGGATAACTGGATACTTGGCCATTATGAAAGAAAACAACCGCCGGAAGAGATCGCCGTTTTCGTCCGCCAACTTTATATCAATGATTATATTTATCAGTGGGATCAATTTCTGTCTGACATCCGCCTGAATGATTTCGTCACTCTGGAACAACGCGCCAATGTAACCCGGTTATTGGCTTCAAATCTTTCTCCCCTGCGTTACCTACTGATTAATGTCAGCAAGAATGTCAATCTGGATGAAGGACTAAGCGATGGCAAAGTCAATAAAATAAGCCGTCTCGTAAACAGTAAACCCAGTTCATTAACCCAATCAGTGACCAATCAACGACGGCCGGAAAATGGGCAACCCACGCCAGAAGAAATACTCAGAGAGCACTTTGCACAAATCATTGCCTTGGCAAAAAGCCCTGATGGTCAGAACAAGAAAATTCCTTTTGATGAGGTACTTAAACAAATCAATGAATTACATGAATATTTAAATTCAGTACAAGATGCAGCCAATATAGGTATGCCTGCTCCATCAGACAAAATCATCACGCAGCTACAAGCAACGACTGAATATTTGCCCACACCGTTCAACGGCATGATTTCTTCACTGGCGATGGGTGCCAGCAATGATACCCAGCTCAATGACATAAAGAGTGTCAATAAGCATCTCAGCGCAGAAGTCAGCAGTTTTTGCAATCAGGCCATTGCCAATCGCTACCCTCTGACACATCAGGCACGTAGTGACATCAAACCGGATGACATGGCCCGGATGTTTGCCCCCGGATCAGGCATAATGGACAGTTTTTTCCAGAAAAATCTGGCGGGGAAAGTGGATATCACCCAATCTGACTGGCGTTTTATACCTGAATTAGTTAGAAAAAATGGCGCTGGAAAAACAGTCATTGGAAAAACAGTGCCGGAAAACGGCAATAGAGATCTGCTCAAACCGTTCAAACAAGCCCAAATTATCCGTAATACCTTTTTTAGCAGCGGAACACTCACCCCTTCATTCCGCGTCATCGTTCGCACGATTGATATGGATGACAGTATCCTGAACATGATACTGGATGTGGATGGTCAGCAATTACAATACAGTCATGGCCCACCCGTTTCACTGTTGCTCAATTGGCCCGGCCCCGGTAAAACCAATCAGGTTCGCATCCAATTGAATTTAGTTGATGGAACCACCGCCAGTTTAACAACTTCGGGTCCGTGGGCTTTAAACCGCCTGCTTGATGATGCAAGCGATTCTCAACTAAAAACAGCCCCTAACGATGATATGAGCCTACAGGCAACATTCAATATCAGTGGTCATCATGTTTCATTGAAATTTATTCCAAACAGTATTTTCAGCCCGTTTCAGTTACCCAGTTTCACCTGCCCCAGCCTGATGACGTCATAAAAAAACACGCGTGTATTTAATCATCAACATCAGCATCGGTTAATACAGATATTATTGCCGTAGATATTATTACTATGGATATTGTTACTATGGATATCGTTACCATGAATATTGATGCCTTACTTGAACCTGTCAGCACCGAATTACCTTGCGGGGAAGATTTGGAATACGATGTCGAATTTATGGAATTAGAGCAATCCTTGTTCGGAAAAACAGAACAACAGTTCGGCGATATCACTATTCCAGCAGAATCCCCCAACTGGATACAGGTAGAACAACAAGCCATTAACCTATTGACTCGTACCAAAGATCTGCGGGTCGTCATTGCGCTGGCCCAGGCATGGCTGGAACTACGAGGACTCTGTGGTTATGCGGATGGCATGAATTTGCTCAGACAGATACTGGAACGTTATTGGGAAGAGGTTTGGCCAATACTGGAGTTTGAAGATGAATATGACCCCTTGTTCCGCCTGAATATACTGGCAGCCATTGAAGATGATTCACCTCTCACCCTGCAAGTACAACGTTCCATTCTGTTAAAAAGTATTTCAAAAGAATTATCGTTGCAGGAAGTCTATTCATTACTGGATGGCTCAATAAGTGAACTCAGTGGTTATACCGGGGGGCGCACCCGATTGCAGGATGAGCTGAAACAACACGTCAACAGCCCTGAAATTTTGGCCGTCACCCGTATTCGCGATCACCTCTGTGCAATACTGAACATTATCCGCCAGAAATTATCACCAAATCATACGCCTGAATTGACCAGACTTTTAAAAAATTTGAATAAGGTGATTGAGTTCTGCTTTATACCTCAGCCAGCCATGAACAGCCCTGAGGGGAAAATGCCTCAGGAGGCCATGCAATCAGTCTCATTTGTGAAACAGACTGAACCTTTATTATCAGCGACGGCGGTGGATCAAGCCGCTATTCCCTGGAGTGAGATTGAAGCCAGCAACCGCGATGAAGTACGCATGTTATTGGAGAAATCCAAAAACTATTTTCTCAAATATGAGCCAAGCCACCCTGCCCCGATGATGATTGCCCGCATTCTGCGGTTAATTGATCGTGATTTTATTGACATTGTTTATGATCTTGCCCCGGATGGGTTAAACCAACTCGAAATTATTTTTGGTCGCCCGGATAATTTTAACTCAAATTAGCATTCATCGTTTCTGGTCTTAATGCAACATTCGGATCACCGAATGATTTCTTATCAGCCTGCCAAATTAATTAGCTAGTACCAGTAAGTCAATGGAGAAATTGCCATGAAATCCAGTGGACAAAAGTTTATCGGTCGAAATCGTCCCCCGAGGGTACAGATTGAATATGATGTCGAACTCTACGGTTCAGAACAGACAATTCAATTACCGTTTGTTATGGGGGTCATGGCCGATTTAATCGGAAAACCGATAGAAGCGTTGCCTGAAGTCAGTGATCGCAGCTTCTTGGAAATTGATGTTGATAATTTTGATGAGCGCATGAAATCACTAAAACCCCGTGTCGCTTTTCAGGTGGACAATACCTTAACGGGTGATGGACAACTCAGTATCGAACTAACCTTTGAAAAAATGGAGGATTTTCAACCTGGTGCCATTGCTAAAAAAGTGGAACCACTGGCCAAGCTACTGGAAGCACGAACTCAACTGGCAAACTTATTATCCTATATGGATGGCAAAAGTGGTGCAGAACAACTGATTACCGATATTCTGCAAAACCCTGCCTTGCTGAAATCTCTGGCCGAAACGCCAAACCCCTCAGAGAGTGCCCCTGAAGCAGAGAGTCAACCTGCTGAAGGGACTGAAAATAAGGAGTAATACATGAGCGAACAAGAAACTGAACTTCAGCAAGAGCAAGAACAGGCACGGAAAGAGTATACGCCTGATGAGTTAAGTGTATTACTGAACAAAGAATTCCGTCCTCAAAGTGATCAGGCACTCAACGCTGTTGAAAATGCAGTCGCAACGCTGGCGCAGCAAGCGTTGGAGAATACCGTTCCCGTTTCCGGTGATACCTATCGTACTATTCAGGCGCTCATTGCTGAAATCGATAAAAAATTAACCGGGCAAATCAATCATATTCTGCATCATAACGAATTCCAGACACTGGAAGGTGCCTGGCGCGGTCTGCATCATCTCATCAACAGCACTGAAACAGATGAAATGCTAAAGATCCGGGTGATGTGCATTTCCAAAAAAGAGTTGAGCAATACCCTGAAACGTTTCAAAGGGGTCAGTTGGGATCAAAGCCCCATCTTCAAAAAGATTTATGAAGCGGAATATGGACAGTTTGGTGGTGAACCTTTTGGCTGTCTGATTGGTGATTACTATTTCGGCCATAACGCTCCCGATGTTGAACTTTTGCGTGAGATGGCCCAAATTAGCGCAGCAGCACATTGCCCATTTCTTGCAGGTGCCGCTCCGGGCGTTATGCAGATGGAGTCTTGGCAGGAGCTATCTAACCCGCGTGATCTGACCAAAATTTTCCAGAATACTGAATATGCTGCCTGGCGCAGTTTACGCGAATCAGAAGATGTTCGTTATCTGGGATTGGTTCTGCCACGTTTTCTTTCTCGTCTTCCTTATGGCAATAAAACCAACCCGGTGGATGATTTTAATTTTGAAGAAGATACTGAAGGCCCTACACACAGTAACTACACTTGGGCCAATTCTGCTTATGCCATGGCCGTTAATATTAATCGTTCATTTAAACTGTATGGCTGGTGTACTTCTATCCGGGGCGTAGAATCCGGCGGCAGTGTAGAAAATTTGCCTTGCTATACTTTCCCATCCGATGATGGCGGGGTTGATATAAAATGCCCCACCGAAATTGCCATTAGTGATCGACGTGAGGCTGAATTAGCCAAAAATGGTTTTATTCCATTATTGCATCGTAAGAATACCGATATGGCGGCATTTATTGGTGCGCAATCACTGCAAAAACCTGCCGAGTATTACGATCCTGATGCCACTGCCAACGCCAACCTTTCAGCGCGCCTACCCTATTTATTTGCCTGCTGCCGTTTTGCCCATTATCTGAAATGTATCGTGCGCGATAAAATAGGCACTTTTCAAGAACGCAGTGATATAGAACGTTGGCTCAATGGTTGGATTATAAACTACGTTGATGGCGACCCTGTTAACTCGTCACAAACAGTCAAAGCGAAAAAACCGCTAGCCAATGCAGAAGTTCAAGTAGAAGACGTTGACGGGAACCCTGGATATTATAATGCTAAATTCTTCCTGCGCCCTCATTATCAATTAGAGGGACTGACGGTTTCTCTACGTTTAGTATCAAAACTTCCCTCATTAAAAGGGGGTTAAAATCAAACAATCTATATATCAACATCTTTTAATAAAATATTTTCGTAATATCGACCCATACACAATTACAAAATATATATTATTTATACATCATCAATTTAATTGGAGTAAATTATGTCTGAAGTTAATCCTCATTATGGATATATTCAGTTTGAGGGAATTAAAGGCGAATCCGGAGATTCAGGACACACAGGTTGGACCGGTTTTGACAACTTTTGTGTTCAAACTTTAAATCCAGCCAGTACAGATGATATTAGTGGCCTAAGTGCGGCTACACCAACAATAGATTTAATCCAAATAGCATTCGAGCTTGAGAAGGCTTATGTAACAATGCGTAAATTTCTATTACAAGGAAAGCATATTCCAACAGTGACAATAGAAGTCATGAAAAGGGGGGAAGGAAAAGATACACCATGGCAGAAAATTGTCCTGACAAATGTATTATTTGTTTACCTTAATGTGAGTATTTCTGCTGGTTTCCGTTATTGCCAGCTTGGTATGGACTTCGAACAATACGATGAAACATACACAGGGCAAAAACCAGATGGTACGGCTGATGCAGCAATTAAGCATGGTTACAATCGTTATACCAACGTAGTTAGTTGATTAATTTAAAGAGAAATTAATTATGAGCGAACCAACCTGTGGATATTTAGAAATAAAAGATATTAAAGGTGAATCCAGGCACACAAAATATAAAGATTGGATAGCTGTTGTAAGCATAGAACATACTATATCCAATGAATCCAGTATATCTCAGAAACAAGGATTATGTGCAGGAACACCTTTCGTTAATGAAATAGCACTAAAGATATTATATGATAAATCCAGCACTGCTTTACGTGGTTTCTTATTCAAAGGCAAACATGCTGAAACCGCTAAATTAGTATGTTTAAGATCATCAAGTGGAGACGAAGAAGTACCATTTTATACATTTGACATGAAAAAGGTTCTTATTACCGCATGTCATACAAATTACACATCTCTTGGTCCTGGTAAGAGTGTTAATGATATTTTTATTAAGTTATCTTTTGAAGAATATACAGAAAATTATATCGGCCAAAAATTTGACGGCACTGCAGAAGCTGCAATCTCTTGTGGCTATAATGTTTCAACCAAGGTCATCACTTAATATACTCAATGGATTTCAAGATACAGCCAACAAAGCTACAACTTGAAAGACAACAAGTATAAACATAAGAAAATATTAATGTCAGCAACTTCAATAATAACCTCCCTATTCCAAAGGGAGGTTATTTTTCTCAATCATCGACATTTATATCAACAATAGGCATATCAACAATAGGTATCCATGGTTATGCGATTCACCATTGTTAAAAACACCGGTACAAACCAACCGCCACAGCTCAGTTATGAGTTCATACCGCCGGGCGGCACTATTGGCCGTAGCCCGGACAATAACTGGGTTTTACCCGATGAAGAACAGGCTATTGCCCGCTTACAGGCCATTGTATCCATTTCTTCCGATGGCGAATGTCGTATAACTAATCGAGGGGCTGCCTCTGAGATTTTACTGAACACAATACCCATGGCGCCCGACCGTCAGATTGAAGTTCGTGATGGTGACATGCTGAACATGGGGGAATACCAAATTCAAGTTGTTAATGTCAGCCAAAGTGCCCCGCCTGTGGCTACAACCCGTGTTCTCAATACGACTCGCCCCTTCGGCGATAAGTCGGAAAATATCCCTAATGAAATTTGGGATGGATTAGAAAATATTTTCACTGCAACCGAGGCAACACCCACGCAAGAGGCCCGGCAAAAGCCTCAGGAACTGCATGACAATAACCCGCTAATCAAGCCCCAGCAACATCAGGAGCGTAATCCCATCGACCCACTCGCACAAATGGAAACAACAATCAGCCTTGATGATCTGCAATTTCGCGCCACTGATCCCGTTACGATGTTTAATCCAGATACTGATTTACAACAAGAAAACATTCTGAATGACACCACGCCCAGCACGTTATTACAATCATTATCAAAACCATCATCAAAACCATTATCAACACAAAGAAAACAATATGATCAGCGAGATGACAAATCAGACGTTGATCCCTTGGCACTGTTTACCAATAAATTGTTTACCGATAAATTGTTTACCGATAAACATACACGGAAAGAGATTAAAAATGATGATCCTCTTAGCCTAATGCTGGATAATGCTGAACCACTGGCACCTTTGGATAACACAACGATTTCTGCATCACAGGAAAACCCTTATCAGGATAAATCAGCCTATTTTACGCAAGCATCTTCCCCCCCCTTGCCACCCCTTTTCGCAACAGAGGATACAACAGAAAAGTTAACCCAAAAACCGCCAGATGCCGATCCCCAGAATCAGAATCCAGTTAATCACCAATACCCTATCAATAATGCCGATAAGATTAATAGTGCCGATCATACCCATAATTCGACTTCCCGTCGTGATAATGGCATTGATGCCAGTGAGCGCCTTAATATTGATCCTGTTACATATAAAATCAATCCTGCCAAAACAGATGAAGTCAAATTAGAAGGTAAATTATTGGCGGCTTTATTGGATGGCATGGGACTCAATCATTTTCAACCGCTGCAATTCGATGAACATATCATGTATCAACTGGGCAAATTACTCAGCCAGCTCTCCCAGGGAATTATGGCTCTGAACGCGGCACGAACCCAGCTAAAACATCAGGCGAATGCTGAAATGACCCAGATTCTGACAGATGCCAACAACCCGTTTAAACTACTGCCTTCGGGTCAGGCGGTGCTGGTTCAAATGTTTGGGACGCATATGCCGGGTTTTATGGCACCGGAACAGGCAACACGGGATATCTTAATCGAACTACAGGCTCATCAATTAGGCATGATTGCGGGGTTACACTCCATTACAGCAGATATTTTGCAATCATTCGAGCCTGACGTGATTGAGAGAAGAGCACGTGAAGAAGGTGGATTTTCCCGCTTATCATTATCGTCAACTTATAAAGCCTCTTTATGGGACTATCTCTCTAAGTATCATCAGAAAATAGCGCATGAATTTAAACAACATCATGTCCTGTTTGGTGAAAATTTCCTGCAAGCCTATGAGGCAGAAGTCGAGCGATATAAAAATTCTCAAGATAGATCAAGAAAATAAAAAAATTAGTGTTAAAAAATAGCTCGTGTTAGTACTTCTTTCCTGCAATTTTTTCGTCACCTTAATCAATATTTCCTATACCCACAATGCCTAACCTAATAGGTGACTAATGAATGACAATATCACTTTATTATATGGCGGTTACCATGCACGAAAACCTCCTGCGCGCATAACCGCCAGAGATAAAATGCTGCCTTCTTTACTCGACAGACTCACAGATAATGAACCCGACAAGAAAAAAGAAACGGTCAGCAATTACTTACTGTCACACAAAGCCCTGCGACAAAATGTGCTACGTGATTTGCAGTGGCTGCTCAACAGCATCAATAAAGGAGATCATCAGGATCTTGCCTTTTTCCCAGAAATACAACGCTCCACCTATAACTTCGGCATAACGCCGTTGGCGGGTAAAAACATGTCTGATATTGAATGGGATGATATTCAAAATAAGATTATTCATGCCATTCATGTTTTTGAACCCCGCATCATTCCCGACGAACTTCAGGTGAATTGTATTTCCGATATGACCTCACTGTACCTATACAATGTATTATCCATCGAAATAAAAGGGTTTTTGTGGTGTATTCCTTGGCCACTGGAATTCCTGTTCCGCAGTGATATCGATCTGGAAAATGGCTATTTCACCATGCAAGAAGCAGGATAAAAAATACAGGAAAAATAATGGATAGCAAATTACTGGAATATTACAATCGAGAGCTGATGTATTTGCGTGAAATGGGCAAAGAATTTGCTGAACGCTATCCCAAAGTTGCCAGCCGGCTGGGAATGCACGGTATTGAGATCGCCGATCCCTATGTTGAACGCCTGTTGGAAGGTTTTGCTTTCCTGACTTCCCGCATCCAGTTAAAAATGGATGCCGAGTTTCAACATTTTACCCAGCATTTATTGGAAATGCTGTACCCAAACTATTTGGCTCCCACTCCCTCAATGGCGATCACCCAACTCCAGCCTGACCTGAGTAAGGGAGACATCAGCCATGGGTTTTTGGTCCCGCGCGGCACCATCATGCTCTGTCAGGCACTGAAAAAAGAGGGAATTACGTTTCAGTACGCTACCACTCAGGATGTCGTTTTACAGCCATTGACATTAAAAAACGTTGAACTTGGCAAAATCCCCGCCAATATTCCGCTTATGGGATTGAATCTTCATCAATATGGGGCGGTCAGCGCACTGCGGCTCCGCCTTGCCTGTGAAGGAAAGTTTTTTCTCGAAGAGCTGAATCTGAATAAACTGACTTTTTTTCTCTCAGCACCCGATATTCAGTCCCAAAAATTGCTGGAACTGATTATGGAGCACTCTGTTGGCATGGTCTGCCAGACAGGGGCTGAAACGCCGCAATATCAGGTTTTACCTGATATTTCACCACATCATGAAGGTTTTGAAGATAATCAGGCACTTTTGCCTAACGATCCCCGTAATTTCAGCGGATACCGCCAAGTTCAAGAGTATTTTGCCTTTCCAGCCTGTTTCCGTTTCTTCAGTATTCAGGGGATGCAATCTTTGCTGGAACAAACAAAAAAAGAGAATGAATTTGAACTCATCTTACTTTTGGACAAAACTGACAGTGACTTAGAAAGTTTAGTCGATGTCTCCTATTTGGCATTGAACTGTACTCCCGTCATCAATTTATTCCCCAAAGTCACTGAACGAGTCACTGTCGATGAGAGCACCAATGAATATCATCTGGTTGTCGATAATGTCCGTCCTCTGGATTACGAAATTTTTTCTGTGCAACGCCTATATGGTGCCGATAAGCAACACAACGAAGAACGTATATTCCGCCCTTTCTGGTCAACGAACAGTGATGACAAAAGCAATTACGGCGCTTATTTTACCCTGCGCCGTGATCCCCGCGTTTTGTCAGAACATGCTTATCATTACGGAACCCGCACCAGCTATGTGGGTACAGAAACATTTATCTCCATTGTCGATGAACATCATTCTCCGTGGCCTGACGCACTCAAATATTTGAGTGCCGATGTTATGTGTACCAACCGCGATTTACCGGCGATGCTACGGCAACAGGATATCGACAGTTTTGTGATGTTGGACTCTATTCCTATTAGTCAAATTATCTTTCTCAAGAGGCCCACGATCCCACACCCAGCCCTGGCAGAAGGTGCCACATCATGGAATTTAATCAGCCAGCTACAAATCAATTATTTGAACCTGATGGATAAAGGCAAAAAGGAAGGAACTCAGGCACTACGGCAATTATTAAGCCTCTATGCCAATCTTGCTGAACCGGCAGTAACACGTCAAATCAATGGAATACGCCATTGCTCGTTAAAAGAAATTTATCGTCGGGCGCCTGAACCAGGGCCAATCGCTTTCGCCCGTGGCATCAGTATTAAACTTGAAGTGAATGAACAAGAGTTTGCAGGTAACAGCCCATGGCTTCTGGGCAGTGTGTTGGCAAAGTTATTCTCACGTCTGGTGACGATAAACTCATTCACGGAGATGACACTGCATAGCCAACAACGCGGGCAAATCGGTTTTTGGTCTGCCCGCATGGGCAGCAAGAAACTGATATGAGACGATATTTATCCCGATAGATGGGTTGATCTTGTTGATATAAAAGATAGAGATACAGATGACTATGAAAGCAGGTATTGTTGCCATTCATCGTGTGTGTCGTTTACCCAATGCTTTTTGGCAGCAACTCACGCAAGTCCCGTGGCAATTTGATTTATTCCAGACTCTGCGCCGGATTGACGCTCAATCCGGCGAATATTATCGGCTGGGGACGGCCCCATTACCACGATATGAACCCTTGCGCTTGGGGCAAAAAGCGTCAATGGCTTTCGCGCCTTCGACGATTTCAGCCGTTCAACAGCGGGAAAATTCAACATTGTATGAAATTCTCATTTACAGTTTCGGGTTATTTGGCCCCAATGGTCCCTTGCCACTGCATCTGACTGAATATGCCTATACGCGGGAATATAATTATCACGACCCCACGTTGAATGCCTTTGCTAATTTATTCCACCACCGCCTGATACTTTTGTTCTATCGAGCCTGGGCTAATGCACAACCCATTTCATCACTGGATAGGCCGGATCATCAGCCCTTTTGCCATTATTTGGCCTGCCTGATAGGCATGGGACTGCCCGCCCAACAGACGTCCCCTGAAATGCCCGACAATAACACGGTCGATCATACCACCAGCAACAACGCTGTCAAAAGCCACGCCTGTTACTCGCTGGCAGGTCATCTTTCCCGTCAGGGGCATGGTGCGGAAGGGCTGGAGAAGATTTTACTGTTTTATTTCCAAGTGCCCATCAAAGTTCTCCAGAATATCCCACAATGGTTAACCATAGAAACTCAGGATCAAGCGCGATTGACCGCAGGGCGTCATATGCCCCGCTTAGGAAAATCTACGTTTTTAGGCACCGCCGTATACGATATTCAACATAAATTCCGCATTGAGTTAGGGCCATTAACAAAATCAGAATATGACATGTTTCTGCCAGGACAACCCAAGGCACAACAATTGTGCGATTGGGTCTACCGATATTTAGGTATTGAATATCTCTGGGATATCAAGCTGATCCTGGATAAATCCGTCATGACCGAAATACGTTTGTCAGCAACCGTCCAATTGGGCCTGAATAGCTGGATTGGGCAAGTCGCTGAACCGACTCATCATGATGATTTAATCTATCACCCTGACCCCCCCCGGAACGAATCCAACGCTATTGATCTATAACCACTATTGATCTCTGGTTAACTTCTCCCATAACCAACAACTATTATTGCGGGTTACCTTTATGTCGGAAATCAGTCGTTCTGTTCTCTTTGGTAAACTTAATCGTCTATTATTCACTTCGCTGGAAAATGCCACCACATTCTGCAAACTACGCAGTAATCCTTATGTCGAATTAGTGCATTGGTTACATCAGCTCATGCAGCAGCAAAATAGTGATTTGCGGTTCATTGTCCGTTACTTTGCGCTGGATGAACCCACCCTGACAAAAGATATTATTGCTGCACTGGATCGCTTACCACGCGGTGCCAGCACCATCTCTGATCTCTCTGAGCAAATTGACAGCGCGGTAGAACGTGCCTGGGTCTATGGCTCCCTGAAATTTGGCGTTGACAAAATCCGCAGTGCGCACTGGCTGATTGGGATGTTGAAAACGTTCAATCTGCGCAATACCCTGAAAGCCATTTCCCCTCAGTTTGATCGGATCAATACAGAGACTCTGGTGGATAATTTTAACGCCATCTGCGGTAGCAGTGATGAAGCTCAGGAGAGTCGCGAACTCTCGTCCAATCATGCACAAACACCGATGCAATCCCCGACTGACAGTGCATTGCAGAAATATGGACAAGAACTGACTGCCCGTGCCCGCAAAGGTGATATTGACCCTGTATCAGGGCGCGATGAAGAGATCCGCCAAATTATCGATATTCTGATGCGTCGGCGGCAAAATAATCCTCTGCTGACCGGTGAAGCCGGGGTCGGCAAAACTGCCGTCATTGAAGGGCTGGCATTGCGGATTGCAACGAACGAAGTTCCCCCTCCCCTACAGAATGTCCAGCTTTGGCTATTGGATATCGGTATGTTACAGGCGGGTGCGGGGGTCAGGGGTGAGTTCGAATCCCGCTTACGCAAAGTCATTGAAGAAGTACAATCCAGCCCGATCCCCATCATTCTGTTTATTGATGAAATTCATACGCTGATCGGCGCCGGTGGACAACAAGGAACCGGCGATGCGGCTAACTTGTTAAAGCCCGCATTGGCACGGGGTCATTTACGCACCCTTGGTGCCACCACATGGTCAGAATACAAAAAATATATCGAAAAAGACCCCGCCCTTACCCGCCGTTTTCAGGTTGTTCCAGTCCATGAACCGGATGAAACCAAGGCGCTGTTAATGCTGCGCAGTCTGGTGAATACGCTGGAAAAACATCACCATGTTCTTTTATTGGATGAAGCGGTTGAAGCGGCGGTACGTCTCTCCCACCGCTATATTCCTGCCCGTCAGTTACCGGATAAAGCTATTGCTTTGCTGGATACCGCCTGTGCCAGGGTTGCAATTAGCCAACACGCTGAACCGCCTCAGTTGGAAAATTGCCGCCATCAAATTGATGCCTTGCAGATTGAGTTGGAAATCGCTGAACGGGAATCAAAAGTCGGCGTCGGAGATCCGCAGCGCTCAGAAACCCTCCTGAATCAACTCTCGATACTGAAGGAAAAACGCATCCAACTGGAAAATCGCTGGCAACAAGAACTTGTTTTAATTAATAAAATCATTCAGCTACAAACCCAGTTGCATGAACAGAAACCGGACGATACCAATGCGCTCCACACTGAACTGAGAGAACAACAGCAGCAATTGAAAACGGTACAGGAAGAGATGCCCCTGATCTTTGCCACCGTAGACAGCCATGTTGTTTCTGCGGTTGTATCGGACTGGACGGGTATTCCGCTCAGCCGGATGGTAAAAGATGAAATTGAGGCGGTATTACAGTTGGCTGATACCCTTAACCAACGTGTCATCGGTCAGTACCATGCCTTAGAATTAATCGCAAAACGGGTGCGTACTTCGCGGGCCAGATTAGATGATCCGAATAAACCGGTGGGTGTCTTTATGCTGTGTGGTCCCTCCGGGGTGGGTAAAACTGAAACCGCTCTGGCTCTGGCAGAAACGCTATATGGGGGTGAACAGAATCTGATCACCATCAATATGAGTGAGTTTCAGGAAGCCCACACCGTATCTACATTGAAAGGTGCCCCACCGGGCTACGTCGGTTATGGTGAAGGTGGTGTGTTGACCGAAGCCGTCCGGCGTCGCCCCTACAGTGTGGTGTTGCTGGATGAAATTGAAAAGGCCCATTCCGATGTCCATGAAATTTTCTTTCAGGTCTTTGACAAAGGCTGGATGGAAGATGGTGAAGGTCGCCACATTGATTTTCGCAACACCATTATTATCCTGACATCGAATGTTGGCGCTGATTTAGTCAGCGCGTTATGTTTACCGCAAGCATCCATTCCAGACCCGGAAAAACTCGGCACGGCATTGCGAAAACCGTTACTGCAGGTCTTTCCTGCCGCTTTGCTTGGACGTTTGCTGGTTATTCCATACTACCCATTGAGTGATGAAGTCATGACCAATATCGTTCATCTGCAATTGGATCGCATTAGGAAACGCCTGCTGGAAAATCATGGTATTATCGCAACATTCGATAACGCCATGGTTAAACATATCGTCGAACGATGTACAGAAATCGAATCAGGGGGTCGCATGGTCGATGCCATCCTGACCAACACGTTACTTCCCCAGATCAGTCAGCACCTTCTGTCTGCCACGGTCAATGACCAACAATATCATCAGTTACACGTCTTTCTCGAACAAGGTGAATTTCAATGCCAATTCACAAATTAGATTTGTGAGCAGGAGACCCTTTCATTATGTTGAATTCCCATAACAACCCTCTCAGGGACAATCCGCTAGCCATCCATACACTTCCCATCGGGTACTGTCTGAATGAATTTGAAATCGAAAAAGTGATTGGCAAGGGCGGATTCGGCATTGTATATCGCGCTTGGGATCATCATCTGAAACAAAGCATTGCCATCAAAGAGTATATGCCGGTTTCTCTGGTCATACGTGGGGAAGATCTCACGTTAAAGCTGCGCAGAAAAAGTTTCAGGGATAGTTTTCAAATCGGGCTGACGAATTTTATGCGTGAGGCTCATTTTATGAGTTGTTTCCGTCACCCCTGCCTGCCACCTTTTCTTCGTTTCTGGCAAAAAAACGGGACCGCCTATATTGCAACCTCTTTTTACAATGGCATGACGTTAAAGGCATTGCAGGCAAAACAACCGGAAATAATCAATCAACGCTGGCTGTGCAACATCTTGTATTCTTTGCTGGATGCGATCGATACGCTCCATCAGGCAGCCTATCTGCACTGTGATATCTCTTTGGATAATATCCTGATCCAAGAGAATGGCACCCCGATACTACTTGACTTAGGTTCAGCCAGAAAACTGACTGATCGGCTGGCGGATAAATCTGAGATCACCATCAGACCCGGCTTTACGCCGATTGAGCAATACACCGCCAATGACGAAGGACAACAAGGACCTTGGACAGATATCTATGCACTGGGAGCGGCGCTTCATACTTTAATTGCAGGAAGCCCCCCACCAGTGAGTATTGTGCGCAATATTGAAGACCATTATCAACCTTTGGTAAAACGACACCTTGTGGGTTATTCTCTCTCATTTCTGCATGCCATCGATTGTGCTTTATCCATCCAACCTTCTGAACGACCCATGACTATTTCCGAATTAGCCGCGCTGATAAAATTACCTGCCAGAGAATCTTGCCTGCCTCTGACATTATCGGGTTCTGGTACGCTATCTGAGTATTGAAAATTCCTGCATTTATCAATTCCTGCATTTCTATTGTAGATTCGAACACCCATGATCCGAGATAAATCCCATGTATTCTGAAGAAGAACTTTATAAAACATCATCCGATTGTTTTACAAGAAATCAATTTGACGTCATATCAAAACTAAGATCATACTTGGCAATAATAAATTATAATATCAAAGAAAATAAACAAATTAATCCTGATTTTGCTGTCATAGCAGATAAAATCTTACTACCCAAGATTATAGAGTTAGAAAATATCAAAAGACCGGGATTAAACTTATTTTACGCTGAAACACCTATCGCCTTAGCTAGAAAACTCACTGAATTAGTTCAAAAAAATGAAACCTCCGCTAGATTTATTGTTGGATCAGGCGTCGAATCCCGTTATCACTTTATTGCGTTAGATTATAGAAAGTTAGGAGGAAAACCTTCGTTAATAGGTATTGAATCGGCAATAATAAATGAGGGTAACGAGCACAATGTACCACGCATGTTAATTGAGAACATGAAACTTGCATTCAAACTCAATAATATCGACATTCCTTTTGTTGTTATTCCATCTGATGTGCAAAAAAGTATGGGAGAATGCCTGATTTTCAGTATTTTCTTTTGTAAAAGAATGTTTAAGGATTCTATCCATATCGAAAAATTGCATCAAAATAATACGTTAATGAGTGATACGTTTATTCAACGTGGATTTACCTCATCCAACGCCGCCAATGCAGTGTTACCTCCCACATTTATGAAACATGTTCAAGCAAGATCCAGATTAGACAATTTTTTGTCCCGATGGAAAGAAAGTCATGATTTTATTGTCAATAAAAAAAATCAGACATTAGCTAAACGCTTTGAGCAACATAAGATTACCGGCGAAAACCAAAAGGTTTACAGTAATTCGATAGAGATAAAAAGAAAAAATATGATTGAATCAATTTTAGAGTCGTATAACAAGAGAGAGGATTTTTTTGATAAAAAATAGAGCCTATGATTATTCTGTCAGAGATTATCTCTGACAGAATATTTAATCATTACTCATCTTCTTCATGTTCAATAGGTTGTTTCTTACCACTCAAATTATATTCACGCAATTTATTGGCTATTGCGGTATGAGAAACACCCAGCCGTTTTGCCAGCTTGCGGGTGCTGGGATAATGGCGATAAAGGCGGGTCAGTACAGAACGTTCGAAGCGCTTGCTGATTTCATCCAACGATCCCACCAGCACATCTTCATTAAAGGCCACTTCTGTTTCTAATTCAGGTAACTGAATATCCTGCGGGCATAGTTTGTTCGTTTCGAGCTGAGTCAACGCATGGTAAATGGCATTCCGCAGTTGTCTGACATTTCCCGGCCAATGGTAACCAGACAAAAAGTGTTCCAGATCAGGAGAGAATTTAGGTTTATTGACACCTTGCTCCTCAGCAAAACGCGTCACAAAGTCATCTGTCAGCGGCATAATATCTGCCCGACGTTCCCGTAAAGGAGGCAATGTCATCGTTAACACATTCAGCCGGTAATAAAGGTCTTCGCGAAATGCCCCCTTCTGCACCAATTCAACCAAATTTTTCTGCGTGGCGCAGATGATCCGAACATTAACTTTAACTTCATTGTCTGCCCCCACCCGACGGAATGTCCCATCGTTCAGGAAGCGCAGCAATTTGTTCTGCATTTGTGGCGACATTTCACCGATTTCATCCAACAAAACCGTACCGCCATTCGCCTGTTCAAAGAACCCTTTTTTACCTTCTATCGCATTCGGATAAGCGCCCGCCGCATAACCGAACAGCTCACTCTCTACCACATCATCCGGCATCGAAGCACAATTTAACCCAAGAAAAGGCTGCGTTCCCCTTGCACTGCGCAGGTGACAGGCTTTGGCAAACTCATCTTTTCCGGTTCCCGTTTCTCCGATCAGCAACAAAGGTGCATCAAGCATCGCCATCTTACGTGCCTGCTCAACGACATGAACCATTTTAGGACTGACGGCAATAAGTTGCTCAAAGGCACAATCGTCATTAACCGTTAATTTGTTGCGTGATGATTCAATACGCACCGCCGGGCGGCGTGTGCCAGAACGCAACATAACCACCGCGCCGACACACCTGACAGCCTGATGTTCATCCGTTAACTGCATCGGAATAATATCCATCTCATAGTTCTGCCCTTTGATGGAGACATGTGCCGAATATTGTTGCTGCTGCCCGCTTTCAAGCCAACGCTGAAAGGGGTCATCGTTAATCAAGTGACTGATGTTTTTTTGACTTATATCTTCTTTACTGAGGCCAAATAATACCAATGAGGCGGGATTAGCCAGTTCGATGTTGCCTTTCATATCAATAGAAAAGATAGGCTCAGGAACCGATTCCAGCAGTGTCCACATCGCCCGGTGCTCTTTTTCTGACGGCATGAAAGCCACCGTCCGAACATCAATCACGCCATTGATGCGGCGAATTTCCGCCATCAGTAAACGAAATGTGTTGAAATCAATTTGAGTAAAATTAAGGTAAATACGACGAGCAGGAGAAATCTCAATGCCTTTCAGGTCGATATTTCTTAAAACCAGTAAATCAAGTAGCTCGCGGGTTAACCCTATTCGATCCTGACAAGTAACTTCCAATCGCATTATTCTGGCCTTATTTACACAATGTCCATAGCTGCCCGAAATGTTACCCGTTACCGCGCAATAGATGAAGCCCTTGTCAGTAAAAGTTTACGATAAGGTGAGCTGTCAAGCTGGAATGACAGTCGCTACGGCTTGGTGACTGTACTGTTTTCTGTCTTTATGCTTTTTGCCGTCGGTAACGTTCTTTTTAGCTGATTAAGCAACTGGTGGCGAAAATCCCCCAGTTTCGGCTTATCATCCTCAAGCCACGGCAAAGGACGACACAATTCCATCGCCTTGATACCCAGACGGGCAGTCAACAGCCCTGCGCCGATCCCTTGAGCAGCACGCGCCGAAAGACGAGCCGCAATGTCTTGTGATAACCAGTCCATGCCAACTTCCCTCACCAATTCTGACGCCCCGGCAAAGGCAATGTTCAGTAAAACCAGCCGGAACAGACGAATACGGCTGAAATAACCTAATTCGATGCCATACAGTGCCGCTATGCGATTAATCAGGCGAATATTTCGCCATGCAATAAAAGCCATATCGACAATCGCCAGCGGACTGACCGCAATCATCAAGGCAGATTCCGCCGCCGATCGACTGATCTCTTTTCTGGCCTGCGTATCTAAAACCGGTTGGACCAATTTGCTGTACAACATGACGATTTCACGATCATTGTGCGTTTCATGTACCGTTGCCTGCCAACGTTGCAACGCAGGATGTTGCTGCCCAATTCCGGCTTGTTGTGCCAATTTTTCGCAAAATTGACGCCCTTTGCCAACCCCCTGGCTCTGCAATAGCGTCTTCGCCGTATCCCGTTCTTCTGTGCGCTGGCGTAAGTGATAGAGACGCCGCCATTCTCTTATCACTGTGCCTATTCCCGCCAAAATAATCAGGCTGCCCGCAGCGACAACGCCCAGTGCAATCCAATCGTGCTGCTGCCACGATTGATATATCCACTGAATAAATTGCGCAATCACACTGATGCCCAACAACAACATGGCGCAGGAAAATATTTTTCGCCACACACTGCGTTTCGGTTTCAGTGCCTCATTGACGGCACCTTCAAATTCGCCCTCTTGCTCCTCGGCTTCAATCTCAGGCATGGCGGGATAGAATTCTTCCTGCCCATGGAATTCTTTTTTGGCTTTCAGTGAGGGTTCTGATGATGTTGACGCCAGATCGTCAAAATCCATTCTCGGCTTCAGGGGTTCGGTCATGTTAATTTGTCTCCCAGTAAAAATTCCATGGCACTGTCCATGCGAATATGGGGTAACGGTGTGTCTGCACTGACTTGTTTTGGTCGGAAGGCTTCAAAATTGAACCCTTGTTGCTGCCAGAAATCACTCTTCGGCAAACGCTGCGGCACCTCTCCCGGAAAGAACGTCATTAATTGATCATCTGACAAGCGATGGCCTTTAATGGCCGGGATTTTTTCGCCATCATGAATGACAATGCCACTTTCTGTTGCCTGAACGGAGGCCAGACCGACACAATCCATGCTAATCCCTTCAAACGCCGCGTTTTGCCAAGCCTCCTGAACCAATTGCTGTAAAAGAGAAACCAGGTTGGCATGTTGATCCGTGGTAATGTGATCGGCTTTGCTGGCAGCAAACATCAATTTATCAATGCAGGGGGAAAATAAACGCCGGAACAAAGTTCGCTTGCCATAATGGAAACTCTGCATAAGCTGTGTCAATGCGAGCCGCATATCGTTAAATGCCTGTGGGCCACTGTTTAAAGGCTGCAAACAATCCACCAGAACAATTTGCCGATCAAAACGCAAAAAATGCTCTTTATAGAAGCCCTTGACGATATGTTCACAATAATAAGCAAAACGTTCCCGCAACATGCCAATGTTGGTCTGTTTATCCGCTCTGGCTAATTGAGGTTCACCGATTTTGTCGATATCCGGCCACGGGAAAAATTGCAGCGCTGGCGCACCGGCCAAATCCCCCGGCAATATAAATCGACCGGGCTGAATAAAATGCAGCCCTTGCTGTTTGCACTGGTGCAGGTAATCCGTATACGCCTGTGCGATCCTGGCCAGCAAATTTTCATCCGCTGGCGCCAATGGATCACACTGTTTGCATAATTCCAACCACGGTTTGGCCCAGTTTATTCTTTCCCCTTTCAGCAACCCATTCATATGCCGTGACCACGCCAGATAATGTTGTTCCAGCATGGGTAAATCCAGTAACCATTCTCCCGGATAGTCAACAATTTCCAGATACAGGGTGGTGGTTTCCTTAAGATAACGCAGGAGGGAATCTTCAGAACGATAACGCAGGGCCAGGCGGATTTCACTCACGCCACGTGTGGGTATTGGCCAATAAGGTGGTGTGTCGTGTAATGCGGCAATGTTTTCATCATAAGCAAAACGGGGAACACCAAAATCTCGCTGTGGCACTCGTTTTACTCCCAGCAAACGTCCGTCACGCACAGCAGAAAACAGGGGCAATCTGGCCCCACTCTGAATATGAAGTAGTTGATTGACTAAAGAAGTAATAAAGGCGGTTTTTCCACTGCGGCTTAACCCTGTTACCGCCAGTCGCAAGTGGCGATCCATTCCACGATTCACAAGAGCGGTCAGTTCATTTTGCAATCGTCTCATGTTTCTCCTAATAAAGTACCGGGACTTAAGTTTCATCCGGTCTGTAACATCGGCACGACGGTTAACGATAACCTGACATTATTCCCGATGTTACTGACCAGATCCCACATTTTTCCAGATGGAAAAATGTTCGGGTATTTAAATTTAAGGCACTAAACTTATAGTCTAATTTAGGGCCTAATATTGTCCACGGTCTAGAGCTGGCGGAAACGACTGCGTACATTGTAAGTATCAGAAGTAATATAACGTTCCATCTGACGCAAACGCGCTTCACCTGCCCGCAGTTGGTAATCAACTTCATTCAGCATTTTCTGTGCTGATGGCTCTCTCCCTTTTTCCTCTGCCACATAGCCCGCCGGTGCGGGGTCCATGACAAAGGTCAAGATAATATAAGCCAATACCGTTATGCCAAATAACCCAAAGAACAGCGACAAAATCGTGATGGTACGGATAAGCGGAGCAGGCACGTTAAAATAATCGGCCAGCCCGGCACAAACCCCTTTCACCATCCCCTGCTCCGGCAGACGATAGAGTTTCCGGCGATATGTATTCGACATTATGACTGTCTCCAGTTTGGATGTTCAGCATCAAGAATGTCTTCCAGAGTTTTAATCCGTTCCTGCATACGTCGAGCATTCTCTGTCAATTGTTCTAGACGCTGAATTTCACTGTTCCCTAACTGACCCCGGTTGGCATTCTGGTTGCTATAATGCAGCCACAACCAGATCGGTAAAACAAAAAGCACGAAGATGATCAGTGGAACCCCAAGAAATATATAGCCCATTCTCTTTCCTTAGTTGTGCATGACATCAGTTATACATAACCTATGTCATCATTGTGGATCTTTGCTACTCATTTTAGCTTTCAGGGCCGCAAGTTGTGCACTGATTTCATCATCCGCCTTCAATTCGACAAATTGTTGTTCGAGTGATTTCTGTTTGCCCAACCCAACAGATTCCGCTTCAGCTTCCATGTGATCTATCCGGCGCTCAAACTGTTCGAAACGCGCCATTGCCTCATCTATTTTACCACTGTCCAGATGACGACGTACTTCACGGGAAGAGGCCGCAGCCTGGTGACGCAAACTTAGTGACTGTTGTCTTGCACGGGCTTCTATCAATTTGTTTTCCAGCTCCGTGACTTCGCCTTTAATGCGTTCAAACGTTTCATCCAGAATAGACAGCTCATTTGCCAATACTTCAACCAGATTGCTGATTTTCTGTTTTTCAATCAACGCGGCACGGGCCAAATCTTCTTTTCCCTTGCTCAACGCCAGCTCAGCTTTTTCCTGCCAGCCATCAGCCTGGTTTTCACCATTGCTGATACGGCGCAGAAGCTGTTTTTTCTCCGCTAAGGTGCGGGCTGAGGTTGAGCGAATTTCTACCAACGTATCTTCCATTTCCTGAATCATCAAGCGGATCATTTTTTGTGGATCTTCAGCTTTATCCAGCAGAGAAGAAATGTTGGCGTTAACGATATCAGCAAAGCGAGAAAAAATACCCATAGTCATAAACCTCTTTCATTAGAATGTATGTATGTTATGCCGGTGTACTGTTAAAGCGGATACAAGATACACGGTAAGACATCTAATTAAATACAAGATACATGCCAACTTTTATGCTTTTATTATCTTATTGAAATTAATCAAATAATTTTTCTTTGACTTTTTACCGCAATGATTTAATGTAGCTAAATTGACCAATGAGTGGTGAAAAATACCATGTCCCAGTTTATTGATAACCTATTAGGTGAAGCAAACTGTTTTATTGAAATTTTGGAACAAGTCTCTGCGCTGGCAAAGTTAAATAAACCTGTTTTAGTTCTGGGAGAACGGGGAACCGGCAAAGAGCTAATTGCACGCCGTTTGCACTATCTTTCCCCACGTTGGCAAGGCCCTTTCATTTCGCTGAACTGTGCGGCGCTGAATGAAAACCTGCTTGATTCAGAACTCTTTGGCCATGAAGCCGGTGCGTTCACCGGTGCTCATTCAAAACATCAAGGGCGCTTTGAACGGGCTGACGGGGGAACGTTATTTCTTGACGAACTGGCTACCGCTCCCATGCAGGTACAAGAGAAATTACTGCGTGTGATTGAGTATGGTCATTTGGAGCGCGTAGGGGGTAATCACGCCTTACAGGTAGATGTACGCCTGATCTGTGCAACCAATGAAGATTTGCCTGTCATGGCTGCCCGTGGGAAATTCAGGGCTGATTTGCTCGATAGGCTGGCATTCGATGTGGTGCAAATTCCACCACTACGTCAACGGCAACCGGATATCATGTTACTGGCACAGAATTTTGCGATTCAGATGTGCCGCGAATTGAATCTGCCCTTTTTCCCCGGCTTTACTGACGAGGCTGAACAGCAGTTACTTTCTTATCACTGGCCCGGCAACGTTCGCGAATTAAAAAACGTCATAGAACGTTCCATTTATCGACATGGTGATAATCAAAATGAGTTGAGCACTATCATTATTAATCCCTTTTCACCGGCACAAGGACTTACTGCAAAACCTTTCCATTCATTATCTGCATCCGCTGCATTATCTATATCTGATAATAGTGAAGATAGCGGGATGACCGAAAATGCCCTTCCCGGATTACCGCTTGATTTAAGGCAGTGGCAAAATGATAGTGAAAGGATTTTGATCATACAGGCATTGGCAGAGAGTCAATTCAATCAGAAAAAAGCGGCTGACAAGCTCACGCTGACTTACCATCAACTACGGGGTTTAATCAAAAAACACCATATCAATATTCACACCAATGAATAAATCCACAATCAGTCAGCGCAATCGCCGGTTGACCTGAGTTCAGGTGAAATACTAAAAAAATAGCCGGCACCCGAGCCGGCTAATAAAAAATACTGGAAGCAATGTGAGCAATGTCGTGCTCTTTCTGAAGATAACACCCTTGTTATTACAAGAGTATTTCCCTGAAAGAACGGAACAAATGATAATACTTCTCAATTCTGTTTGTAAAGTGTTTTATTGAGAATTTTTCTCATTGACGTGATCTGACCGTTGTTTTTGAGCAAAAAGCGTTAATTAAGTTACAATAGCCGAACTCTATTTTATAACTGACGTTTTATATGCGCTATTTGATTTACTGGATTATATTATGGCTTTCCGCTCCTGCCCTGGCGGATGAAAACGCTGTTCCAGAATCCATGAAAACGATTTCAGAATCAACTCAAACGATCCCTGAATCCAGGACTGACCGCCCTGCGGAAAACCTGTCTTACGCCTCAACCCATCCAAGACAGAGTGGTTTTATTTATTGTGTTAATGGCACCTTGAATACCTTTAATCCACAATTGAGTATCAGTGGACTGACGGTAGATACCCTTGCCGCACAAATCTACAATCGTCTGCTGGGCATCGATCCCCTTACCTATCGTCTGACTCCGGAGCTGGCTGCGAACTGGGAAGTGAGTGACCATGGAGCAACCTATCGCTTTCACTTGCGTCATAATGTCTCTTTTCAAACAACGGACTGGTTTACCCCCACCCGTACCATGAACGCTGATGATGTGGTTTTCAGCTTCCGCCGCGTTTTCGACAAAACACATGATTATCATTATGTTAATGGCGGGCGTTACCCCTATTTTGATAGCTTGCAATTTGGCGATTCAGTACAGGATATTCGAAAAATAGATCAGTATACCGTCGAATTTCGTCTTAAAGCCCCCGATGCTTCTTTCATCTGGCATCTGGCAACTTACTATGCGCCTATACTGTCTCAGGAATATGCCCAAAAATTGCGGCAGGCGAATCAACAGAGACAAATTGACTGGAAACCTGTAGGAACAGGGCCATTCATGCTGGAGGATTATCAGATGGAACAATTTATCCGCCTTGTTCGTCATGATAACTATTGGAAAGGTAAACCACGCATGGAACAGGTTGTTATCGATACCGGAGCTGGCGGTACAGGCAGAATATCGAAACTGCTCACGGGTGAATGCGATGTCTTGGCCTATCCCGATGCCAATCAGTGGAATATGTTGCAAGATGATCCAAACCTGCGCCAGACATTGCGTTCAGGCATGAACATCGCCTACCTTGCATTTAATACCAGCAAGCCACCGTTGGATAAGCTGGAAGTTCGTCAGGCCATTGCTTATGCCATCAATAACCAACGGCTGATGAAGTCCATTTATTATGGTACGGCTGAAACTGCGGCGTCGATTTTGCCACGCGCATCCTGGGCATATGATAACCGTGCCGAAATTACTGAATACGATCCTGAAAAATCCCGCAAGATGTTAGCTGAATTGGGATTAAACGGATTGGCGTTGACATTATGGGTTCCCACTGCGTCACAATCCTATAATCCAAGCCCGCTGAAAATGGCCGAACTCATTCAGGCAGATCTGGCTCAAGTCGGGATTAAAATGGCGATCCGCCCGGTCGAAGGCCGTTACCAAGAAAATCAATTGATGGACAAAACCCACGATATGACACTGGCGGGATGGTCTACTGACAGCAACGATCCCGATAGTTTTTTCCGTCCATTACTGAGTTGTGCTGCCATCGCTTCCCAAACTAACCTAAGCCGCTGGTGTAACCCTGATTTCGATAATGCACTGCATCAGGCCCTGTTGAATCAGCAACTTGCTGCCCGCATTAAAAATTATCAAGTGGCACAAGAAATTCTTGCGCAGCAATTGCCGGTTCTTCCATTGGCTTATTCGATGCGTTTGCAGCTATTTCGTTATAACATTAAAGGATTGGTACTGAGTCCATTTGGCAATAGTCCTTTCGGCGGAGTTTACCGCGAACAGCAAGCCACCGTTCCTGATGAAAATAAAAAGGAAAGCAGATGATTATTTATATTCTACGTCGTTTGCTGCTTCTGGTTGTGACGTTGTTTTTTCTTTCATTAATCAGTTTCAGCCTGATGTATTTCACTCCTCATGGTCCCTTGAGTGGTGCATCTCTGACCGATGCCGTTGTTCATTATTTCAGTGGATTGCTCCAATGGAATTTTGGCATTTCCAGCATTAATGGAGAGCTGATTATTGAACAGTTGTATGACGTTCTCCCTGCAACCATGGAGCTTTGTATTCTCTCTTTTTCCGTGGCGTTGTTGGTCGGTATCCCCCTTGGGATTATCGCCGGGGTCTGGCGCAACAAAAAAGCAGATATCATTATCAGCACACTTGCCCTGTGTGGTTTTTCCATCCCGGTTTTCTGGCTGGCTCTTTTGCTGACGCTGTTCTTTTCACTCCACTTGGGATGGTTACCGGTTTCAGGGCGATTTGATTTGCTCTATCGGATGGAACCCGTGACTGGCTCTGCCTTAGTTGATGCCTGGCTGTCAAAGGAACCTTATCGCAATGAGATGATCATGAGCGTTATTCTGCATATGATCCTGCCTGTTATCACGCTGGCCGTTGCTCCCACCACTGAAGTCATTCGCTTGATGCGTAATAGTACTGAGGAAATATCAGCCGCAAACTATATTAAATCCGCCGCAACACGCGGTTTATCACGGTTGACCATCATTCGCCGCCACCTACTGCATAATGCCTTGCCCCCCATTATTCCCAAATTGGGGTTACAATTTTCCACCATGCTTACATTGGCAATGGTGACAGAACAGGTCTTTAACTGGCCGGGTTTAGGGCGCTGGCTTATCAGTGCTATCCGCCAGCAGGATTATTCAGTCATTTCAGCGGGGGTTATGGTGATAGGCACGTTGGTTATTTCAGTGAATGTGCTGACCGATATTATCGGCGCGATGGCTAATTCTCTGAAGCATAAGGAATGGTATGCCCTTAGATAACTTTTACCAAGAAAAGAAAATGCCGTCGCCATTGAAAGTGATCTGGCGATTTTTCTGTGCTGATATATTGGCAATGACGGGTTTTTATGGGGTACTGGTCTTAATTGCTTTGAGCTTGTTGGGAAGCTATCTCGCCCCCTATAAACTTGATCAGCAATTTATGGATCAACTGATGCCACCTTCATGGTCGCACCACGGTAATGTCGCCTTTTTCCTCGGCACCGACGATCTTGGGCGGGATATTTTCAGCCGTCTGTTAATCGGCACATCTTCCACGTTCGGCGCTGCATTGGTTGTTACCGCTGCGGCTGCCGTTGTAGGATTAATCATCGGCAGTCTGGCGGGAATGACTCACGGATTCAGGTCTGCCATCCTGAACCATATTCTTGATACCTTACTCTCAATTCCTTCGCTGTTGCTGGCGATTATTGTCGTTGCTTTCGTTGGGGCCAGCCTGCAACATGCCATGATAGCGGTCTGGCTGGCATTACTGCCAAGAATAGTGCGGACGATTTATACGGCTGTACATGACGAGTTGGATAAAGAGTACATCACCGCAGCACGTCTGGATGGGGCATCAAATTACCATATTTTGCGCTATGCCATTATTCCAAATATCACTGCGGTGACGGTTATTGAGCTAACCCGTGCACTTTCCATTGCTATCCTTGATATTGCTGCTTTGGGATTTCTTGATCTTGGTGCACAACTGCCATCACCTGAATGGGGAGCCATGCTGGGAGATTCATTAGAATTGATCTATGCTGCCCCCTGGACCGTTATGTTGCCGGGAGCCGCGATTATGCTCAGTGTTCTGTTGGTTAACCTACTGGGTGACGGGCTTCACCGCGCCATAAACGCAGGAGTCGAATAATGCCATTACTTGATATTCGAAACCTCACCATTGAATTCATGACGGCAGAGGGTCCCGTCAAGGCCGTTGACCGAATGAGTATTTCACTGACGGAAGGTGAAATCCTCGGTTTGGCTGGCGAATCAGGATCGGGTAAGAGTTTGATTGCCAAAGCGATATGTGGTGTTACAAAAGATAATCTTAACGTCACCGCTGACCGTTTTCGCTTCAATGATATTGATTTATTGCGTCTGACACCACGGCAACGGCGTAAAGTGATTGGTCACAATATCTCAATGATTTTTCAGGAGCCTCAATCATGTCTCGATCCATCAGAAAATATCGGTAAACAGCTTATTCAAGCTATTCCAGGATGGACGTTTAAAGGCCGTTGGTGGCAGAGACTCAACTGGCGAAAACGCCGGGCAATTGAACTTCTGCATCGTGTTGGCATTAAAGACCACAATGACATCATGCACAGTTATCCTTATGAGTTAACGGATGGCGAATGTCAAAAAGTCATGATTGCCATTGCGCTGGCCAATCAACCCCGCTTGCTGATTGCCGATGAGCCAACCAATGCCATGGAGCCAACCACACAAGCCCAGATATTCCGTTTGCTGTCGAGTTTAAATCAGAACAACAACATGACAATTCTGTTAATCAGTCATGATCTGCAAATGATGAGCAAACTGGTGAAACGCATCAATGTACTCTATTGCGGTCAAACAGTGGAAAGTGCCACGCCTGATGAATTGCTGGTGAAACCTTATCATCCTTATACGCAAGCCCTGATCCGCTCAATCCCTGATTTTGGCAGTCCACTACCGCACAAAAGCCGGCTGAATACGCTACCCGGAGCTATCCCGTCACTGGAACATTTGCCGATAGGATGCCGTTTGGGACCACGTTGTCCTTATGCACAGAAAACCTGCATTGCAACCCCCCGGTTACGGGTGATTAAAAACCACACATTCGCCTGCCACTTCCCCTTGAATATGGAGGAACCGTAAGTGGTTGATACATTACTGGAAGTAAAAAACCTGACTAAAACATTTCGCTATCGAACCGGGCTATTTCGCCGCCATCATCTCGATGCAGTAAAACCCGTGAGCTTTACTTTACAGTCTAAAAAAACACTGGCCATTATTGGCGCAAATGGTTCCGGCAAATCCACGCTGGCGAGAATGTTATCGGGGGTTATCGAACCGACTTCGGGTGAAATCCTGATTAACAGCCACAAGCTGGCTTATGGTGATTACAGTTACCGCAGCCAACTTATTCGCATGATTTTTCAGGATCCCAGCACTTCATTGAATCCTCGTCAACGCATTGGTCAGATTCTGGATATGCCACTAATCCTGAATACCGAACTGTCTCCTTCCGAGCGGGAGAAACGAATCAACCAAACCCTGCGCCAAGTGGGTTTATTGCCAGACCACGCCAACCATTATCCACATATGCTGGCATCAGGACAGAAACAGCGGGTGGCCCTGGCCCGCTCTCTGATATTGCAGCCACAAATCATCGTTGCAGACGAAGCATTGGCTTCCCTTGATATGTCGATGCGCTCTCAAATCATCAACCTGATGCTGGAATTACAAGAACAACACGGTATTTCTTATATCTATGTCACTCAACATCTCGGTATGATGAAACATATCAGTGATCAGGTACTGGTAATGCATCAAGGCGAAGTTGTAGAGCGTGGTAATACAGCGGAGGTACTGGCTTCTCCCCTGCATGATATTACACGCAAATTGATAGCCAGCCATTTTGGTGAAGCCCTGTCCGCTGAAGCATGGCGTCAGGATCTCACCTGATGTTTTAATTGCTGAAGTTTTAATTGCTGAAGTTTTAATTGGATATATTTTATTCACTGATCGGAACAGAAGGGGAAACTCACCACATTTCTCTCCGGCGTGGTAGAATTGTCCCCGTTAATTAACAATAAACACTATGGTCATGTTAGGTAGATTATTTTTGTTACTCATGACTATGAGGGTTTGATCATAAAGAACAATAAGGATACTGCTATGGGTTTCATGACCGGCAAGCGCATTCTCATCACTGGTGTCGCCAGCAAACTGTCTATCGCTTATGGGATTGCCAAGGCAATGCGCGAACAAGGTGCAGAGCTGGCTTTCACCTATCAAAATGACAAATTGAAACCTCGTGTTGAAGAATTCGCTGCTTCATTGAATTCGAATATCGTTCTGCCGTGTGACGTGGCTGAAGACGAAAGTATCGATGCACTGTTCGTTGAATTAGGTAAAGTATGGCCTAAGTTCGACGGGTTCGTTCACTCTATCGGTTATGCTCCCGCCGATCAGCTTGATGGCGATTATGTGAATGCCGTCAGCCGTGAAGGCTTCAAAATTGCACATGATATCAGTGCATACAGTTTTGTTGCGATGGCAAAAGCATGCCGTGAAATGCTGAACCCTAATTCAGCCCTGCTGACCCTGAGCTATTTGGGTGCAGAACGTGCAATTCCTAACTATAACGTCATGGGTCTGGCGAAAGCCTCCCTGGAAGCAAACGTTCGTTATATGGCAAATGCAATGGGTGTCGAAGGCATTCGCGTTAACGGGATCTCTGCCGGGCCAATCCGCACGCTGGCCGCTTCCGGCATCAAGGACTTCCGTAAAATGCTGGCTCATTGCGAAGCCGTCACACCGATTCGCCGTACTGTAACCACAGAAGATGTCGGTAATGCCGCCGCATTCCTGTGCTCCGATCTGGCTGGTGGTGTTACAGGTGAAATTTTGCACGTTGACGGTGGCTTCAGCATTGCTGCCATGAACGAGTTGGAATTGAAATAAGTTCAATATATCCCCCGTGGATTTCAAATCCATGGGGGATATCATCTTAACCAATCAATCAATTTGTGATGCACTGAATTGATGGGTTGGTTTTACTATCTTATCTTGTGCAGCAACGAGTTGTAATTCAAACTCCCCACTCTTTTGAGTTTCCAACATGACTTCATAAACTGCGGCGGCAATATGCTCCAATGCCGCTTGCAATGCTGCATTTGTCAAAGAGGGATTTTTCAATAGATTGACCAGAAATAAACCACTGGTTAGGTCACCGACACCAACGGGTTGACGTACTCCCGTATCAATCAAAGGACGACTAATATGCCAGCTATGTTCTTTAGTCACTAAAAGCATTTCAAAACAATCTGTTTGGTAACCGGCACGGCTTAGGTGCTTAACTAACACAATCTTAGGGCCTTTCTCACATAACTCACGCGCTGCGGATATCGCTTGTTCTACGTTTTCAATTTTCCGCATGGTCAGTGTTTCAAGCTCCAGCAAATTAGGTGCAATGATATCACTGACAGGCAATGCCTTTTCACAAAGAAATTCAGCCACACCCGGTGCGACGATACATCCTTTTTCTGGATGCCCCATGACAGGGTCACAGAAATACCAGGCTTCGGGATTAGCTTGCTTAACCTGCTTCACAATATCAAGGATACAATGTCCCTGCTCCGCAGAGCCGATATAGCCACTCAGAACAGCATCACAAGATGACAATTTATGAATTTCACTAATTCCCTGTGCAATTTCAGTCAGGTGTTCTGGTGGCATGACACATCCACGCCATTGAGGATATTGAGTGTGGTTAGAAAATTGAACCGTATTTAATGGCCATACGTTCACTCCCATACGACTCATTGGAAAAACAGCCGCGCTGTTTCCCGCATGACCAAAGACGACATGAGATTGAATTGAAAGAACATTTTTCATTATAAGACCTAGTTTATTATTTTAAGATCCATGAATAGCTGACAAAAATAAAGATGTCAGATAATTAAAAGGCAACATCATTGTTGCCCTTTAATAACATCTTTATACCCGTCATACTTCAAGCTGCCTCTTTGTTGGCTACGCTCACTCACCCCGGTCACCGTTCTTATAAACATAGAGTGATCTATGCTCCCGGGGATTACTGAGAGGCTCCTGCCTCTCACCGGAGGCCAGCCTTTGGCTGGGCAAATTCGTTCCCGACGAATTTGTCGCTCCCTTGCCGCCGCGATGCAACTCGAATTATTTTGGGTATATGAATTATTTCCAGTCGATGAGGCAATAATGTTTTTTACCACGACGCAACAAAGTGTAACGCCCAAACAAACGGTCATCGCCCGTAAATGTGTACATAGGCTCAGATTGTTTTTCACCATTGATGGAAACGGCATTAGAACTGATCATAGTACGGGCTTGCCCACGGGATGGAACAAACTCAGCAGAAACCAGGGCTTGTTGCAAATCAGCCCCATTTTCCAGTTCAATAGCTGGCATACCATCCTGAGCCAATTGTGCAAAATCATCTTCGGTCAAATCAGCAACGCTGCCGGAAAATAAACTTTCAGTAATGCGCTTCGCCGCAGCAAGACCGACTTCTCCATGTACCAATTTGGTGACTTGTTCTGCCAGTACATATTGGGCACGTGGGGCTTTACCACTATTCTTGTCTTCTTCTTCCAGTGCATTGATTTCTTCAATGCTCATGAAAGTAAAGAATTTCAGGAAACGGTAAACATCTGCATCTGCTGTGTTAATCCAGAACTGGTAAAATTTGTATGGGCTGGTTCTCTTCGGATCTAACCAAACTGCCCCGCCTTCAGTCTTACCAAATTTAGTTCCATCCGACTTAGTGATCAGTGGAACAGTCATGCCAAACACTTGTTTCTGGTGTAAGCGACGAGTCAAATCGATACCTGAAGTAATGTTACCCCACTGATCTGAACCACCGATCTGTAACTCAACACCATATTTTCCATTCAAGTTAGCAAAGTCATAGGACTGCAACAGGTTATAAGAAAATTCGGTGTAGGAAATACCAACATCATCACGATTTAGACGTTGTTTCACCGCTTCTTTGTTGATCATCTGATTAACGGAAAAATGCTTACCAATATCACGCAGGAAAGCCAGTACATCCATTTGACCAAACCAATCATAGTTATTGGCTAACTCAGCACCATTTTCACCTTCAAAACTAAGGAATGGTGAAACCTGTTTGCGAATTTTCTCAACCCATTCATTGACTGTTTCTTCTGTGTTTAATTTGCGTTCGGTTGCTTTAAAGCTAGGATCGCCAATCAAACCTGTCGCACCACCGACCAACGCAATAGGCTTATGCCCAGCAAGTTGGAATCGTTTTAAACACAGCAAGGGAACCAGATGGCCCAAATGCAAGCTGTCAGCGGTAGGATCGAAGCCACAATAGAGAGAAACCGGACCTTGCGCCAGTCTCTCAGCTAACGCCTCTTCATCCGTTACCTGGGCAACAAGGCCCCGCTCTTGCAGTTGTTTAATCAGGTTATTGCTAGACATTAATGACTCCATCGGTTTGTATTCTTTACCTATATATACCCGTCATACTTCAAGCTGCCTCTTTGTTGGCTGCGCTCACTCACCCCGGTCACCATTCTTATAAACATAGAGTGATCTATGCTCCCGGGGATGAGCTCCCTTGCCGCCGCGATGCAACTCGAATTATTTTGGGTATACTTATATAAGTATCTCGTTATAAATCACGTGCTATAGCATAAAACGCCCGTAATATAAGTGCCAGTATTAAAAACGGTAATTATCTCCGTCGTCTTTCAAGTTGCAGCTTGGTTGGCTGCATCTTGAAAATCATCGGGTTTCATCCGGTACAAGGCATTCAGTATAAAGCCGCGATGTCGTTAAAGCGCCAAGCGATCGGTGTTAAGGCGCCAAACGATCGACATGCCATTCCTCACCTTCACGCTGATACAGAAAACGATCATGAAGACGATGAGCGCCTCCCTGCCAGAATTCCACCGAATCAAATTTGACTCTGAATCCCCCCCAAAAACTGGGCAAAGGAACTTCCCCATTCTGGAACTTCTGCTTCAACTCTAAAAACTTACCTTCCAAAATACCTCTTGCAGAAACCCGTGAAGATTGCTGGGAAGCCCAAGCTGCAATTTGGCTATCTCTTGGACGGCTATGGAAATATTTTACTACTTCAGTCGGAGACAATTTTTCTGCCTTACCGAGAAAACTGACCTGCCTTTCCAGTTGATACCACGGAAAATGGAGACTGATCCGATTATTCTGGGCCAGATGTTTCGCCTTACGGCTGCCAAGGTTGGTATAAAAAATTAGGCTGTGAGCGTCAAAATGCTTTAATAGAACAATACGCTGGTAAGGCTGACCGTGCTCATCTACCGTGGCGATACACATTGCTGTCGGATCGCTGAGTTTGGCCTCACACGCCTGTTTGAACCAACGTTCAAAAAGTTCAATGGGTTCTTGAGTAAGATCTTTGCGCCTTAACCCACCACGTATATATTCGCGACGCAGTTCCGCAATAGCGGTTTCATTATGTTCTGACATTTCTCATTCTCGATTTTTCATATAGCCATCATAAATAGCGTCCAACTGATTTTCATTCGCTAACTACGGGGTAAATTGCCCCTAAAATCGTTTCCCTGTCAGCTCCCGTTACTGATGGCAGATTACCTGACAATCCAGACATAGTACGAAATGCCAACCAAGCAAATGCCAACGCTTCCATGTCATCACCACTCAATCCATATTTGTCTGTCGTCGCCACTTCAGAGTCCGGCAATAAAGCGGATAACCGACTCATCACAAGTGGGTTTCTTGCACCACCACCACAAACCAAAAGGCGATCGCATCCACCACTCAACACAACCTGTTGAGCAATACTTACAGCCGTTAATTCAGCCAGCGTTGCCTGAACATCCACGGGAACAATTTCAGGGAAGTCTGCCAGCTGTTTTTCCAACCACGCCATATTAAAGTATTCACGTCCTGTGCTCTTTGGTGCGGTGCGTGCAAAATAGGGATCAGAAAGCATTTTCAGGAGCAAGGATTCATTGACATTACCTTCACGCGCCCATAACGCATTTTTGTCATAAGGTATTTGCTTATGTCGCCATACCCAGGCATCCATCAACATGTTTCCAGGCCCAGTATCATACCCTTTAACCGCAGAATCAGGCAGAAGCGCGGAGATATTCGCAATTCCACCAATATTCAAAATAATACGCCTCTCGGTCGGGTGACCCAATACAGCCATATGGAATGCAGGTACCAGAGGCGCTCCTTGGCCACCATAAGCCATATCACGTCGCCTGAAATCACCTACGGTTGTAATATTGGTCAGTGCGGCAACACGATTATTGTCACCGATTTGCATGGTAAACGGTTTTTCGCCATCTGGCTCATGCCATACTGTCTGCCCATGGCACCCGATTGCAGTAACATCATTCGCAGTCAACCCCGCTTTATCCAGCAGACCCTGCACTGATTCCGCAAAAAGAGTGCCAAGCTCATAATCAAATCTTCCTACCATTGATAATGTCGTTTGCTGCCCCTGACAGATGGAAAGCAATTTTTGTTTTAGTTCTTGCGGGAAAGGATGGTTATAACTCACTTGCTGAGTAACCGCTTTATCACTAATTTCCGCCAGAATAACATCAACACCATCCATGCTGGTGCCAGACATCACACCAATATAACGCCCTGACTTCATAAATATTCCCCTATTAAAGAATGGATTACATTTAATCTTGAGTAAACTATAAAACACATCCATTCGGCTATATATGTTTAATGATCATTATCAGGGATAAAATCTGAGTTTTGGAAAGCTCTTCACAAAACATGCTAGACTCTTGGTCAGGAATTATTCCTTTCAGAGTTGTTCGTGAGCACTTATTATATATGTAGATATGAGTCATTAGTGGCCGACAGATTTATTATTCCCGCTACTAACAATAGTATCCGCTACGAACAAGAGTAGCTGAATGCTTGATTATCGATTTATTATCAAGCGCCCCTATCAGGCAGTAAAATTAGGAGTGACTATGTTTAAACGTTTCCTGGTTGGTGCAGTCGTAGTAACCACATTGTCTGGTTGTGCAGACATGGGGGCACTTTCTAGTGATACTTATACTATGGATCAAGCCAAACAAGCTCAAGCTGTAACCTATGGCACTATCCTATCTGTGCGCCCTGTCACTATCAAAGGTAATCAGGCTGGCGACCCCAATATGTTGGGCCTCATTGGCGGCGCCGTTTTGGGTGGGCTGTTAGGTAATACGGTTGGTGGTGGTTCTGGTCAAAGGATTGCTACGGCTGCTGGTGCTATCGCAGGTGGTTTAGCCGGACAAGGAATCGAAGGTGTTGTAGATCAAACGAAAGGTGTTGAACTAGAAGTTCGTACAGATAGCGGAAAAAACATCATCGTAGTACAAAAATTGGATCGGGTTGCATTCAGCAGAGGGCAACGGGTCAAAATCGCCAATTTCGGAGATACCCTGACTGTATCGCCACTCTGAAACGCTCAAGTAGCACAAAACTAAAAATCGCGGTTTACTAATGTCTGAACCGCGATTTTATTTTTATATTACCTGTTTGTGTAATTGGCTAATATTTTTTTCGATTTTTTTTATTACAGAAGCAAGCAGAATTAACTCATCATGAGTAATTCCCTCCAAAATTTCTTTCCTTGTTGAATCAATAACACTATCTACTTCTCTGATAAAAGTTTCCGATTCTCCGGTTAATTTGATTCTTTTTGCTCGCCGATCATTGGCACATGTGTGGCGTGTAATCAGTTTCTTTTCTTCTAATTGATCAAGCGTTCTCACCAGAGATGGCTGCTCAATGCCAATGGCCTTTGCGAGCTGTATCTGTGACTGTTCTGGTGGTAGTTGACTAATATTGTATAGAGTAACCCAATGCGTCTGAGTTAATTTCAACGGTTTCAAACGATGATCAATTAAAGCACGCCAAACACGGACTAAACGAGCCAGATCTGATCCCAATGTCAATTCCAATTACCCCTCCTTATAATTAGAGACTCATATAACATCAATGGATTATCCAATCAGTTTATTCATATGAATAATGGATACGCACCCTATATCATGCTTACATTAGCAGGGTCAGAAATTTCGCTAATTACCTAATTAGTGTCGCGTTGGTTTGTTACTCAAAGTTGACATCTTCGTCTCCCTAAAGAACGAAGTTTTACGGCGCATCGAATAAAATTGCGCATTAATTCACCAACGATATAAACTGTATAAAATAATCCTTCAACTAAACTATTATAATTTTAAATATCAACAAAAAAAATACAAACCCCCAAAATATATACATTTCCACTCGGTTAAAGTTCCATAAGAATAACCGCCATCCAGATACTAATCTATATATTTTTACATTAATATCATTTTTCTCTTACAGATAGTGTCAATATCAGAATAAATAATATAAAAAACAATGAGATAATAAACCAGCTCTTTTATTGTTCAATAAATAATTCTTTGATAAGAAATTCTTACTAAAATACCTAAATTAGTCAACATAAGTGATATTTTAAAATGACTTATGTCAAATAAAAGAGATATGATGTAAAAATTACATCATTTTTTACTGGTAATATTTTTTTATTTTTAAGTTAATTATGAAATATTATTCATGTAAGCAAGTTTTTTCACCAATTCAGTATAAAATTAAAATAAACTTGGATGATTTAGTATAATATCACTATCTTTATCTTTTATTTTTAATGCTCTTAGAGATCTATGGTGACATAACCGCAATATTTTTCTTTTTTCACTATCCGATAATGTTGTCCATATAAATCGTTCTTCCCTGCTCCGATAGCATCCTCGACAAAAACCCCGGGAGTCAGATTCACAAATCCCCCGGCAAGGGTTTGGGATAGCAAAAAATTCTAATTGTTCAGCCATCTGATCCTCCTGCATCTAGACTTGTCAACTTCTTCCCCAGCAAAAATGTCTACCTTATTGACCAGTATAAGCCTGCAACATAACAATTCAAGATGGGATAATAACTAAAGGAAATCAAATAAAAGAAAGATGAATTGAATTATTTTATCTACACAAGTTATAGTCTAAACAGACATATCCAGAGTTAATGAGCAAAGTTTTGCAATAAAGCCATTTATCGAACTAAAACCTTAAATATCAAGAGGTAATCATGCGTTTACTCCATACTATGATCCGTGTTGGCAACCTGCAGCACTCGATTGATTTCTACACTCAGGTAATGGGTATGCGTTTACTTCGCACCAGTGAAAATCCAGAGTATAAATATTCCCTTGCATTTGTGGGTTATACCGATGAAAGCCAAGGTGCAGTCATTGAGTTAACCTATAATTGGGGCGTTGAAAACTACGAAATGGGAACTGCATTTGGACACATCGCGTTAGGTGTCGATGATGTCGCGGCAACCTGCGAACGTATTAAGCTCGCTGGTGGGAATGTCATCCGCGAGGCCGGACCCGTCAAAGGCGGGACGACGGTTATTGCTTTTGTTGAAGACCCCGATGGCTATAAGATCGAACTTATCGAAAACACAAGTGCCAGTAATGCCTTGGGAAACTAATGATCAAATAGGTTTGAGCTGCCGTTTGAGAAGCAAGCGGTATATTTACCTACATACAAAAGGGCATCCTTTCTGCCCTTTATTCTTAGCGTTGGATTTGGGTATAGATTACTTCTGCAAGACAAGCCAAATTTTGTCATAATAGACACTATTCCAGAGTTAAAAACAGAATCCTGAAGTTAAGAACTGAAAATCAGATGTCTAATAAAAACGATCAAAACATGTTAAGCGGACGCTTTCGTGGCTACTATCCTGTTGTCATTGATGTCGAAACCGGTGGCTTTAATGCGCGTACGGATGCTTTACTTGAAATTGCTGCAATCACGTTAAAAATGGATGAAGAAGGCTGGCTGACACCCGCTGATGCACTGCACTTCCATATCGACCCTTTTGAAGGTGCTAACCTTGATCCTGCTGCTCTGGCATTCACAGGCATAGACCCCCAAAATCCCTTGCGAGGCGCCGTCAGTGAATACACTGCATTACATGCCATTTTCAAAATGGTCCGCAAAGGAATGAAAGACACTAATTGTAACCGCGCAATCATGGTCGCCCACAATGCCAGTTTTGATCATAATTTTGTTATGGCTGCTGCGGAACGTTCTGGTTTGAAGCGTAACCCATTCCATCCTTTCGCTACGTTTGATACTGCCGCACTCAGTGGATTGGTTCTTGGTCAGACAATCCTCGCCAAAGCCTGTATCACTGCCGAAATACCCTTTGACAGTCATCAAGCCCACAGCGCACTTTATGATACCGACCGAACTGCCCTGCTTTTCTGCGAACTCGTTAATCGCTGGAAACGGCTCGGTGGCTGGCCGTTACCTTCCGCTGATCGCGAATCCTAATACATTAAGCCCCATATCCATCATAGATATGGGGCTACACAGTGACCATCCATCATGCCGATGGATTATTCACCGGCTTCTTGCTCACGGTACTTGTCAGCCGTTTCTTTGATCAATGTTTGTAATTCACCACGTTGGTACATTTCAACCAAAATATCACATCCGCCCACCAGCTCACCATCGATCCATAGCTGAGGAAATGTTGGCCAATGCGCATATTTAGGCAACTCAGCACGAATATCCGGATTTTGCAGAATATCCACATAGGCAAAACGCTCACCACAGGCAGATAAAACCTGAACTGCCTGGGCAGAGAAACCACAGCTCGGCAACTTAGGAGAACCTTTCATGTACAGCAGAATTGGGTTCTCACTAATCTGGCGTTTGATTTTTTCAATGATGTCTTCAGTTGTTGTATTCGTATTAATAGTCGTCATTTTTGCTTCCTTAAACTGCAAGCGCTATTTATCAGCATCAGAAAAGATTGATTCAGAATACCACTTTCCACGCTGATTTTTCTACCGAGAACTTTCTGTAGCAAATTTTTACCATGATTTACAGCAAGTTTTTATCAGGTATTTTTATCCCAACTGACTTTATTCACCCATGTTATAGTTCAGTTCTGCATCTGTTCGCAACTCAATAGTCTCTTTTCCTCTGTTATTTAGCGGAAAAGTTGTTAAGATAATTATCAAAACAGCAACATGATAATAAGTTCAAATTTGCTCTGCCCATGATAAGTCCCTTATAAATCATGGTTTACAGAGCCAAAAACCCGATATTAAAAAGGAGCATGCAATGTCTTTTGAATTACCAGCATTACCTTATGCCAAAGATGCCTTGGAACCACACATTTCTGCAGAAACTCTAGAATATCATTACGGCAAACATCACAACGCTTATGTTGTAAACCTGAACAATCTGATTAAAGATTCTGAGCTTGCCGAAAAATCACTGGAAGACATCATCAAAACGTCTGAAGGCGGTATTTTCAATAACGCAGCACAAGTCTGGAACCACACTTTCTACTGGCACAGTCTGTCACCAAATGGTGGTGGTGAACCCATTGGGAAAGTAGCAGATGCCATCAACAGCGCTTTCGGTTCTTTTGCTGAGTTCAAACAGCAGTTTACCGATTCCGCCCTGAAAAACTTCGGTTCCGGCTGGACTTGGCTGGTCAAGAAAACTGACGGCAGCCTTGCTATCGTTAACACTTCTAACGCAGCCACCCCGCTGACGGGTGAAGACAAACCTGTACTGACAGTTGATGTTTGGGAACACGCATATTACATCGATTACCGCAATGCCCGCCCGCAATATTTGGAGCACTTCTGGGCTTTGGTCAACTGGAAATTTGTTGAAGAAAATCTGGCTTAATAAGATTAATTCTCATCTCAGTTTAAAATAATCAGGGCAGGTTTTCCGCTATTCACTGTATTATGAATACCGGAGAACCTACCCTTAAAGCAAAGATGTTATCCTCAATGTTTTTTCAAATCTTGGTTAGATAAGGCACAGGCTTCCCAGAAAAACAATCATGATTAATGCACTGCCGGCAGCCAATAATCCCAGCTTCAGATCTGTATCCATAGAATATCCTCAATGTGAAAATTAAGACACCTCAACACCATAAGTGCTGAATGATTATTCATCGCATTACCTAAAAAACCATACCCATACCGTAATCCTTAGGCCATACTCTTTATAACATCGATTATTACTTTCACTTTTGAGCTAGATCAGACAAAATTCAAGGTTTATCGCTAACTTATTGCCAAGCATCATTCTATATATAAATATATTGGCAAACGATTAACAAATCTCTATGCCCGATAGATTTCAGGTTGCCGCATGGCAACCTGAAAAATGAAGGGTGTATAAATTAGACCATAAGGTCAGGAGTCTTTTTTATCATGGCAACGATTAAAGATGTGGCTAAACGCGCTGGTGTTTCGACCACAACCGTATCCCATGTTATCAATAAAACCCGTTTCGTCGCCGAAGATACCAAGGCCGCTGTTTGGGCTGCAATTAAAGAGCTAAATTATTCCCCCAGCGCTGTTGCCCGTAGCTTGAAAGTCAACCACACCAAATCCATTGGATTGCTGGCAACATCAAGTGAAGCGCCCTATTTTGCTGAAATCATAGAGTCTGTCGAAAATAGCTGCTATGGCAAAGGCTATACGCTGATTTTATGTAATTCCCATAACAATCTTGATAAGCAGAAAGCCTACCTCGCCATGTTGGCGCAAAAACGCGTAGACGGTTTACTGGTAATGTGTTCAGAATATCCTGAACAACTTTTGGGTATGCTGGAAGACTATCGCAATATCCCTATGGTGGTTATGGACTGGGGTGAATCCAGAGGGGATTTTACCGATGCCATTATTGATAACGCCTTTCATGGGGGTTATCTTGCAGGCCGTTACCTTATTGAGCGCGGTCATCGTGATATTGCATCTATTCCAGGACCATTGGCGAGAAACACCGGGGGCGGACGTCACCAAGGTTTTCTCAAGGCGCTGAAGGAAGCCAATATCGCCGTTCGGGATGAGTGGATTGTACAGGGTGATTTTGAGCCTGAATCCGGTTATCAGGCCATGTGTAAGATCCTGAATCAAAAACAACGCCCAACAGCGGTTTTCTGTGGTGGGGATGTCATGGCAATGGGAGCCATTTGTGCGGCTGATGAGTTGGGATTACGTGTTCCACAAGACATTTCTATTATTGGTTATGACAATATTCGCAATGCCCGTTACTTTACGCCAGCATTGACAACCATCCATCAACCCAAGGAACGTTTGGGGCAAATGGCCTTTTCAATGCTGCTGGACAGAATCGTCAATAAACGTGAGGATGCACAAACTATTGAAGTCCACCCGCGCCTCGTTGAACGCCGCTCTGTAGCGGATGGACCTTTCATCGATTATCGCCGTTGATAGCTAATTTTCCTGTAACCATTCAGCATTAAGCGTTTCACTATCACCAAGATAACCAAGCAACCAACTTAATGCTGGTGAATGGCATTTTTCTGACCATGTTAAACAACATGGGCTATCGGGTAGTGGTTGTTCAAGTTCCAGTGCTATTAATTTTCCTTTACGGATCAATGGTAGTGCACGATGCTTGGGCACCATTCCGACACACAACCCATCCATCAGGCAATTCAATCCGACATCCCAGTCAGGGACAACCAATCGCCGTTGATTATTTAAAGCCCATGTATCACGTTTAGGTAAACTGCGCGAAGTATCTTCAAGACACAAACTGGAATAAGCCCGCATTTGGTCATCGTTCAATTTTCCCGATATCGCAGCCAGTTCATGTTCAGGACTGGCTACACATAACCAAGGCATGAATCCCATATCCCTAAAACTATATCGTTCGCCGACAGGGGAGGCGCGTGTCGCCCCGATAGCAACATCCACTCTTCCATCCACAAGGGCATCCCACACCCCATTAAAAACCTCAGGATAAATAAATAATTCAATATCTGGAAAATGGCGGTAAAAATCCAAAATCAACCGGAGAGTTCGTTCAGGCTTGACGACTTGATCAACCGCAATACTGAATTGTCCCCGCCAACCATTGGCGACTTGCTGACATTGGTGCCGTGTGTGATTCATTTTTTTGATAACAGATCGGGCTTCTTTAACAAAAACAGCCCCGGCCTCAGTTAAATCCACATCACGGTGACGGCGTTCAAATAAAGGTACCGCCAGCCATTCTTCAAGCTGTTTTACCGTGTAGCTGATGGCAGAAGGCACACGATGAAGCTCTGATGCAGCAGCACTAAAACTTCCTGTTCTGGCAACAGCATCAACGACTTCCAGAGAGTATTCAGACCACATAGATATTCCTTTCAATTTTTTTCACAGCATGGTGCAAATATTACCGTTTCACAAGTAAAAATCATGCCATATAGAATAAGTCGGTATATTCTTATCAACTACCACTTCAAGTTATCAACACAATGGCAACAAATAAAAATTCAATTCCATTCATGTTTTATCTCGCCGGCCTGAGCATGCTCGGTTATTTGGCCATCGATATGTATCTGCCCGCTTTCGATGCAATGAAAGCAGAATTAGGTACATCAGAAAATGCCATCAGTGCGAGTCTGAGCCTTTTTCTTGCCGGTTTTGCCTTTGCCCAACTTTTATGGGGGCAATTGTCTGACCGCCTGGGCAGAAAACCTGTTCTTATTATCGGACTATCTCTGTTTTCCATTAGCTGTTTAGGTATGCTCTGGATCACGGATGCCACCCAATTGCTGGTGCTGAGGTTTATTCAAGCCGTTGGTGTTTGTTCCGCTGCGGTTTCCTGGCAGGCTTTGGTCGTCGATAGATATGATGCAGAACGTGCGAAACGTGTTTTTGCTATGATCATGCCTCTGGTCGCCCTTTCCCCTGCCCTAGCCCCTTTGTTAGGCGCTTGGTTATTGATTCATGATGGTTGGAGGATCATTTTCCTGGTATTAATGGCAGTCACACTCTTACTATTGATCCCCACCTTCCGCCTGAGCAATAAATGTAAGAATATCGAAGTATCCACCGATAAAAAGAAGGTTTCTTTCTTTACCTTACTGAATTCCCCTGTTTTTAGTGGAAATGTATTGATTTACGCTGCTTGCAGTGCGGGGTTCTTTGCTTGGTTAACGGGTTCACCAACGATTTTGAAGAATATGGGCTATGATCCTACCGACATTGGTCTGAGTTATATTCCTCAAACGTTGGCATTCATGGTGGGTGGCTATGGTTGCCGTATCTTATTGGAAAAAGTGAAAAGTGAAACGGTATTCCCATTTTTGTTAGTGGGTTATGCGGTAAGCATGATCAGCATTTATTTGATTTCCCTATTAAGTGAACCTTCATTTCTGGCCATTCTCATTCCTTTCTGTGTTATGGCTGCCATGAATGGTGCATCCTATCCCATTGCTGTGGCGAACGCCCTTTCTGTTTATCCTAAAGACAGTGGTAAGGCTGCTGCATTGCAAAATGCCCTTCAATTGGGCCTTTGTTTTATCGCGAGTATGGTTGTCTCGATATTTATGAAATATCCTCTCTTATCTACGACAACCGTTATGGCCCTTACCGTTGCTCCGATGGCGATAGGTTATTGGTTACAAAAGAAAAATACGGGAAATAATCCCTAAACCTAAGTTAAACAATTTCTTGAAAAAATAATAATTAAGAACATTATTATCTAAAGGTTACACTATTATGTGGCCTTTAGATGATTGTTTAAATACCATTTCACTCATATACTCCTACGTATCCATTATTCTAAAAAACTCGGAATTTGAGGTTTTCAGGACATTGAGGCCCTATTTAATTTCAGGATGGACAAGTAACATTATATTTTAATTTAATTTCTTTATCTTTTCCAAAATAAGATTCTATGGCTTTAACATAATAAAAATCAGCTACAAAAATAACACCTACAAATTCCATCACACAAATGTTGGAGAGTATATGAGTTCATCTTTCGTTGAAGGAAAAAAAACAATAACGGATTCTTGGCATAGGATCGCCTATGAATTGCTTCAGGAAGCTGATATTGACATCAATGGCAAGCGTCCTTTCGATATCCGCATTAAAAATCCCAATTTCTATAAGCGAGTATTGAAAGTAGGCTCCTTGGGGCTGGGTGAAAGTTATATGGATGGCTGGTGGGAGTGTGATCGCCTTGATATTTTCTTTTATAAAATATTACGGGCAGGTTTGGAACATCGGATCCCCAAAAACACTAAAGATATTTTGCAGATAATTACCTCTCGTATCTTTAATTTACAATCCCCTAAACGCGCTTGGATTGTCGGTGAAGAACATTATGATTTAGGTAATGACCTGTTTACCCGCATTCTTGATCCTCATATGCAATATTCTTGTGGTTACTGGAAAGATGCCAGTACTCTGGAGGAAGCTCAATCCCATAAACTCCGCCTGATTTGCGAAAAACTACAACTGTCTCCAGGCATGACTGTATTGGATATCGGCTGTGGGTGGGGAGGATTGGCTGCCTATGCAGCAGAAAATTACGGTGTTTCTGTCACTGGAGTGACAATCTCAGCCGAACAACAAAAATATGCTCAGGAGCGCTGTAAAGATCTGGATGTAAAAATCATCCTTGAAGATTACCGGAACCTTAACCTCCAGTTTGACCGCATTGTTTCCGTCGGCATGTTCGAGCATGTTGGTCCTAAAAATTATGATAACTATTTCCATATAGTGAAAAAGAACTTGAAGCCTGATGGCCTGTTCCTTCTCCATACCATCGGTTCTAATATTGATAAATCGGGTGCCGATGCCTGGATCTCCAAATATATCTTCCCCAATGGCTGCCTGCCATCGATTTCAAAGATTGCTAAAGCGACGAATGGAAAATTTGTCATGGAAGATTGGCACAACTTCGGGGCAGATTATGATCTGACACTGATGGAATGGTATAAGCGTTTTACTGCAAGCTGGCATGAAATAGAGCATAACTATAGTCCACGCTTCAAACGGATGTTCAGCTATTACTTAAATGCCTGTGCCGGCGCATTTCGTGCAAGAGATATTCAACTCTGGCAAATCGTATTTAGCCCGCAAGGCATTGAAAACGGATTGCGAGTACCAAGATAAGAAATACTTGATAGATAAGGTTCCAAAAGCTACAGAAGTTATATTCTGTAGCTTCCATGTTCTATTGAGGGATTTACTGTAAAAAGGGTTATCACAACTCAGTGATATATTTACTCTTCTTCAACCTGTGACAACAATCGTTCCTGCTCTTTCTGAGCCATCACCCGTTCTACGGTATCGACGATTGCCTGAGTTTGCGAGTCAATCTCAATATTGACCTTTTGACCAAGGCGTTTTTTACCCAAGGTTGTGCGTTCCAGTGTTTCTGGGATTAAATGAACACAGAAACGGTTATTCACAACGTCCCCTATGGTCAGGCTAATCCCATCAATGCCAATAAAACCTTTATGCAGGATATATTTCATCAATTGTTTATCGTGGAGCCGAAACCAGATTTCATGGTTATTTTCTGAAGTGAAGATCTTAGCAATCTCCGCTGTTGTAATAACATGACCAGACATCAGATGCCCACCGATTTCATCACCAAATTTAGCCGCCCTTTCCAGATTGACTAAATCGCCAATGTTAAGCTCACCAAGGTTGGTCAAGCGCAGTGTTTCTTTCATTAAATCAAAGCTAATTAAATCACCTTCGATCTTCGTTACAGTCAAACAACAGCCATTATGGGAAACAGAAGCTCCCGTTTCAATTCCGGGTAACAATTCAGCCGGGAACTGGACAACATGGGTCCGAAAATGTATTTTCTCATCAATGGCAACGACTGCCGCTTTTCCCTGAACGATACCTGTAAACATGGGAACCTCTTTAATCATCTTACATAGCAGATTAGTTTAACCTACTCATCATCTTTAAACACGAGTTCGGTTGAGTGTAGTTTTAGTTGAATATAGTTTCAATTATTGAGTATAAACTTAGTACAACGATTGGCTTTAATAAAATAAGTCCTATACAATAAACGGCTTATAAACGATATATTTTCCACTAACATCGTTTGCTCGCAGAAATATTCCGTGTTTTTCTACTTAATTTTCAATCAAAAAAGGTGTAGTACGTGCAGAAGTATTTAAATGAAGCGCGTAGTTTGCTCGCTCTGGGGATCCCCGTCATCATCGCACAGTTTTCACAAACGGCGATGGGTTTTGTCGATACAGTCATGGCAGGTAAAGCCGGGGCTATTGAAATGTCTGCGGTTGCCGTTGGCACATCAATTTGGCTGCCAACTATTCTGTTTGGTCAAGGCTTATTGCTCGCTTTAACCCCCATCGTGGCACACATGAATGGTTCCGGCCAAAGAAAAAATGTCGCGTCTCAGATCCAACAAGGATTCTGGCTTGCAACTTTCCTTTCTATCTTGATCATCGCGGTATTGTATAACAGCCAATATATTATAGCAGCGCAGCATAACGTCGATCCTGTCTTGGCACAAAAAGCCACGGATTTTATCCATGCCATTATGTGGGGAGCGCCTGGTTACTTGTTTTATCAGGTATTGCGTGGCCAATGTGAAGGATTGTCGAAGACCAAACCGGCAATGATAATCGGCATTGCCGGGTTATTGGTTAATATTCCCGTCAATTATATTTTCATTTACGGCAAATTTGGGGCACCAGAATTGGGCGGTGTGGGTTGTGGTGTCGCAACAGCAACGGTTTACTGGGTCATGTTTTTGCTACTGCTTGCCTATATAAAATATTCGCCTTCTCAAAAAGATATTCAGACATTTAGCCATTTTTCAGGCCCGCAATGGCATACCCAAAAACGGATTACCCTGCTTGGTTTACCCATTGCATTGGCAATGTTCTTTGAGGTGACACTTTTTGCCGTTGTTTCATTGCTGGTTTCCCCGCTTGGCGTCGTTGCCGTTGCCGGGCATCAGATATCCCTCAACTTCAGTTCCATGATGTTTATGTTTCCGCTGTCCCTTGGCATCGCCGCAACCATTCGCGTGGGTTATAACCTTGGACAGAAGTCAACTGAAGGCGCCAAAATAGCCGCTTATACCAGCCTTATTGTCGGCTTGATCACGGCCTGTCTGACCGCTACTTTCACGATACTGTTCAGCGAACGAATTGCATTCATGTACAACGATAACCCTGAAGTTGTCATGCTAGCCTCCCATTTGATGCTGTTTGCGGCCATTTATCAACTTTCCGATGCCGTGCAGGTCATTGGGTCAGGCGTACTGCGTGGGTATAAAGATACCCGTTCAATTTTCTTTATTACCTTTATTGCTTATTGGCTCTTAGGGCTGCCTAGCGGATATGTTCTGGCGCTGACTGATTATGTTACTGAACCGATGGGGCCACAGGGCTTCTGGATCGGGTTCATTATTGGTTTGACCGCAGCGGCACTTATGATGGGTTACCGAATTCTGTGGACACAAAAACAGTCTGCCCACGCTGTTCTGAAACGTTCTGCCCGTTAATTTAGCGCATTAACTTATCAACCCAAGGGAAAAGCTGCAAATTCACGCTAAAAGATGTAAATACGAGCGGTTGAACAAGAATTTGTGTTTTTTCCCTTGCCAGAAAGTTCTGTGCCCGTTAATATTCGTCCCCGTTGTCAGCCACGGTAATTTAGATTGCGTCCGTAGCTCAGTTGGTTAGAGCACCACCTTGACATGGTGGGGGTCGGTGGTTCGAGTCCACTCGGACGCACCAAATATCAGGCTAAGACAACAAAGAATTTTATGTGCGTCCGTAGCTCAGTTGGTTAGAGCACCACCTTGACATGGTGGGGGTCGGTGGTTCGAGTCCACTCGGACGCACCATATAGCATTCAATCTTTCGTTAAAGTCATTTCTTTTACCCCCTGTTTTTTTATTGGCTTTTCCCGCTGGATCTCCCTGTAAGCGCCATCTCAGTGGTCCAATTGTTCTCCAATCTGTCATAGCCACTAAAAATTCAATTGCACGCTGTTTGCGCAATAACTCTCTGATTTCTTTAACATGAGTCAGCTTATTTTTCCCCTTCCGTATATAAATCTATTCAAGAACCGTTTTTTTGATTCATTTCACAGAAATTAGTCTCTATAATACGCCTCTGTCATATGTTGAATGGTTTCAGCCAATTGATTTACCGAATTCAAAAAAAATTACCGATGATTAATCGAACCCAGTCCGCATGTCTGAGCGTGCCTGACTTCACACTAAAAAACCATTTGACGCTTTCTGCTATCCGTTTTCCATTGCTATCCGTTTTCCATTATGTTGCGCAACTTACAATACCGGATAATGTTGGCATCAATGTCAATGGTTGGCGATTCACTCTTTTAATCCATTAAAACCAGTAGATAGATTGTCATGAAAAAAACCAAAATTGTTTGTACTATCGGGCCGAAAACAGAATCCGAAGAAAAATTGACCGAACTGCTCAATGCAGGCATGAACGTAATGCGCCTGAATTTTTCTCACGGTGACTACGAAGAGCATGGTCAGCGTATTAAAAATATTCGCGCAGTTACCGCGAAAACTGGCAAAAAAGCAGCAATCCTACTGGATACTAAAGGTCCTGAAATTCGCACTATGAAACTGGAAGGAGGCAATGATGTTTCCCTCACCGCTGGTCAGACTTTCACCTTTACGACCGATCAATCCGTCATCGGTAATCAAGATCGTGTAGCGGTAACTTATGCTGGGCTGCCGGCAGATTTGAAACCGGGTAATACCGTATTGGTTGATGATGGTTTGATCGCCATGACCGTCAAAAGCGCCACTGAGACTGAAGTGACCTGTGAGGTATTGAACAACGGTGATCTGGGCGAAAACAAAGGCGTTAACCTGCCGAATGTTTCCATCAACCTCCCTGCCTTGGCAGAAAAAGATAAACAAGACCTCATATTTGGTTGTGAGCAAGGTGTGGATTTTGTCGCAGCTTCTTTTATCCGTAAGCGTTCCGATGTCCTGGAGATCCGTGAGCACCTGAAAGCCCACGGTGGCGAGCATATCCAAATCATTTCTAAAATTGAAAACCAAGAAGGTTTGAATAACTTCGATGAAATTCTCGCGGTTTCAGACGGTATCATGGTTGCTCGCGGTGATTTGGGTGTTGAGATCCCGGTAGAAGAAGTTATCTTCGCGCAAAAAATGATGATCGAAAAATGTAATACCGCCCGTAAAGTTGTTATCACCGCAACTCAAATGCTGGATTCCATGATCAAAAACCCACGCCCTACCCGCGCAGAAGCTGGCGACGTTGCCAACGCGATTCTGGATGGCACCGATGCCGTCATGCTTTCCGGTGAAAGTGCTAAAGGGAAATATCCGGTAGAGGCGGTGTCCATCATGGCAACTATCTGTGAACGCACAGACCGTGTCATGAGCAGCCGCATTGAAAATACCAAGACCCAGAAACTGCGCGTGACCGAAGCGGTCAGCCGTGGGGCTGTTGAAATTGCAGAGAAACTGGCAGCACCGTTGATCATCGTGGCTACCTACGGAGGTAAATCAGCAAGATCTATCCGCAAATATTTCCCTAATGCGCCGATCCTCGCTTTGACGACCAATGAAATCACCGCGCGTCAATTGCTGCTGGTCAAGGGTGTTTCCACTCAGATTGTAAAAGAGATCGCTTCTACTGATGATTTTTACCGTATTGGTAAAGAAGCGGCTTTGGCGACGGGTGTGGCACATGAAGGCGATATCGTCGTCATGGTATCCGGCGCGCTCGTCCCAAGTGGCACAACAAACACCTCCTCTGTTCACGTGCTTTAAGATTTAAGGGCGTTGAAGAACAGTCTTATTTTAAGATAAAGAACGTCGGTTTTTCTTCGTAGAAAAAATTTATTCTCTTTATAAAATAGTTTGTGTAATACTTAGATGGCTACTTGGAGATTAACTTAATCTAGAGGGTATTGTAATGAATCGTACTAAAGTTGTACTTGGTGCAGTAATTCTGGCTTCTACTCTGTTGGCAGGTTGTTCAAGCGCAACTAAGGTCGAGCAGCTCGCTTCTCAGGTTCAAACTCTCGGCTCTAAAGTTGACCAGTTGAGCAATGACCTTAGTTCTATTCGTTCTGATGTACAATCAGCTAAAGACGAAGCGGCTCGTGCGAATCAACGCCTTAATAACCAAGTTCGTTCATACAAGAAATAAGATTGTAACAAAATACCAAAATGGCGTACCACCGTGTACGCCATTTCTATTTCTGACCTTCCTACCGTTCACGTTGACTCAGGTCTCAGGCTGATAAATTGGCCCCGGTTGATGCAATGCAGGGAATTTAGCCGGTTTGAGTTCAGGAGTCGTTTCCCCACCCTTTTCAATCGGCCTTGACGTTACCAAATCTTCTTGACTATTTGGCACCTGACCCATATTCACCTGTACCGGCATTCCCGAACGACGGATTATCGCTTGGTTAACCAGCATTTCGTCTGTTTCACGATTAGCAATGAACTCCACCAATCCTTCAGAACGCAGAATGGGTAAAGTTTGTGGATCATCGGTCTCTTGCTTAGAAAGTGGCTGATGAACCTCCACATAACGTTTACCATCAGGCTCCACAGCATACTTTACCGGTTCATTAATGATCTGGACCCGTGTTCCCCGTGGAACAGTGTGAAATAAGTGTTCAATATCATCGGGTCTCAAGCGGATACATCCCGAACTGACGCGCATCCCAATACCAAAATTCGCATTTGTCCCGTGGATCAGATATTCGCCACGTCCGGCCGCCAACCGTAAGGCAAAATCCCCCATTGGATTGTCCGGGCCGGCAGGGACTACCGTAGGTAAAATAATCCCCCGGCTTGCATAGTCCTTGCGGATATTGGTGGTCGGTGTCCATGTCGGGTGTTTGATCAATTGACTGACTGATGTGGTCATGGTTGGCGTATTACGTCCAAGCTGGCCTATACCGATAGGATAGACGATGACATGGTTTGTTCCATCGGGGAAATAATAGAGCTTCAATTCAGCCAGATTGATGATAATACCTTGGCGAGATGTATCCGGAAGCAGCATCTGTGATGGAATGATAAGTTCAGTACCCGCTTTCGGTAGATACGGATCGACACCAGGATTCGCTTCCAGCATCGCCAGTAAACCGATTTGGTATTTGGCGGCAATGGATTCCAGTGGAAGACCATCATCGGATACAACATAAGTCGAATTTTCACCGATCAGACGACTATTAGCAGGAGGCAATGTGTATTCGATAGCATGGGCAATATTAGCCAGTCCACTCAACAATAACATGCCAATCAAGAACATGCCGATAAAAGTTAAGAATCTCTTCATACATGCTTCCTGAAATGATACTCGAATGTTTGTGGTTAATTAATAGACTATTTTGCAAAACAATTCTATCGCATTCACGGAAAAATCCATCGGAAGCTTCCCGCCAGTCAAGTACTGGCAGGAGCAAAAATGCAATAAAACGACTGAATAGGATGACTAAGGCAAAACGGCCGTTGTCAGGCGAGATGTACAGCACAGTTGTTCATCATCATTATAGATATCAATCTGCCAAACCTGATGTGAGCGACCAAGATGAATGGGTTTACAAATTCCTTTAACCACGCCTTCCCGAACAGATTTAAGATGATTGGCATTGATTTCTACCCCCACCACTTTCTGCTCACCTTCTGAACAGAGATAGCCGGCGAACGAACCCAGTGTTTCGGCCAATACCACCGATGCCCCACCATGCAGAATACCAAATGGTTGTTTGGTTCGTTGATCGACAGGCATTATCCCTTCAATAAAATCATCTCCAAGTTGGGTAAACTCGATCCCTACATGTCCTACCATGCACTCATCATTTAATTGATTAAGCATATTCACATCTATATTACGTTTCCAAATCACGTCATTATCTCCAATAAGGCTTGTAATGGATGTTTAAGTGGCTTTCCTTCTATGCGTTTCACCTGACTGCGACATGAATACCCTGTACTCAGACAGTGTTCCAAAGCCAGATTTTTCAGTGCCGGGGCCCATGAAAGTTGGTAGATGCCTATCGAGTTATCCAAGTTCTTCTTTTCATGGCCGTATGTCCCTGCCATACCACAACATCCCACACTGACATTATTTAATTGATGACCAAAATGACGGAAAATGTCTCCCCACTGCTTCCCACTATTTGGCAATGCCGTCATTTCTGTACAGTGCCCCAATAAATACCAATCATGGCTGGATATTGAACGAGCATCTTTGTCTTGTAATCTGTTTTCCGACAGGCGATCCATCAGCGACAGGCTATCCACCAGCCATTCATGAACTAATTTGACTTCAAAATGACCTCGTCGTTCACCGAGGATAGCTTGATATTCATCTCGATAACACAGTACTAAAGCCGGATCGACCCCCACCATAGGAATATTCAGACGCGCCACGCGATTAAGGAAATCAGCGGTTTTTTCCGCCGTCTTAGCAAACCGACTCAAAAACCCTTTGACATGCTGCGCTTTTCCATTCGGTGAGAATGGCAGCAACACGGGCTTATAGCCCAATTTCTCCACCAATTGCACAAAATCAGTGACCACTTTCGCATCGTGGTAACTCGTAAAAGGATCTTGAACAATCAACACATGCTGACTACGTTGGGATGGTGACAACGTTTCCAAATGTTCCAGCGTCGTTCTGGCAGCATAGTGGCCTGCAAGCTGTTGTTGCAACGTCGGGTAAGAAAGTAACGGTAGATCAACCATGCCGATAGTATGCTGACTGATTTTTTGTACCCACGGCTGTTTCAGAAAAAAGTTAAACATCCGGGGCGCCTTTGCCATCAATGGTGTACTGTGTTCAACATTCGCAACGATATGATCACGCAGAGGACGCAGGTAACGACCATGATAGAGTTCCAAAAAACGCGAACGAAACGAAGGGACATCAATCTTGATCGGGCATTGTGTCGAACAGGCTTTACAGGCTAAACAACCTGACATCGCCTCTTTCACTTCATGTGAGAAATCATATTCGCCCCGCCATGCCCTCCAGCTATGGCGTGTTTTTTCAATCAATCCCCGTAAACTGGGACGCGCCTGCTCAAACCCCTGCTCCAATAAATGAGGTTCCACACCCTGCTCCGTCAAAAGCCGTAACCATTCCCGGACAAGGGTTGCCCTGCCTTTGGGAGAATGTATTCGATGCTGGCTAATTTTCATTGAAGGACACATCGGGCTTTTGACATCGAAGTTGAAGCACAGGCCATTGCCATTACACTCCATCGCCCCACGAAATACAGTCCTGACATTAACCGGGATGGTACGGTCGTAAGTTCCCCGCTTGGCGGCATCCACTTTCATCATCGGGGCATCAATGCCAATGGGTGGGCAGATTTTTCCCGGATTCAGACGATTGAGAGGATCAAATGCCGCTTTGATCCGACGGAGTTCGTCATACAAGGTTTCACCAAAAAAAGCCGGGCTGTATTCTGCACGAAATCCCTTACCATGCTCACCCCATAGCAACCCCCCGTATTTGGCTGTTAGATGAACAATGTCATCGGAAATTTGCTTCATCAAAATTTCCTGCTGAGGATCACACATGTCCAGCGCGGGGCGCACATGCAAAACACCGGCATCGACATGTCCGAACATGCCGTAATTCAGTTTGTGGCTATCCAGCAGTTGACGGAATTCAACGATATACTCGGCAAGGTGTTCGGGTGGAACGCAGGTGTCTTCGACAAATGGAATCGGCTTGGCAGCGCCTTTACTGTTACCCAGCAATCCCACGGATTTTTTCCGCATGGCATAAATGCGCTCAATATCCATCAGGTCATGGCAAATTTGATAACCAATGATCCCCGCTTGATTCTCCGCCATTAACCCATCAAGGCGCAGGCAAAGATCATGAACCCGCCGATCGATTTGCGGTTCGTCATTACCACTGAATTCGACAATATTCAGCCCTTGCATCTCTTTATCAGGCACATCAGTAATCAATTCTTTCACTGAATGCCAGATAATATCTTCACGCGCCAGATTGAGTACTTTAGAATCAACGGTTTCAACTGAAAGTGCTTTGGCTTCCACCATAAAAGGAGCATTACGCAAGGCGGACTCGAAGGAGTCATATTTAACATTCACCAAGCGCCTGACTTTGGGCAGCGGAGTAATATCCAACGTAGCTTCTGTAATAAACGCCAGTGTTCCTTCAGAACCCGTCAAAATACGGGTAAGATCAAACGTCTGCATATCATCACTGAACACATGGCGTAGATCATATCCGGTCAAGAATCGATTGAGTTTAGGGAACTTCTCAATGATCAACTTCCTTTGTTCACGGCAACGCTCCAATACCGTTTTATAGACCCTTCCGATGATCGTTTCTTCCTGAGCAATCGATTCCGCCAATGTCGTGCTCATAGCACGGGTATCAAACATTTCCCCTCCCAATAAAACAGCACGGACACCCAGGACATGATCAGACGTTTTACCATAAACCAGTGATCCCTGGCCGGAAGCATCGGTATTGATCATGCCGCCCAGAGTGGCCCGATTACTGGTCGAGAGTTCAGGAGAGAAAAAATAACCAAACGGTTTCAGGTATTGATTGAGTTGATCTTTGATAACGCCAGCCTCGACCTTGACCCATCCCTGCTCCGGATTGATTTCCAGAATGCGGTTCATATAACGGGACATATCCACCACAATACCATGGTTAAGGGATTGTCCATTGGTGCCCGTTCCTCCACCGCGAGGGGTAAATGTCAGGGTTTGGAAGCGCTCTTCACCCGCTATTCTTGCCAGCAATACAACATCGGCGCTGGAGCGCGGGAACACAACAGCCTGTGGCAACAGTTGATAAATACTGTTATCTGTTGCCATCGTCAGCCTATCGGCATAACGACTGGCCGTGTCTCCCGTAAAGCCGGCTTCTTTCAGTGCAGTCAAATAGTCCTGTGCCAGTTCACTGACATGGGGGGCTTGTGATATACGTGGGATCATTGGCGAGTTGCCCCTTTTCTAATTAGTATTTAATATCCACATTGCTTTATTCATATACTATCCAGGATAGCGTAGCTCAGACAATTGACTGAGCAGGCAGGCCCTCAACCATATCACAATATTTATCAATTTTGAGCAATCTGCAAAATAACGTTATATTTAATTACCATTGTTACTGCCAACAGTATTTTCAATTGCTACGAGAAATGATTTTATGGAAAAATCTCAATCGCACCAAGATTTGCCCAAGCTATTATTCGCGCTATTTTTCATTTTATTGCTCATTACAACCAGTTTTTGGGTCTTGAGTCCGTTCGTTTTGGGATTCATTTGGTCAGGCATGGTCGTTATCGCAACTTGGCCATTATTGGAAAAATTACAACAACGATTATGGGGAAAACGTTGGATCGCCGTCTCCATCATGACACTACTATTAGTCTTATTGTTTGTTATTCCCATCGCGTTACTTGTCAACAGCTTGGTGGAAAACAGTGCACCATTGATTGCATGGGCAAAATCCCCCTCGGCTTTCCAGCTACCACAATTGGAGTGGCTCAACCGAATACCTGTCGTTGGTGATGATTTATACCTTAAATGGCAGGATCTCATTGCTGATGGCAGTAACATGCTGCTTAACAAAATTCCGCCTTATATCGGTAAAGCCGCAACTTGGTTTTTCACTCAGGCCGCGAGTGCCGGTCGCTTTCTTTTCCATCTGGCTCTGATGGTGATGTTCAGTATATTGCTGTACTGGAAAGGCGAGCACGTGATGCTCAGTATCCGCCATTTCGCCATCCGGCTGGCAGACAAACGTGGTGATGCGGTGGTGCTACTGGCAGCGCAATCGATTCGTGCCGTTGCCCTTGGTGTGGTTGTTACCGCATTGGTTCAGGCCATCGCGGGTGGCATTGGGTTGGCAATCGCCGGTATTCCCTACCCAACAATATTAACCGTGCTGATGTTTGTATGCTGTGTTGCCCAGCTTGGTCCCCTGCTCATCCTCATTCCATCTATCGCATGGCTTTATTGGACAGGAGAAACGACATGGGGAACCATTTTAGTCATCTGGAGCCTGATCCTAACGACAATGGATGGTGTGCTCCGTCCTTTCCTTATTCGCCTTGGCGCAGATTTACCCATGGTTTTAATTCTTACTGGTGTAATCGGCGGCATACTGTCACTGGGGGTGATCGGGCTCTTTATCGGCCCTGTGGTGCTGGCAGTCTCTTACCGCTTATTGCTGGCATGGATGGATGAAGTTCCTAAACCGGAAAGTAATACGGCAGATACGGAAAAATATTTCGACAAGAAGCACGTTAAATAATCAAATAACTGCGCGAGAATATTATTTTCTCGCGCAATGATTATTTCGGTGAATCTATAACCAAAATCCCATCTGAAAAATAAATCTATTCCCCAAAAGACAGCAAAATCACCAGAAAAAATTGTTGCAAAAAAGTTATTTTTCTAAATTTTTTTTCCAAACCCAATTTATTAAGAGGATTCTTAATGAATAAACTCATTTATTAAATTAGTATCTTTACATCGAAACAAATGTTTCCCAGCGAATTGCCACCTCAGCCTATAAACGCCATAGCCTGGGGTCAATCAAGTAATAAATATTGCTGTGTGTAGTCTTTGCCTGTCAGCCCATGATAGGCTTTTTTTTTTGCATTTTTTCAGGGTTTACTATTTTTATTAATCGTTATCGTTAAAAAAGATCATGTTACATAGAATATAAAAGCCTGCAAATATTCTAACAGGCTTTAAAGTGCAGAACTGAATTATATTGAGCTGGTTGTTTTTAACTCTGCTTGCTTTTAACTCTGATGGTTTTTAGCCAAAGAAACCCACGTTTTGACTACCGTATCCGGATTCAACGATAAACTGTCGATTCCCTCTTTCATCAACCATTCTGCAAAGTCTTCATGATCCGAAGGGCCTTGTCCGCAAATACCGACATATTTACCTTGACGTTTACCCGCCTGAATTGCCATGGAAAGCAATTGCTTAACGGCATCATTACGTTCGTCGAATAATTCAGATACCACACCAGAATCCCGATCCAGCCCCAGAGTCAACTGAGTCATGTCATTTGAGCCGATTGAAAAACCGTCAAAATGTGCAAGAAATTGGTCTGCCAATAACGCATTTGATGGAATTTCACACATCATAATCACTTTCAGGCCATTTTCACCACGTTTCAAGCCTTGGGATGCCAATTCAGCGACCACAGCTTCCGCCTGAGCGACTGTACGTACAAATGGAACCATGACTTCCACGTTAGTGAGTCCCATAATATTGCGTACTCGTTTGACCGCTTCACACTCCAAAGCGAAACATTGGCGGAAGCTGTCAGAAACGTAACGGCCTGCCCCACGGAACCCCAGCATCGGGTTTTCTTCGTGCGGCTCATACTTTTCGCCACCGACCAAATTCGCATATTCATTGGACTTGAAGTCTGATAAACGCACAATCACACGTTTGGGCCAAAATGCTGCCGCCAGTGTTGCAATACCTTCAGTTAATCGCCCTACATAAAACTCAATCGGGTCATCATAACCCAACATTAATGATTTAATTTGTTCCTGCAATTCAGGGGGTTGCCGGGAAAACTCAAGTAGTGCGCGGGGATGAACACCAATCATCCGGTTAATGATAAATTCCAAACGAGCCAGACCAACTCCCTCATTTGGCAAACAGGCGAAGTCAAAGGCACGATCAGGATTACCCACATTCATCATGATCTTAACATCCAATTTCGGCAATTCATCAACTTGGGAGCTTTGAATGCTGAAATCCAATTTATCCTGATAAACAAAACCGGTATCACCTTCCGAACAAGAAACGGTGACCTGCTGACCTTCTTTCAGTCGCTCAGTCGCATCTCCACAACCCACAACGGCGGGTATCCCCAATTCACGGGCAATAATAGCTGCATGGCAAGTGCGTCCACCACGATTGGTGACAATGGCCGCCGCTTTTTTCATGATGGGTTCCCAATCTGGATCGGTCATATCAGTGACCAGCACATCACCCACTTGAATGCGATCCATCTCACCAAGATTATGAATGACTTTGACCGTGCCAACACCAATGCGATGACCAATCGCCCGACCTTCCACCAGCACACTTCCCTGCTCATTGAGTTGGTAGCGTTCCATCACCTGCTGATTTGAACGAACGGTTTCAGGGCGAGCCTGCACAATATATAACCTGCCATTGTGGCCATCTTTTGCCCATTCGATGTCCATCGGGCGCCCATAGTGTTTTTCAATCAGTAGGGCTTGTCTTGCCAGCGCTTCTACTTCATTGTCAGCCAAAGAGAAACGATTGCGCAGCGCATCTGAAACATCTTCCGTGCGTACCTGTTTTCCGTGCTCCTGGCTATCCGCATAAACCATCCGTATTTTTTTAGAACCAAGATTGCGCCGCACTATCGCAGGACGATTATTTTTCAAAGTCGGTTTGTGAACATAAAATTCATCAGGATTCACCGCGCCCTGCACAACCATCTCACCAAGGCCATAGGCTGATGTAATGAACACCACCTGATCAAAGCCTGATTCAGTATCAATCGTGAACATCACGCCAGATGATGCCAGATCAGAACGCACCATGCGCTGTACGCCCGCCGAAAGTGCTACACCACGGTGGTCATACCCCTGATGGACACGATAAGAGATGGCCCGATCATTAAACAGTGACGCAAAAACATGTTTGATGGCAACCATCACCGCATCGATGCCTTGCACGTTCAAAAAAGTTTCTTGCTGTCCAGCAAAAGAGGCATCCGGCATATCTTCGGCAGTTGCGGAAGAACGCACAGCGAAAGAAGCATCCGGTTCGCCTTCAGACAATTGCAGATAAGCATCATGGATATCTTTTTCAAGCTGGGCCGTAAATGGCGTATCAATCACCCACTGACGAATCTGTGCGCCAGCCTTGGCTAATTGATTGACATCATCAACATGGGTTTCATCCAGTAATTGATAAATGCGCTGGTTCACACCACTTTGTTCCAGAAAATCATTAAATGCCTGTGCAGTCGTTGCAAAACCATTGGGAACGGATACACCAAGTTCGGCCAGATTAGTAATCATCTCGCCAAGAGAGGCGTTTTTACCACCGACCCGATTGACATCATTCATGCCTAATTGGTTATACCAGAGCACATTACTTGGGATGAGGCCACTATTGGACATTAGAAACTATCCTTTTTTTACATTCGGAAGTACAAATCGGAAAAATTAAGGCTGTTCTTCACAGCAGGAAATAGCCTAGCACATTGTTCTGTCAGAGATGGAAAGGTGAATCGATCAACCCAACAATATTATTTTTTTACAGGTATAATCGGAAAACCGGGCTGTATTGTTCCTGTTTAATAAAAACGATTCAGCCAAACAGGTCAATAAATCCGATAATGACTGGCTACCTAACAATAACCATTTAATAATAATCACTTAATAATAAAAGAAAGAAACGATGATAGAAACTCACATCCCGCAAACACCGGAAAATGGAAAACTGGAACGCTGCGTATTTTTTATTTCCGATGGAACCGCAATCACAGCAGAAGTATTAGGCCATGCTGTATTATCTCAATTTCCAATTACCATCACGTCCTATACCCTGCCTTTCGTGACCAGTAAAAACCGGGCTGAAGAAATCAGGGATCAAATAAATGCGATATATCAACAAACGCAAATCAGGCCATTAGTCTTTTATTCCATCATTTCAGATGAAGTCAAAAGTGTTATTACCCGCAGTGATGGATTCTGTCAGGATATTGTCCAGACATTGGTTGCACCATTACAGCAAGAAATTGGTTTGGAGCCAAAGCCTGAATTAAATAGAACCCATGGCTTATCCCAAAAAAATCTGGGTCAATACGATGCTCGCATTGCCGCCATAGATTATGCCCTTGCCCATGATGATGGTGTTTCATTGCGCAATCTTGATCAAGCCCAAGTGATCATTCTCGGCGTATCCCGTTGCGGAAAAACACCCACCAGCCTCTATCTTGCCATGCAATTTGGTATTCAGGCCGCAAATTATCCTTTCACCGCCGACGATATGGATAACTTACAATTACCTCCTGACTTAAAACCCTTTCAGCATAAATTATTTGGTCTGACCATCAGCCCAGAAAGGCTTGCGGCTATTCGGGGAGAACGCAGAGAAAATAGCCGCTATGCCTCATTACACCAATGCCGCATAGAAATTGCCGAAGTTGAAGCATTATTTCGTAAAAATAAGATTAGCTATTTAAATACCACCAATTATTCTGTCGAAGAGATTTCGGCCAAAATTATTGATGGCATGGGATTGAAACGCCGTATGTTCTGAGTTTGATATATCTGTCTGTTTCACAATATTGGCTCACGATACTGTTTATTTAAAGTACTGTTTATTTAAAGTACTGTTTATTTAAAGCACTGTTTATTTACGGTACTGTTTATTTGCGGAACGATTTGTTCACAGCACTTTCTCGCGCAAAATACGATTATTGTCTGTTGAATTTGCTGGAAGTTGAGTTATTGTGATTTCGGTCATTCCAGACAATGTCTCAATGTGAAGTAAAATTCGAGAAAGTATATGTACAAAACAGATGAATTAAGAACCCACCGCATTGATAGTCTTATCACACCTAAAATGCTTGCCGAACAATATCCTATATCAGAAAAGATCTTGCAAAATGTGACATTGTCACGAAAGCGTATTGAGTCCATTCTGACAGGAGATGATCAGCGTTTACTGGTCATTATTGGTCCCTGCTCCATTCATGATGTTGATGCCGCCCTTGATTATGCCTCCCGCCTATGCAAACTGCGTGAAAAATACCAGCACAGCCTGGAAATTGTCATGCGAACCTATTTCGAAAAACCAAGAACCGTGGTTGGCTGGAAAGGTTTAATTTCAGATCCGATGCTAGATGGCTCGTGTCAGGTCAATAACGGGATCACACTTGCCCGCAAGCTATTAATTGATATTAATGAACTGGGTATCCCCACGGCCACTGAATTTCTGGATATGGTGACGGGTCAGTACATCTCAGATTTAATCAGCTGGGGAGCCATTGGTGCCAGAACAACGGAAAGCCAAATTCACCGGGAAATGGCTTCTGCCCTATCATGCCCAGTCGGTTTTAAAAATGGGACCGATGGCAATACCCTGATTGCCATTGATGCCATTCGTGCGGCACGCTCTAAACATATGTTCCTGTCCCCGGATAAAAACGGCCAGATGACCATTTATCAAACCAGTGGCAATCCCTATGGGCATATTATTATGCGGGGCGGGAAAAAACCGAATTATGGGGCTGAAGATATTGCAACAACCTGCCATAAATTACGGGAGTTCCACTTACCTGAACGTTTAATTGTGGATTGCAGCCACGCTAATTGCCAAAAAATCCATCGTCGTCAGTTGGATATCGCAAAAAATATTGGCGAACAGATCCAATCTGGTTCAACCGCCATTGCAGGTGTCATGGCGGAAAGTTTTCTGGTGGAAGGTACACAAAAAGTGATTCAGGGAGAACCGTTGACCTACGGACAATCCATTACCGATCCCTGTCTTGGCTGGCAGGATACAGAACAATTTATTAGTATCCTAGCCAATGCTGTTGAAAATCTTTCCTGAACGCCTTCCTCTTTCTGGCTCCTGTTGACTGACGGAGCCAGTCACCACAAAAACGAAACACCTAACATTATGTAGTTAAGCATTAAAATTCGACATAAAAAAAATAGCTTGAAGTTAGCCCCTATTGAAACGATAATTATTCTCAATATTAGAATAATTATTGTTCAAATTTGGTTATGGGAAAATTAGCGTACTATCAACGTTACTACACTAATCCTCTGCAACAACAGACTCTTCCTGGGGTATACCACGGTTCTACGAAGGTCGATGGTATAGACGGTTTGCAGCCATTGGTGAAATTACATGCTATCAGGGTTTGCCATCAAAGCAGATCACCCCGACAAAACCAACCAAATACAGCAAATTTATTCTGAAATAATAAAAACTTAGCAAGTTCACCTGCTGGATATCAGCGAGGTGCCTAGTTGTTTGTGTTCATAAAAAAGCTATCTAAGTATGGAGATTGACCTGCATGACTCTAATTAAATCGTCAAAGCTGAAATTGTCTACGTTAAGCGTGGCGATATTCACGAGTTTATTTTCTGCAAATGCAGCCTCTTCCGAAAAAGATAAATCATCCAAAGAAACCTTGACCGTGTATGCCACAGGCAACCAGCGTGACAGTTTTGAAGCACCCATGATGGTTACGGTCATTGAGGGTAATTCCGCCAATAGCAACGTTGCCGGCAATGCAAATGATTTACTCCGCAAAGTTCCTGGCATTGAAATTTCCGGCTCCGGGCGTGCCAATGGGCAAGACATCAATATGAGGGGCTATACCCAAAAAGGGGTTCTTACCCTTGTGGATGGTATTCGGCAAGGAACCGATACAGGACATATTAACGGTGTGTTCCTTGACCCAGCACTGATTAAACAGGTTGAAATTGTTCGTGGCCCCTCCGCCCTGCTATATGGTAATGGTGCGTTGGGAGGCGTTATTGCTTATCAGACCGTCAATGCCTCTGATTTATTGGCGGAAGGTAAAAATACGGGTTTTCGCGTTTTTAACCGTGCCGGCACAGGAGATCACAGCCTGGGGTTCGGTGGTGCCGCATTCGGTAAAACAGAGCAACTTGATGGTTTATTGGCATTCAGTACCCGCGATGTGGGTAATCTCCGCTATGGAAACGGCGTAAAAAGCCGTAATGATGAAACCATCGGTAATATTCTGGCAAAAGGCACCTGGAAAATCACTGACAGCCAAACCCTCAGCGGAGATTTACGCTATTACCGCAATGAGGCTCATGAGCCGAAAGATCCACAAGCCCTGACTTATCATGACGAAAATCCATGGGCAAACCGCACTACGGCACAACGTGATGCCCAATTAACCTATCAACTCAATCCATCAGAATACAGTTGGTTAAATGCCAGAGCGGATGTCTATTATTCTGACATCAACATTAATGTGAAAACCAAAGAGAAAGGGTTTGAGGGTCGAACACAAGATACGTTCGGCGTAAAACTGGAGAACCGTTCACATCTGGGAACAAATGCCTTTGCCGCTCACCAACTTACCTACGGGGGTGAAGCCTATAAGCAAAGACAAAAACCAAGTAGCGGTGCTGTAGAGGGTTTCCCCAAGGCTGATATCCGTTTTGCCTCTGGCTGGGTTCAGGACGAAATCACTTTGCGTCATTTGCCTGTTTCTTTCATTGCAGGCACACGTTACGACAATTACAACGCCTCAAACAGCAAATATGACACCATCAGTGCCGACAAATGGTCGTCAAAAGGCGCCATTAGTATTACTCCCACCGATTGGTCGATGCTCTTTGCCTCCTATGCTCAGGCATTCCGTGCTCCAAGCATCGGCGAGATGTATAACGATTCGAAACATTTTGATATGTCTCCAATGAGAGGACGTCCGGGCTTTACCAACTATTGGAAGCCGAATCCAAACTTACGCCCTGAAAGCAATAAAACTCAGGAATATGGCTTCGGGCTGCGTTTCGATGATCTTTTCACCGACAATGATGGTCTGAAATTAAAGGCCAGCTATTTTGATACCAAGGCGAAAGATTACATCTCTTCTATTGTCATCATGCCTGATATGAGGTTTACAACCTCAATCAATACGCCAAAAGCCAAAATTTGGGGCTGGGATGTTTCACTGGGATATCACTCTGACTGGTTCTCGTGGGATATCGCTTACAACCGCACGACCGGCAAGAATGAAGAGACAGGCGAATCTATCAAGGCTCTCAGCCCAGATACCCTCACCAGCACAGTAGATATTCCATTGGCCAGCACCGGCTTTTCTATTGGCTGGATCGGAAAATTCGCACAGCACACCGATTTTAAAGAAAAAGCCGGGAAGAAAACCCCACCGCAATACGCAGGTTATGGTGTCAATGATTTCTACGTGAGCTATCACGGTGATGGATCATTAAAAGGGCTAACCACTTCTGTCGTACTGGGCAACGCTTTCGATAAAGCCTATTACTCATCACTGGGCGCGTCACAAAGTGGCCGCAACGCCAAACTGTTCGTCAGCTACCAGTGGTAAATAACACGATCATTCTATTAATCTCTACAATTAATTTTATATTTAAACGCAGTTTTTAAGGAGCCAGCAACTGTGAATCAACCACTTTATGAACGTTACCAACAAGCCAAAGCCAATAATAAAGCGAAATATGCGCGCGATCTGGCCGCTTACCTTAATGTCAGTGAAGGAGAGTTATTACATAGCCGTGTCGGTATTGACGCAAAGCGTTTAAATATTGATGCTGCGACTCTACTTCAGGAACTGGCAACGGTGGGTGAAACCAAGTCAATTACCCGTAATGATTTCGCCGTTCACGAACATGTTGGTCGTTATGAAAATATTAAATTCAGCCCACATGTTGGTTTGATCCTCAACCCACGTGAACTTGACCTGCGTCTATTCTTCGAACACTGGAATAGTATTTTCTCTTTGGTTGAGCAGGCTAAGAACGGTGTGCGCCACAGCATTCAATTCTTTGATCGTCAGGGTGACGCATTACATAAAGTCTATACCACCGATAATACCGATATGGCGGCATGGGATGCGCTGATCGAAAAATATCAGGCTAATGAAAACCCGGCGCTGGAGATTCAGCCAGAAGTCATCCCTGAACATGCAAAAATCACTGAACAACTGCGGGTACAGTTAGATCAAGAATGGCGGGCCATGACGGATGTCCATCAATTCTTTATTATGATGAAACGCCATAATCTGAATCGCCAACAAATTTTCAATGCGGTGGGTGATGATTTGGCATATCGTGTTGACAATTCAGCATTAACCCAGCTTGTTGAAACGGCCCATAAAGATCAAAACGAAATTATGATCTTTGTCGGAAACCGTGGCTGTGTTCAGATTTTCACTGGAAAATTAGAACGTTTGATGCCTTATCAGGAAGAAAACTCCCCGCAAAAATGGCTCAATATTTTCAACCACAATTTCACTCTTCACCTGATTGAAAGCGCCATCGCAGAAAGCTGGATCACCTGCAAGCCAACAGATACAGGTTTTGTCACCAGCCTTGAGTTGTTTGATGCCAATGGGAATCAAATCGCACAATTATACGGCCAACGCACCGAGGGCACGCCAGAACAAACTCAGTGGCGTGAACAAATTGCCGCCTTGCCTAAATTACAACCAGAACAGGAAACTTGCCTAGCATGAAAAAGTGGCTTCTAACCTTTATGCTTGCCATCTCTTTTAATGCGTTCTCTGCTGAACGTATTGTTACCATTGGTGGCGATGTGTCTGAAATTGTTTTTGCACTTGGCGAAGGACAGCGAGTTGTTGCAAGGGACAGTACCAGCCAAAATCCCAAGGCTCTGCTTGCTCTGCCCGATGTTGGGTATATGAGGATGCTGAATTCAGAAGGGATTTTATCTATGCGCCCATCATTGGTGATCGCGAGTGAATTGGCCCAACCTTCCTTGGCACTCAAGCAAGTCGAAGATTCCGGTGTAAAAGTCATTAAAGTGACCAGCGAAACCTCGTTAGAAGCCGTTCCTGAAAAAATCATGACCGTTGCCAAGGCGGTCAATCAAGAAAAACGGGGTGAAGCGTTAGTTGCCCAATATCGGCAGCAACTGGCAGATATCGCCACGTCAGATATTCCCGCTAAGGTCATTTTTGTTATGAGTCACGGCGGCACCATGCCGATGGCCGCAGGTCAACAAACCGCCGCAGATAAGATTATCCATGCCATTGGTGCAAAGAATGCCATGCAAGGCGTCCAAGGATACCGTCCTCTGTCCCAAGAAGGCGTTATCGCCAGCAAACCGGATTTGCTACTGATCAGCACAGAAGGACTGAAGACTTTAGGTGGTATCGATAAAGTCTGGCTGCTTCCTGGATTAAACTTCACGCCCGCAGGTCAGAAAAAACAGATCGTGATTGTTGATGAAATGGGTCTGCTTGGATTTGGCCTACAAACTCCTGCCGTTATGAAACAAGTCCGTGAGGCCGCGGAGAAAGTGCAATGAGTCGTTCTCAATCCCCCAGTCTCGGCTTAATGGTACTGGGTTTATTGCTGTTCTTCTTGGCTATCAGTTCAGCCAATATGGGGGCATTGCCACTTTCTTTCAAAACCCTGTGGGAATCATCGCTGGATGACCCACAGTGGCAAATTTGGTTGAACATTCGCTTACCACGCATTCTGTTGGCAATCCTCGTTGGCGGTGCGCTGGCCATATCTGGTGCCGTTATGCAGGGGTTATTCCGTAATCCCCTGGCCGATCCCGGATTATTAGGGATCAGTAATGGCGCGGCACTTGCCGTTGCGATAGTGATTGTTATACCTTTCGCCCTACCTGCCAGCATCGCGTTATACGGACATATTATTGCCGCTTTTGTCGGCAGTTTATTGGTATCCTCCCTGATATTTATTCTTAACAAATATAACCGCGGCAACCTCTCAAAATTACTGCTTGCTGGCATCGCCATCAGTGCACTCAGTGCAGCATTTATTGGTGTATTGAGCTATCTCAGCAACGATCAACAATTACGCCAGTTTACCATTTGGATGATGGGTTCACTCAGCCAAATAGAATGGCCAACCCTGGCTATTGCGGCATCACTGATTATTCCTGTTTGCATACTGATATTCAGCCAGTCACGGAAACTTAACTTGCTGCAACTGGGTGATGAGGAAGCGCACTATTTAGGTGTTAACGTCCGGCGCACCAAATATCAATTATTGCTGTTGAGCGCCTTATTGGTCGGGTGTGCAGTTGCATTGACCGGTGTTATTAGTTTTATTGGCTTAGTTATCCCGCACCTCGTCAGACTACGTTTTGGTGGTGATCATACTTGGTTGCTGCCAATATCCGCCTTAGGCGGAGCCTGCCTTTTATTAACCGCCGATACGCTGGCAAGGACACTGGTTTCCCCCGCAGAAATGCCCGTAGGCATTATCACCGGTTTGATCGGTGCTCCCTATTTCTTATGGCTCATCCTTAAGCCATCAGGTGGCCGCTTATAATGGAGCCGATCATGTCAGATAATTTGCTTGAAGCTAAAAATTTAAATTATTTTATCGGACAGCGCCAAATAATCAGAGATATTTCACTTTCTATTCGTCAAGGAGAAGTTGTTGCGATTATTGGCCCAAATGGCGCCGGTAAATCAACGCTATTACGGCTATTAACGGGTTATATCTCCCCAGATTCAGGAGAGTGCCGGTTAAAAGGCGTTCCCATTTCCCGCTGGCCGACTCAGCAACTGGCTCGCATTCGGGCAGTAATGCGGCAATACAGTTCCCTTTCCTTTCCTTTTAGTGTGGAAGAAGTCATTGCCATGGGGCGTGTTCCTCATGAAAATGCCCATAAGAAAGTCGCGATTGATGAAGCCATTGCATTGACCGAATGCGAAGCGCTGAGGAAAAGAAATTACCAGCAGCTATCCGGCGGCGAACAACAACGGGTCCAACTGGCAAGGGTTCTGGCCCAACTTTGGCACCCGGAACCGACTGAATCCTGTCTGTTTTTGGATGAACCCACTTCAGCGCTGGATCTTTATCATCAACAACATACGTTACGGCTGGTTCACCGCCTGACACGCCAACATCCGATGGCCGTCTGCTGTGTGCTGCATGATTTGAATCTGGCGGCGCTCTATGCTGACAAAATTATCCTGTTGCACAAAGGAAAGTTAGTCGCATCCGGGACTCCACAAGATGTATTGCGTGACGATATCCTCAAACAGTGGTATCAGGCTGATTTGGGCGTTATCCAACATCCTGAAACCCAGCAGCCACAAGTCTATCTCAGGAAATAAAGATTCATCCCTGTCGTCTTTCAAATTGCAACTTAAAAGTTATTGAATGGATGAGCCAATAAAGGCAAATTTTGCAAACTAAAGTGAAATTTGCCTTAACTTTTCATTATCTTCTGCAAATAAAGCCAAAGCAGATAAGCATTTGGAAGCCCCACCCTGTGGGAGGTAACCATGTTAGAAAATGTTATCAACGATATTGTCAGATGGTTAGAAAGCCAGCTTCAACGGACGGAAGGAATAAGGATAGATGCCATTGCCCATAAAAGTGGTTACTCAAAATGGCATTTACAACGAATTTTTAAGAGTTAAAAGGCTGTACACTGGGTCAATACGTGCGCCGACGCCGCCTCCATGAAGCAGCCAGGTCTTTGCGGGAAGATAATTTACCGATCCTTGATATTGCTCTGCAATATGGTTTTAGTTCTCAGGCTACATTTACCCGGATTTTTAAAAAACATTTTAATACTACACCGGCTAAATTCAGGGAGAACGGGCACCTGCCTGAATTCAAAAATTTCTTATATTGCGAAGAATAAACATTGATATAAGTGCCACTCTTTATGGTCAACTACCCTGTCGTTGACCATTTTTTTCATACTGCGCTGGATCTTAAAATGATTTCAGTTCATTAACGAACCAGTCATGCAATCAGGATCATATTCTACGCGCTTGCCAGAAAACACGACGCCAATACACATTGTCGAGAGAAGAACGGATTACCCCTTTGCTGGTGGATGCATGAATAAATTCATTGTTCGTATCATAAATACCGACATGCAAACCACTTTCACCACTGCCGGTCTTGAAAAAGACCAAGTCTCCCGGCATCAAATCATTTTTGTTAATCCGTGTGCCTAGCTGAGTTTGCCCACTTGTTGTGCGTGGAAGCAGGATATTAAAACGATCATAAAAAGTACGGTAAACAAAACCTGAACAATCAACACCCTGCCTGTCCATTCCACCGTAACGGTATGGCGTTCTATACCATTTTTCAAGCTGATCTTTTAGCTGGGCAATGACCATAATCGGGTCAGAAAGGGCTATTCTCAACGGAGGAGAAGTGGGTTTAGAGACAGGATGGGTACAACCTATAAGGAATAAACTGACTAACAAACACAGATGCCCTGCTCTTATCATCATCCACTTTTCTCCAACAATTATGCCGTTTCCGGTCGGCCAATGAGCCAAACTCCCCATAAGATAAAAATAATCCCTGCCGTTTTCAACAATGAAACCGTTTCATTAAACCAAGGCAACAAGGCCGCCATGAGATAAACAAACACATAGCTCAGACTAATAATGGGATACGCTTTATTCAATGGCAGATATTTTAGGGTAAAGAACCAACATAACATAGACAGCACATAACCTGACAATCCGGCCATAATCATCAGCAAAGGCGTATGATTTGCCCAAAGCCAGTGGATATCCAGCCAATGTGCTGATAACGAAAGCGCTGGCAAACGTGCAACGCCCCATTTTAATAGCAGTTGTGCCAGAGAGATCAATAAAGCACTCGCTACTCCCCAAAGATAACCGTTCATGAACTCAGGCTCATCAATAAAATTCCCAACATAATTGCAAAAACGCCTATCCAGTGTTTCAGCCCCACTTTTTCCTGATACAGGCATTGCCCGATCAGTGTTACTACAACAAAATTTATACTGAGCATAGGATATGCAATACTCAGCGGTAAAAATTGCAATAATCGCAGCCAGAATATCATTCCTATTCCCAACAGAAGAATAGCACTCGATAGCCATATCACCATCGATACCCCTTTATGGGGGGCATCTTTTTTCTGCCAACAAATCACCGCCTGCTTCTGACATAATTGCCCCGCACAGGTGAATAAACTGACCAGAAATAATAGTGCTATATAGCTGCTCATGGTTGTTTCTTATAAATTGCCAGGACAAAACGATGATTCCTGTGCACAACGTCCGGCTGAGGTAATTCAAGAAGATCATCTTTTGAAGATAACAGAAGAACAATCGCCACCTGACCCTGTCTACGCGCTTTCTCCAACCATTGAGGAAACGCTTCTTCTGTCACATATCTATATTGGCTGTCAGGGTATTCAAGTCCGTATTCCAATTCTCCCGGACGATCAAACAGATAGATATCACTACGTTTTAATTCCCATGCAATCGCGGCACCGACTCCAACGGACTGAGACAGAATATATTTGCTGTCTGCCAATTCATTTTTATTTTCTCTAATAAACTGCTGGGGAAGTTTGGAATTAATCGTTTTATTGGGCAGTGCACTTCCTATTGATAAACTTAATACAATTGAGCAGGATGCTGCCCATAACCAATATTTGCCATTACGGATAAAGCACAGATACCCAATCCCCGACCAGACACCAAAGGTAATAATTCCCATCATCCATTTCAGCCATTCATTCGGCTGATAAAGTGGCTGACTGATCAACGTTTCCATGACAAAGAGCGTCAAAATAGCAGCCAGTCCAATGAAAACATTCACCAACCCATTCATTCTCAAGGCTTTCATGTCACCATTTTTGACACAATCAACCGCGTATTTCGCCATCATCAGGGCCAACGGACCGATAAAGGGTAAAACATAGGTTGGCAGTTTTCCTTTTGCAATGCTGAAAAAAACAAAGGGAACAATAAACCAACAAAACAGGAAAAACATTTCTGGATGGCTTTTTTTCTCTTTCCAACTTTTTATTAAAGCGCCGGGGAGTAAACCTAACCACGGGATCACACCCAATAGCAGTATCGGTAAGTAATACCAAATGGGCGCAATATGCTGAGCGCTCTCAGAAGCAAAGCGTTGTATATGTTCTACCCAGAAGAAATAGTGCCAATAATCCGGCTCACGCAGAGCAATTGCAATCACCCACGGCAGACTCAGCAAAATAGCGGATATAACGGCAATAGGCCCAAAACGAACCATTTCCAGAAAACGTTTCTGATATAGGGTGATAGGTATCATGGCTATCACGGGCAATGCCAATGCCAGAAACCCTTTAGTCATAAAAGCCATGCCACAAGTCAGCCCCAGCACAGCCCATGCCAGAACTCGTTCTCGGGTACGGCTTGCCTTAAGTGCCCAGTAGCAACTGACAATGCCCGCGGTAATCCATAAAGAGAACATCGGATCAAGGACACTATAAGAACCAATGGCAAACACAATGAACATGGAGATGTAAATCAGGCTTGCAACAAAAGCTGTCTGACGGCATTGCCACATCATCATTGCCAGCCGGTAAAGGAGAAATGCACTGATTAAGATACTGAACACCGAGCCAAAACGAACAGCAAAGTTATTGTGACCAAAAATCCACTGGCTGATATTATTGATCCAATATCCAGCAACCGGCTTTTCAAAATAACGAATATCCAGGAAGTAGGGCACAATCCAATCCCCACGTTGCAACATTTCTCGGCTAATTTCAGCATACCGCGTTTCATCCGGCTGCCATAATAGACGACTATCCAGAGGCAATAGGTAAGTAAGAATAAAAAAAAGAGCCATCAGAGCGGCTCCAATTTTACTTGTCCGAGTATTCAACATAACTGTGTTATACCTCTTGTTGGCAACCTAACCAGCCTTCACGACCGGGAAAATCTGAACGCACAATTTTCCCAACAGGAAGCGCGTCTCTATTTTCAGGTAATAAATGACTTAATTTACAGAATTGAATACCTTGTTGATGAAGCATGTCCAATAATGTTTCAAATTGTAACGACTTCGACATACCTTCAACTTCGGTATGAATGGTGTAAACCGGAACACCACGATCATTTTTGATAGCCTCAAGGATAAAATGATTAAAGTCTGCATCATTGACTTGTGTGCCAACCACCTCATCATAAGTCGGTAATGTGACAGGAATTTGTACCGTGCCCAAATTTCCATCGGGCAAGCGTGGCCTGAATGGGTGTGTTCCACGACAATCGCTGTTGTAATCAAACTCAAAACGCTGTTTAACCGTCAGGACACGTTCATCTGCTCGCCAGCCAGCAACCGCTGAACAGGTAACAGGCTGCCCGGTCGCCCTTGCTAACGCATTAACACCCAACTGCACTTGCTCTGCTAGCTGGGCCTCCGACCAACGCCCCACCCTGGCCTGCCAGCCTTGATGATCCCAGGCATGTAAACCGACTTCATGACCCGCATCCATGGCTTGTTTCATCAAATACCCCAGATCTTTTGCGATCTTTTTTCCTGGCCATGCTGTACCCGCCAGCAAGATATCCAGACCGTAAAGGGATGCGGCATTTGATCTCAACATTTTCCAGAGAAATTTCGGCCGCAACAGGCGCCATAAATGGCGCCCCATGTTATCTGGCCCAACACTGAAGAAAAAGCTGGCCTGGATATTATGCTTCTGCAAAATCTCAAGCAATCGTGGTACACCTTCCTTTGTGCCCTGATAAGTATCCACATCGATTCTCAAACCAACCTGCTTCATCACTTGATTCCTGATCTCTTCCTAATTCCCGATGAATGCCTAGTCTTTTCTTTTCAATTCTTCAACAGCCCCACGCAAAAAGAAATCCAATGTTTCATCAATGGTGTGTTTCATATCGATAGTCGGTTTCCAGCTCAACAAACGCTCTGCGTTTTTAATGCTGGGTTTGCGATGCTCAACGTCCTGATAACCCTGACCATAATAGCTACTGCTTTCAATTTTCTTGAATCCGGCAAAGGGTGGGAAATGCCCCCGCAGCTCGTGTTTTTCAAAGCTATCCAGCAACATTTCCGCCAGTTGGCGAATGCTGGCTTCATTTGTCGGGTTACCAATATTGATAATTTGGCTATCACACGCATCATCCCGGTTCTCAATGATCCTGAACAGCGCTTCAATACCATCGTGAATATCCGTGAAACAACGTTTTTGCTCCCCACCATCCACCAGCTTAATCGGGGAACCTTCGACTAGGTTCAAAATCAATTGGGTAATGGCCCTTGAACTACCAATACGTGCTGAATTCAGGTTATCCAATCTTGGCCCCATCCAGTTAAATGGACGGAATAACGTGAATTTCAGACCTTCTTTTGCACCATATGCCCAAATAACCCGATCAAGTAGCTGCTTGGAAACCGAGTAGATCCAACGCTGTTTATTGATTGGCCCCACAATCAGGCGGGAAGTGTCTTCATCGAATTCCTTGTCATCACACATCCCATAAACTTCGGATGTTGAAGGGAAAATAATCCGTTTGTTATATTTCACACAGTAGCGAACAATTTTCAGGTTTTCTTCAAAATCCAATTCAAAGACCCGTAACGGGTTACGGGTATATTCAATAGGCGTGGCAATCGCGACTAAAGGAAGAATGACGTCACATTTTTTGATGTGATATTCAATCCATTCGGTATGAATACTGACATCCCCCTCAATGAAATGAAAACGGGGATTGCCAATAAATCGCTCAATGGCCGAAGACCCAATATCCATGCCGTAGATGTCATAGTTGCCATCATCCAACAACCGTTCGGTCAGATGATTACCAATAAATCCATTAACCCCCAAAATCAGGACACGTTTACGACGACTGATCTGTGTTGTCGCTTTCGGGCCAACATGACCCCCCGCCACAATTCCCATCTCAAGCGTGAGTCGATGACCCTGGACATACAGCCCGGACTCACTCTGCCCGCTCACAATTTCCAACGCACCTTGACCACAGGCAATCACAAAGGGTGCAGTAGAAATCACAGTTCCGGGACGTTGGCCATGAGTCTGATCGAGTGGTTTTGCACGCCAAATGATAATTTTGCGTTCACCCAAGAAAGTAAATGCGCCGGGATAGGGCTCAGTGACTGCCCTGACTAAGTTATTAATTTCTTTGGCCGATTTATTCCAATCTATTTCACCGTTTTCAGCCGTGCGACGACCAAAATAAGTTGCCTGACTTTCATCTTGAGGGATCGCTGGATAATGGCCTGATTTAATTTGGGGCAAGATGTGACTCAATAATCCCGCAGCGGCTTCGCGTATTTTTCTATGTACATCCAGTGAGGTATCAGTGTCACTGATCTGCACAGCCTGCTGCGCGACGATATCCCCGGCATCCGGTTTTGCCAGCATTTTATGCAGCGTAACGCCGGTTTCTGTCTCACCATTGAGCACAGCCCAGTTAACCGGAGCACGACCACGATATTTCGGCAATAATGAGCCATGAAGGTTAAATGTGCCTTTTTCAGCCAGTGACAAAATTTCCTGACTGAGCATATTACGATAGTAAAAAGAGAAAATGACGTCGGGTTTCATCTCACGGATGCGTTCAACCCAAAGCGGATGATTCACATTCTCCGGCGCAAATACAGGCAGTCCTAAATCTGCACCGCTACGTGAAACAGATGAGAAAAAGTGATTTTCATTCGGATCATCAGTATGTGTAAACACGGCCTGAATATCAAAACCTGCTTTTACTAACGCATCAAGTCCGATACAGCCAATATCATGATAGGCAAAGATAACTGCTTTCATTAACTTTCTTCCTGATTATCGTCGGTCTTTTTAACGCCGACCACTTTTTGAATAAAATAACGCGGGCGGGCACGAACATCGTTATAAATCCTGCCAACATATTCACCAAGTAATCCCATTGCGACAAACTGTGCACCAATGAACATAAAAAGGATCGCAAATAGCGTGAACACCCCTTCAGCAGCCCATATTGAACCAAAAATAAAACGTAGCGTAATCAGCAGTACCGCTAACAAGAAACCGGTTACGGCAATAATACTTCCCACCACACTCAATAACCGCAATGGGGCTGTCGTTAAGCAGGTCAGAAGGTCATACATCAGGTTTATCAGTTTCATGAAACTGTACTTGGAATCCCCAAACTCACGTTCTGCATGAGCCACATCTATTTCTGTCGTTTTACGTGCAAATGTATTGGCAAGTATGGGAATAAAGGTACTGCGTTCATGGCATTGCAACATCGCGCGGACAATATGACGACGATAGGCCCGCAACATACAGCCATAATCTCCCATTGAACGCCCCGTAGCCTTAGTGATCATCGCGTTGATGATTTTGGATGCACTTTTACGGAACCAGGAATCCTGACGGTTAGCACGACGTGTACCTACAACGTCATAGCCCTCTTCTGCTGTTTTAACCAGCCGGGGGATCTCTTCGGGTGGATTTTGTAAATCAGCATCAAGTGTGATAATCAGATCACCATCAGCCTGATGAAACCCCGCCATAATCGCCGAATGTTGCCCATAGTTGCGGTTAAGCAAAATGGCAATCACATGATTTTCAGGAAGTTCCGCTGCCTGAACTAACATATTGGCAGAGTTGTCACGGCTACCGTCATCAACCAAAATTAATTCATATTTCTGTTCAAGCTGTTGGCAGGCTGCGAGAGTTCTTTCTAACAATTGGGGTAAACTTTCTTCTTCGTTATAAACGGGAATAACGACCGAAACTTTTTTAATTTTCTCAAATGTCACTTAGTTATGCTCCAAAAGAATTTCTGTTATCGCATTCACAACACGATCGACATCATCATTGTTCATATCTGGAAAAAGTGGCAAAGAACACAGGGTTGACGAGTTCCACTCAGAGACAGGCAGGGAAAGCTGAGGATAACGTTCTCTGTAATATTTTTGCGTATGGGCGGCTTTAAAATGCAGACCCGTACCGATATTCCTCTCTTTCAGGCGTTCCATGAAAGTATCCCGATCAATACCACAACGGCTTTTGTCAACACGTACCATGAAAAGATGATGGGAGTGCAAATGCTCATATTCAGGCATACTCAGCATTTGCAAAGGTGAATCGATAAGCGCAGCCGAATATCGGGCTACCAGCTCACAACGACGTGCGTTCATTGATGCTAATTTGCCCAACTGTACAACCGCCATCGCTGCGTGAATATCTGATAGGTTATATTTAAAACCCGGTTCAACGACTTCTGCCTGTGGTTTCCTACCTTGGATCTGCCGGTCGAAAGCATCAACCGCCAATCCATGAAATTTTAAACAACGAACCCGCCGGGCAAGTTCATCATCATCGGTAACAAACATGCCACCTTCAGCACAGGTCATGTTTTTAATGGCATGAAAAGAAAAAAGAGCGGTTCCCTGTTCCCCTACCCACTCGTTTTTATAGCGGGTTCCGACGGCATGGGCTGCGTCTTCAATCAAGGGAATATTGGCTTCTTTGGCCACCGCTCGCAGGGCATCAAGATCGCAGGGTGCCCCGGCATAATGGACAGGAATGATCGCTTTGGTTTTTGGGGTAATGGCTTTTTTGATTGTATCCGCACTGACCATTAGCGTATCGCGGTCAACATCAACCATGACAGGCTCGGCACCCAGCAAACAGATCATATTGATGGTGGAAACCCAGGTTTGGGAAGGGGTAATGACTTCATCGCCAGGGCCTATACCTAACGCCAGTAGAACCAGATGCATTCCCGCAGTCGCCGAGCATAAAGCAACAGCATGTTTACATCCGAACATGCGAGAAAAATCTTGCTCTAATTGGTGGTTTTGTGGCCCTGTAGTAATCCAACCTGAACGTAAAACATTTTCTATTGCTTCTATCTCTTCACCGCCAATCGCCGGGCGGGAAAATGGCAAAAAACTATCCATAATCGCCTTATGCCTTGTGTAACCAATTTGTTTTATGTATTCAACGATTCTAAATGATGCTTGTTTAACGAAGCCTCAACAAAGAAACAAATTTTAGTCAGCCAAGACACCCCAAAAGGAGGCGCTAATGATTATGGTGGATTTTACTTACAGGAATTATTGATGGCTGACCCTCCATAATTTATAGCCTGTATTTTTGATATGTCTAATTTTTACTTCAAAAATTTCCGATAAATTTCGTTCCGTCATAACATTCTGTGGTACACCAGAAGCCAATAATTTTCCATGTGAAAGTAACCATACTCCATTAGCCTGTTCATAAGTGTGATTAAGATCATGACTACTCAACAGTACCGCTCCTCCCAATGTGCAAAACTTTTTGATCAACTTATCTAAGATGGCTTGTTGGGTAATATCAAGATTATTGGTAGGCTCATCAAGCAGAAGTAATCTCCCATTAGGATCCAACTCCGGCCATACCTGAAGAAAAGTTCCGGCTAACCTGACTCGCTGCCACTCTCCGCCTGATAACTGACCCATTGGGGACGAAAGTAATGGGAGGAGCTTCATTTGCTGGCAGAGTTCATATAATACGTTCTCACTCTGAGCCAATGGCGCCGATTCGGGACGGAACATGTCCAGATATTGGAAAACCGGCATGATAGGCGTCGATGATGATTGGGAGAACCAGGCCCGACATCTTGCCAGTTCGTGTTGGCGATAATTTCCTAAGTCCCTGCCAATGAGATGAATGTGTCCACTATAGGATAAAATTCCGGCAGCCGCAGAAAGCAAGGTGCTTTTTCCTGAACCATTCAAGCCAACCAGATGAATTTGTTCTCCAGCCATTACTGCCCCAGACAGCGCTTTCAGTCGGTTACTGACGGTAACATTATCCAGTACTAAAATCGGCGGGTTAGTCATGTTATTCCCTCATTTTATTCTTTTAAATTTTAACCCATTACCCTAACCGACGGGGAAATCGCTATTTGTCCTTACTTAATTTGTCCTTACTTAATAGTGATATGCCCTTAATAGCGATGTGTTCTTAATAAAAGCCATATAAAAACGGGGGCGCCCAAGGTGACAGTAACAACGCCAATCGGCACTTCTGCGTGAGAGAGTGACAGGCGGGAAAATAAATCCGCCAACAGTAAACCACAACCGCCAGCCAATGCACTGGCTGGCAGCAACGCTTTATGATCTGTCAGGCCGGTAAGCCTTAGAATATGGGGAATAACTAAGCCGATAAAACTTATCGCTCCCGCCAGGGCAACACTTAATCCAACCAGCAATCCAACCACTGATACAAATAAATTACGCCATTTATGATGAGATATACCCAGTTGCCGAGCCTGCAATTCCCCGAGTGAGAGGTAATTCAGAATGTTTCCTTTGCGACTTAGCCACAAGATAACAGGAAGCAACGCAATCACTAGCCATTTCTGGCGCCAGTCAATGCCACTGAAACTTCCCATCATCCAATACATCAACTGTCGCAGATCCAAACTGGTGCTGAAATAAACCATCCATGTCATCATGGCGCCAAATATGACGCCGAAAGCAACACCGATCAATAATAGGCGAGTATTGGTAACTTGATGTCTTCGGGAAAAAGTCAGCAAAATGGCCGTCATGAAAAGCGCGCCAAATACCGCTCCGACGCTCAATAACCACAAAGGCGCCATGCCATGAAAAGCAAGTATCAAACATACCACGACAACACCCGCACCATTGCTGATCCCAAGCAATCCCGGTTCTGCCAACGGGTTCTCAAATAATGCCTGCATGATGGCACCGGAGACCGCCAAACTTGCCCCGACCGCCATCACTGCAAGCGCCCTGGGTAACCTTAATTGCCAAATAAACAACCGGGCAGAATCAGATAGCCATTGATCAGGCCAAAACCAAATTTCGCCGGCGCATAATGACAAAACAAACAGAGTAATGAACAAAACAGATAAAATCACTATCACTTGATGGTTACGTTTTCTCTGATAAGTGATCAACGCATAGACTGAGTGCATGGTGATATGGAGCCATTAAGGAAACAAAATACCTATCCCATTGCATACAACGGGATATGAATAATAAAAAGACCGCACAAGGGCGGCCTTTTTATGGATTTATTCTTTGGGTAATGCTTTTTCTACCCGATTTTTCAGCTTTTGGCCTGGGCGAAAAGTGACAACACGGCGAGCCGTAATCGGAATATCCTCTCCTGTTTTTGGATTGCGGCCCGGACGTTGATTCTTGTCTCGCAAATCAAAGTTGCCAAATCCAGATAACTTAACTTGCTCCCCGTTCTCCAAAGAGCGACGCACTTCTTCAAAGAACATCTCTACTAGATCTTTAGCATCACGCTTGCTAATACCCAGTTTTTCAAAAAGATTTTCTGACATTTCAGCTTTAGTAAGCGCCATAAGTTCAGTCCCTCAAGGATGCTTGGAATCGCTGTTCTAGTGCAGCAACGCATTTATTAACGGTCGCAGCAATTTCTTCTTCTTCCAGTGTACGCCTGGTATCCTGCAAGATTAAGCTAATAGCAAGGCTCTTGTAGCCTTCCGCGACACCTTTACCACAATACACGTCAAATAAGTTTATGCCAACTATATGATTTACGCCAACTTTCTTGCATTCAGCCAGAACATCTTCTGCGGCTACATTTTCAGGCACAACAATGGCGATATCACGGCGGTTAGATGGGAAACGAGAAACTTCTGCCATCTCAGGTATCACGCGGTCTACCAGACTGGACCATAATAACTCGAATACCACGGTACGGCCGTTTAAGTCAAGTTTACGCTCCAGCTCTGGATGAACAACACCGATATAACCAATGTAACTATTTCCCAAATAAATCCCTGCACTTTGTCCAGGATGCAGGGCAGAATGTTTCTCTGCCCTAAAGGAAATTCCAGATAGTTTACCAGTCAATTCTAAAACAGATTCTAAATCACCCTTCAAATCAAAGAAATCAATTGGTTGTTTTTCAACCATCCAGTGTTCTTCGAAACGATTTCCTGCGATAACGCCAGCAAGCATCAATTCCTGACGAATGCCGTGCTCCGCTTTCTCATCCGGCACGAAACGCAGACCTGTTTCAAATAAACGAACCCGGTTCTGTTGGCGATTCTGGTTATACGCAACTGTCGTTAATAACCCGGTCAACAAAGATAAGCGCATTGCAGACATATCTGCCGAAATCGGATTAGGCAGGATCAACGCTTCTTCCTGTGGATGCAGGTGTTGCTGAATTTTAGGATCAACAAAGCTATAGGTAATTGCTTCTTGATAACCTCGGTCCACCAACATGGTTTTAACCCGTTTTAGCGGCAAATCAGCTTCACGGTGTGAAGTCATGATCAGATCAGCACGTACTGGCACATCAGGAATATTGTTATAACCGTAAATACGGGCAACTTCCTCAACCAAGTCTTCTTCGATCTGCATATCAAAACGCCAGCTAGGTGCAACAGCTTGCCAGATATCATTCTGGACGGTGACCTGACAACCTAAACGGGTCAGAATATCTGTGACCTGTTCATCAGCGATATGATGACCAATCAAGCGATCCAGTTTCTTGCGGCTCAACGTAATCGTGGCAGGTTTTGGCAAATGGGATTCACTGGTGACATCCACGATCTCCCCCGCTTCTCCACCACAAATAGTCAGCAACAACTGAGTGGCATATTCCATCGCTTTATGTTGAAGCTGTGGATCGACCCCACGCTCAAAACGATGGGAGGCATCAGTATGCAGACCATAACGGCGGGCACGACCAACAATGGCCAACGGTGCGAAGAATGCACTTTCTAGCATAATATGCTGTGTTTCCGCATTCACACCAGAATATTCTCCACCAAAAACGCCTGCTATAGCAAGTGCTTGCTTTTCATCAGAAATCACCAGCGTTTCAGCAGAAAGTTCGGTTTTATTGCCATCCAGCAGGGTGAGTTTTTCCCCCTGCTCAGCCATGCGCACAATAATTGAGCCATTCAGACGTTCCAGATCGAATGCGTGCAATGGCTGACCCAGCTCAAGCAAAACATAGTTGGTGACATCAACGACCGGATCAATGGAACGGATCCCACCACGACGCAGTTTCTCACGCATCCATAATGGAGTAATAGCCTTAACGTTCACATTTTTAATCACTCGCCCCAAATAACGCGGACAAGCGTCAGGTGCGTCAACACGAATAGGGAATTTCGCGTCGATGGTTGATTCAACCGCTTCAATTTTTGGTTCGGTCAGGGACAACTTATTAACGACCGCAACATCACGGGCAACTCCCATGATACTCAGGCAATCAGCACGATTGGGTGTAATGCTGATCTCAATCGCATTATCATCCAATTTCATATAGTCGCGCAGATCTGCACCAATCGGAGCATCGGCCGGCAGTTCAATGATGCCATCCTGATCGTCAGCAATGCCGAGTTCAGAAAATGAACACAGCATCCCTTCTGACGGTTCTCCACGCAATTTAGCGGGTTTAATTTTGAAATCGCCCGGTAACACCGCACCGATTGTAGCAACCGCGACACGAAGTCCCTGACGGCAATTGGGTGCACCACAAACGATATCCAGCAAGCGGTCGCCACCAACATTAACTTTTGTAACACGTAATTTATCTGCATTTGGATGTTGACCACATTCGACAACTTCACCTACAAATACACCGTGGAATTGACCTGCCACCTTTTCAACACCATCAACTTCCAAACCCGCCATGGTGATTTGATCAGACAATGCTTCACTACTAATGGCCGGGTTTGCCCACTCGCGTAACCAGAGTTCACTGAATTTCATGAGATATACCCGCCTTATTTAAACTGTTTGAGGAAACGTAAATCATTTTCGAAGAATGCACGCAAATCTGTCACACCATAACGAAGCATGGTCAGACGTTCCATTCCCATGCCAAAGGCAAAGCCAGAATAGACTTCAGGATCAATACCGACATTACGCAATACGTTCGGATGTACCATACCGCAACCCAACACTTCCAACCATTTGCCATTCTTGCCCATCACATCAACTTCTGCGGAAGGCTCCGTGAATGGAAAATAGGAAGGACGGAAGCGAACCTGCATGTCTTCTTCAAAGAAGTTGTTCAAAAAGTCATGCAGTGTGCCTTTCAGGTTGGTAAAGCTGATATTTTTATCAACAATTAATCCCTCTACCTGATGGAACATTGGGGTATGAGTTTGATCGTAATCATTGCGGTATACACGCCCAGGGGCAATGATACGGATTGGGGGCTGACTACCTTGCATGGTACGAATTTGTACCCCAGAAGTCTGGGTACGCAACAGACGTGTTGCATCAAACCAGAATGTATCATGATCAGCACGTGCAGGATGGTGCGCAGGAATATTCAGGGCATCGAAGTTATGATAGTCATCTTCGATTTCCGGGCCAGATTCAACCGAAAAACCCAACTCGCCAAAGAAAGTTTCAATACGTTCAATCGTGCGGGTAACAGGATGTAATCCACCATTTTCCATACGGCGGCCAGGCAATGAAACATCAACTTTTTCTGCTGCCAAGCGTGCATTCAGGACATCTGATTCCAGCTTTGCTTTACGCACATTCAATGATTCTTGAACTTCCTGTTTCGCCTGATTAATAACAGCCCCTGCCGCTGGACGTTCTTCAGCGGATAAGTCACGCAGCGATGACATCTGGAGGGTTAAATGGCCTTTTTTTCCCAGGTATTCAACTCGCACCAAATCCAACGCGGCAACATCCTGGGCTTCTTCGACGGCTGCTTTTGCTTTTGCAACCAGCTCAGTAAGATGTGACATCGTTTTCCTCTTCCTTTGGCCAGATGGCCCTTTAGTTGTTATCGACTATGTCCTCAAATGATCTATTGATGAGGCCATAAAAATAAAAAAGCCTCCACACTGGAGGCTCAAGCGCTGTTTTTCGTTTCTTTTCTTACGCGCAAAGCCCCCTATTTTCAGGCGCTAAAGTAAAAAAAGAAACGAAAAAAGGCTAATTTCATCATTTTGCTTTTCTCTCCTGTCATCTTTTTGAATTTGGCTAATCGTAATCTGCCGGTTGCCATTCAGGTCTAAGCAACAGACTGTTCAACCGTAGACTGAACACATAATAAGCCATGTTTGGGGAAAAAGTAAAAGAGGGAGCAAGCTCCCTCTTCTAACCTGACTTATGCCAGAGCGCCCTTCGCTTTTTCAACCAGAGCAGCAAATGCTACTTTGTCGAATACAGCGATGTCAGCCAGAATCTTACGGTCGATTTCAATCGAAGCCTTTTTCAGGCCGTTGATGAAACGGCTGTAAGACATGCCGTTCTGACGTGCAGCAGCGTTGATACGAGCAATCCACAATTGACGGAATTGACGTTTACGCTGACGGCGGTCACGGTAAGCGTACTGACCAGCTTTGATAACAGCCTGGAAAGCAACACGATAAACGCGCGAACGAGCACCGTAGTAGCCTTTCGCTTGTTTTAAAATTTTCTTGTGACGTGCACGGGCAATAACACCACGTTTTACGCGAGCCATATACTTCTCCTATCGTCTCTGAGTTCTAATCTAAAAAATTTGCTTATGCGTATGGCAGGCAAGCAACAACCAGGCCCAGATCCCCTTTGGAGACCATGCCTTTCGGACGTAAATGACGCTTACGCTTAGTTGATTTTTTAGTCAGAATGTGACGAAGGTTAGCGTGCTTACGCTTGAAACCGCCACTCGCGGTTTTTTTGAAGCGTTTAGCTGCGCCGCGTACTGTTTTAATCTTTGGCATTTTAATTTCCACTTCGCATTGTTAATTACAACGAACTAGTAAGGCGAATAGACCCCAACCGGAATTAGCCGGAGTCGATTACTTGTTTGCCTGACTATTTCTTCTTAGGAGCGAGCACCATGATCATTTGGCGGCCTTCAACCTTCGAGGGGAAGGATTCAACTGCTGCCAGTTCACTCAGATCATCACGGATGCGGGTAAGCATCTCGATACCAATCTGCTGGTGCGCCATTTCACGCCCACGAAAACGCAGGGTGATTTTGGCTTTATCGCCATCTTCCAGAAAACGAATCAGGTTGCGTAGTTTGACCTGATAGTCGCCTTCATCTGTACCAGGACGGAATTTAATTTCCTTAACCTGAATAACCTTTTGTTTCTTTTTCTGTTCTTTGACTGACTTACTCTTCTCATAGAGGAACTTGCCGTAATCCATAATACGACAAACCGGCGGTTCGGCATTTGGGCTAATTTCCACCAAATCAACACCAGATTCCTCAGCTTTCTCAAGAGCTTCTCTCAGACTGACAATGCCAATCTGCTCGCCATCTAATCCAGTTAAACGAACTTCAGAGGCGCGAATCTCTTCATTAATGCGATTTGGGCGCGCCGGTTGAATTCTTTTTCCGCCTTTAATACCTTATTCCTCCAATTGATGAAGATTACGACTGCGTATTTCTGTCAGCAGTTTTTCTGTAAACTCATTGACGTCAATGCTACCTAAGTCCTTGCCACGGCGAGTGCGGACAGATACTTTTCCTGACTCGACTTCTTTATCACCACAAACAAGCATGTAAGGTACACGACGCAGAGTGTGTTCACGGATTTTAAAACCAATCTTCTCGTTTCTCAAGTCTGCTTTTGCACGAATGCCTGCATCTTGAAGTTTTTTAACCAATTCTTGTACATAATCTGCCTGACCGTCAGTAATATTCATGACGACGACTTGCTGAGGAGCCAACCATGTTGGGAAAAAACCAGCATATTCTTCTGTCAGGATACCGATGAACCGCTCCAGAGAACCCAGAACCGCACGGTGAATCATTACAGGAACCTTACGTTCGTTATTTTCACCTACATATGACGCACTCAAACGCGCAGGCAGTGAAAAATCGAGTTGCACAGTACCACATTGCCACGCACGATCCAAACAATCATATAGGGTAAATTCAATTTTAGGGCCATAAAATGCCCCCTCACCCGGCTGATATTCAAATTCAATACCGTTTTGGTTCAAGGCTTCAGCAAGATCGGCTTCTGCTTCATCCCATTGTTTTTCCGTACCAATACGTTTTTCTGGGCGAGTTGATAACTTAACAACAATCTTCTCAAAACCAAAGGTATTGTAAACATCATAAATCATTTTGATACAGCTACTGACTTCCTGATGGATCTGCTCTTCGGTACAGAAAATATGAGCATCGTCCTGAGTAAAGCCACGCACACGCATCAATCCGTGCAATGCCCCTGATGGTTCATTACGATGACAGCTACCAAATTCTGCCATACGCAACGGTAAGTCACGATAGGATTTCAAGCCCTGATTAAAAATCTGGACATGCCCTGGGCAGTTCATGGGTTTTACACAGTATTCACGGTTTTCTGATGAAGTCGTAAACATGTGCTCATTGTAGTTTTCCCAGTGACCGGTTTTTTCCCACAGAATACGGTCCATCATGAATGGGCCTTTCACTTCCTGATACTGGTATTCTTTTAATTTAACCCGCGAAAATGTTTCCAATTCACGGAAAATTGTCCAGCCATCGTTATGCCAAAACGCCATGCCAGGCGCTTCTTCTTGCATGTGGTATAAATCAAGCTGTTTGCCGATTTTACGGTGATCGCGTTTTCCGGCTTCTTCCAGACGCTGTAAATAGGCATTAAGCTGCTTCTTATCCGCCCATGCAGTACCGTAAACACGCTGCAACATTTTGTTGTCGCTATTGCCGCGCCAATATGCCCCTGCCACTTTTTGCAGTTTGAAATGGTGGCAGAAACGCATGTTCGGAACATGCGGCCCACGGCACATATCAACATATTCTTCATGGTGATACAGACCCGGACGATCATCATGGCTGATATTTTCATCCAAAATCTGAATCTTATATTCTTCGCCACGAGCCGCAAATGTGTCGCGTGCTTCCTGCCAACTCACTTTTTTCTTAATGACATCGTAGTCTTTTTTGGCAAGTTCAAGCATCCGCTTCTCAAGCAACTCGATATCTTCCTGCGTCAAAGAGCGGTCCAAATCGACATCGTAATAGAAACCATTATCAATCACAGGACCAATCGCCATTTTCACGCCAGGCCACAATTGTTTAATTGCATGACCCAATAAATGTGCACATGAATGACGAATGATTTCCAGACCTTCTTCATTCTTACTGGTGATAATCGCAAGATTGGCATCGGTTTCAATTAATTCACAAGCATCAACCAACTCACCATTAACCCGGCCAGCAATACACGCTTTTGCCAAGCCAGCACCGATATCACGAGCCACATCCATGACGGAAACAGCATGCTCAAATTGACGTTGACTACCGTCAGGAAGAGTAATTACAGGCATTTAAAATCCTTATATACAGTGGTGATCCGCACGAAAGATCACTTGCATCAAATCAAATTTATTATTAATCAGCACGTTAGAAACAAACTCTTGCTTCACTCCGCAAGATGTGTACATGTTTAAGAACACACGTTCAAAAGTATCCCGTACATTTGCCCTAACTCGCCCGACATACTATCACATAGAGTCGGTGTTAAAATAGTTTATCTTGGTATTAAATCAGGTTGATCAATTGCTTAATAATTTTCAGTTACTGAATAGCTGCCAAGGCACGGTAGGCATTCTTTACTTTCCATAAATAACGTGGCGCCTGTGATGCAGGGTGATTATTTTGAACATATTGGTAAAACTCATTTGGGGTCATTCGATTGATTTTACTAATTGCCAAAGTCCGGTTTGAATCAAATGTACGCAACAATGCCCCCGCACCATTTACATAAGCGACTATTGTTGCATAGTACAACGTTTCTGGATTCGAGATACCTTCCAGGTGCTGTTTTTTCAAGATGCTGATATAAGCGGTGCCAAGGTCAATGTTAGTTTCAGGATCTTTCAATTCACGCACCGTTGGCTGCCCTGATTTGCCTTTCATTCTATAGGCATCCCGCCCCGCCGTGGTTGCCTTAATTTGCATTAGTCCAACAGCATTTGATTTACTGACCACTTCTGGACGAAAGCCGGATTCCACTTGAATAATCGCTTTGATAAGGGTTTCATCAACACCATAACGCTTTGCCGCTTTCTCAATAAAGGCATCAAATAGAGTGGGTTCAGATTTATTTACCAATTTACGTGAACCAGAGATAACGTTATTGCCATCCAACATGCGCCCTGTTGCTGGTTGCCTGTTGATATCTGCCTGATGTGCTTTTTGACCCGTGCATCCTGTCAACAATAGTGCCAACACAATATAACGAAACCTTAATTTCACGCTGCTTTCCCCAAATAAAATTAATCCTGTAAAGGATATATAATTTTATCGATAAGCCAAAAGTATTTTTCTGTTGCTTATCCGAATGAATTAATCCATTAATCTTAGATGACCCTGGATAAGATGCTGATTTTTTGTTCACATATGGCTCGCTACTGGCATACTAATCAACAAAGTAAAGGAAAGTCTGATAAATCTATTATTAATTTCGCTGATATCACCTTGACTTCACTCAAACGATACTGATAATCATTATCAAGATTATAGATATAACCAATAAGGCTTGCCATAATGAACAAAAAACGTTCTCTCTCTGCTTTACCGATACTTAATATAGTCATTGCCCTATTCACAATGATTGTCTTCAGTCAACAAGCCCATGCAGATAAGACGTTCAGAGTTGTTACGACATTTACTATCATTCAAGATATGGCGCAAAATATCGCGGGTGATGCCGCCATTGTCGAATCCATCACGAAACCTGGCGCAGAAATCCACGATTACCAACCAACACCTAAAGATATTATTAAAGCACAGCGTGCAGACCTCATTCTTTGGAATGGCTTAAATTTAGAGCGCTGGTTCGAACGTTTCTTTGAAAATATGAAAGACATACCTACCGCTGTCATTACCGAAGGTATTACTCCTTTGCCCATTCGTGAAGGGCCTTACAGCAAAAATCCCAACCCTCACGCTTGGATGTCACCTAAAAATGCACTGATTTATATTGAAAATATTCGCAGTGCCCTTGTTAAACACGATCCGGCCAATGCTGAAATTTACAATCGCAATGCCAAAGTTTATGCAGGAAAAATTGCTCAATTAGATGCCCCGCTCAGGGAACGTCTCTCCCGCATTCCTGAAGAACAGCGTTGGTTAGTTACCAGTGAAGGAGCCTTCAGCTACCTCACACAAGATTATGGTTTCAAGGAAGTGTATTTATGGCCGATCAACGCCGAAGCGCAAGGTTCTCCTCAACAAGTTCGCCATGTCATTGATACAGTAAGAGCCAACAAGATCCCCGTTGTTTTCAGTGAAAGTACGGTTTCAGATAAACCGGCAAAACAAGTCAGCAAAGAAACAGGAGCCCGCTACGGCGGTGTGCTTTATGTAGATTCACTTTCTACCCAGAAGGGGCCTGTGCCTACTTATATTGATCTGCTGAATACCACCGTAGACACCATCGCAAAAGGATTTAATCAATGAATCATACCTTGTTAAAACGCCAGCCATTATTTGAGCAGCCCCATTTAGTTGTTGATAATGCCACCGTCACTTATAACAATGGGCATACCGCCATTTATGATGCCAGTTTCAATATTGCTGGCGGAACGATTTGTGCGCTGGTCGGTATGAATGGCAGTGGCAAATCCACCCTATTTAAAACGATCATGGGGCTAGTGACTCCTTCTCAGGGAAAAGTAACCCTCAATGCACAGCCTATAAAAACCGCGCTAAAGCAAAATATCATCGCCTATGTCCCGCAGACTGAAGATGTAGACTGGAATTTTCCGGTTTTAGTTTCCGATGTTGTCATGATGGGGCGTTATGGAAAAATGGGATTTTTACGCCACCCCAGCAAACGTGATCATCAAATCGTGAATGAAGCGCTTGAACGTGTTGGACTCACGGAGCTTCGTGATCGACAAATTGGCGAGCTTTCAGGAGGACAGAAAAAACGCGCATTTTTAGCCCGGGCTCTTGCCCAAGAAGGCAAAGTTTTACTGTTGGATGAGCCTTTTACAGGGGTAGACGTTAAAACAGAAAATGCCATTGTTGATTTACTTCGTGAATTACGGGATGAAGGGCATTTGGTTTTGGTTTCGACCCATAACCTCGGCAGTGTCCCTGAATTTTGTGATCATGTTATTTTGATCAACCGCACGGTGTTAGCCAGTGGTCGCACTGAAACTACGTTTACCCAAAAAAATCTGGAAATCACCTTTGGCGGGGTCTTGCGCCATATTAATCTTTCCGGTTCTGAACTGCATGAAGATGATGATCCACGTTCATTGACCGTCATTACTGATGATGAACGTGCCGCCGTTTTCTATGGACATAATCACCATGTTCCACCTCGGCAAAGTCCAAAACAAAAGGAAAACCAACCATGATGGAACTGCTTTTACAGCCATTCAATTATAATTACATGGTAAAAGCCATATGGGTAAGTGCCATCGTCGGGGCTGTTTGTGCTTTTTTATCGGCTTATCTGATGCTGAAAGGTTGGTCACTGATGGGCGATGCCCTCTCCCACTCCGTTGTGCCCGGTGTCGCAGGCGCGTATGCTCTCGGCTTGCCATATGCGGGGGGCGCTTTTTTTACCGGTATGCTGGCGGCATTATCAATGACACTAGTGCGTCATATTACCCGATTGCGTGAAGATGCCGTGATCGGGTTTATATTTTCCACTTTTTTTGCTGTCGGATTGCTGATCGTTTCTCTCAATCCTACATCCGTAAATGTACAAACTATTATTCTGGGTAATATCTTGGGGATTGCTGATGAAGATGTTTTACAAGTCGAAATCATTATCGCCGTTTCTTTTATTATCTTGATGCTGATCTGGAAAGACTTACTGGTTGTTTTCTTTGATGAAACCCACGCACGTTCCATTGGGTTATCACCATTACGCTTAAAAATCATTTTCTTTACTTTATTAAGTGCCTGTACTGTTGCTGCATTACAGACGGTAGGCGCCATCTTGGTTATCGCGATGGTGGTGACGCCCGGAGCAACTGCTTATCTATTGACAGATAAATTTAAACACCTGCTGATCATTGCAGTTGCTATCGGTTCACTTACCAGTGGTATCGGTGCATATATAAGCTATTTCCTTAATGGTGCCACTGGCGGCGTGATTGTCACACTGCAAACAGTGATTTTCCTGCTAGCTTTTTTCTTTGCTCCCAAACATGGCACACTAGCTGCTCGCAAACGAGCCAGAAAGGAATCTCTGGCGTTGACTCAGGAAAGACGTCCATGAATACATTGATTGAATTAATTACTGAACCCTTCATGCACGAATTTATGCGGCGGGCTATCTTTGCTGCCATCATGGTGGGTGCGGTTTGTGCTGTACTTTCCTGTTATTTGGTCTTAAAAGGCTGGTCTCTGATGGGAGATGCTATATCCCATGCCGTCCTGCCTGGCATCGTGCTGGCTTTCGTCGCAGGCATCCCCCTTGCAGTAGGCGCTTTTCTTTCAGGTATATTTTGTGCATTTGCCACCGGATATCTGAAAGAACACAGCAGGATCAAAGAAGATACAGTCATGGGAATTGTTTTTTCGGGTATGTTTGCGTTTGGCTTAGTCTTGTTTACTCGTATAGATACCGATCAACACCTGACACATATTCTATTCGGCAGCATACTTGGCATTACCCAAGATGAATTGATCCAAACATTATGTATTGCCGGGATCACGCTGGCTATTGTGTTATTGAAACGAAAAGATTTTATGCTTTACTGCTTCGACCCCAATCAGGCACGGGTAGTTGGCCTTCCAGTGAAAGTGCTTCATTACGGCTTATTATCTTTGTTAGCCCTAACGATTGTTGCATCCCTGCAAGCCGTCGGTATTATCCTCGTTATAGCCATGCTGATCTCGCCTGGCATTATTGCTTTTGTCCTCTGCCGGAGTTTTGATCGCATGCTCATTGTTGCAACGATTGCTTCAGTGTCATCCAGTGTGCTCGGTACGATTGTCAGTTTCCATATTGATGGTGAGACAGGGCCTTGTATCGTCATCATTCAAGCCATCTTTTTCGCTATCGCACTTATTTATAACCAAATAAAATTAGCTCGCAAGAAAGTGAACAAAGAAGAGTCAGAAGAAACACCCTCGCAAACATTGTCAATTTCCGAAGAATCCAATTAACCCATTCCAATTAACCCATCAGAGTGCCAAGTGCCATATCCAATTTGAGATATGGCCTTATTAATTGCTATTAAAATCCTTTTTAGCCTGTTCAAATGTTGCATCTGTCTGTAATATGAACATAGCAATTGTCAACTTAATGAGGTGAATCATGTGGCAAACTGTGAACCGTCTATTAAGTGAGCATTTTGATGACGCCGAAATTCACGATAAAACGGAATTATCAGGAGGCGACATTCACCGTTCCTGGAGCATCAAATATGCTGAACAGCATATTTTTATCAAATCCAACGTGAAAGAAATGCTGCCAGTTTTTGCAGCAGAAGCAGAACAGTTGGAATTACTGGCTCGTAGCAAAACAACCCGCGTGCCCGCAGTTTATGGTGTAGGGCACGATCGTGACTCTAGTTTTCTTTTACTCGAGTTTTTGCCTATAAAACCATTTAATGCTCATAGTGCCTATTGTTTTGGTCAACATCTTGCGAAGCTGCATCAATGGAGCGAGCAGCCTAAATTTGGTTTTGATTTTGATAATATGCTGGCAACTACCATACAGCCTAATGGGTGGCAAAAGCGTTGGAATCAGTTTTATGCAGAAAAGCGCATAGGATGGCAATTGCAGCTTGCCGCTGATAAGGGAATGATGTTTGGCGATATCAACCTGATTGTCCAAACAATCAATGACAAATTACATTCCCATCACCCCCAGCCTTCTCTCCTTCATGGCGACCTATGGCCCACAAACTGTGCATCGCTGAATGGTGATGGTGCAGTCATATTTGATCCCGCCTGCTATTGGGGAGATCGTGAATGTGATCTGGCAATGCTGCCATTTTACTCAGACCTTCCCTTACAAATTTTTGATGGTTACCAGAGTATATGGCCCTTGCCACAAGACTTCACTGAGCGCCAACCCATTTACCAACTCTATTACTTATTGAATCGATGCAACCTGTTTGGAGGCGATAACTTTATCATAGTGCAAAATATGATAGATAAACTCCTGTCCGAATAATTATGAGCAAACCTTATCAATCTGGCATTGACAAATAAACATCATCATTGTTAACTCTGAACGGCCAATCACGATAAAAATCAGAGTTAACATTTTGATTTAAAAATAAAAAAGCAAGGAAGAATTTATATATTAAAGATGGTTTTTTTGTTGCATTACCAACCCAATAATTTAGCCAAAAAATAAGCAATCGCACCAATAATCATGGGGGAGATATAAAGGGTAAAAATCTGGCTGAATAAAGAATGGCGGGGAAATTTAATTTTCGCTTCCAATTGCTCCTTAGTAATTCCACTTTCCTTAGCCTGTTCTAAAACCATTTGATCTTCAATATGTTCTTTGATGAATTTAAACTGGCGATACATTCTCAATCCAGATGCACTCATCGCCAAACCAACAAACATTAAAATATAGATAATAAAGAAACTGACATTTGCCCCTGTAATTCCAACGATCTGATCAGGAGTTGGGGAGTGCTTCCAAAAAAAATCCAAAAATGGTGTATTAAGTTTAATCATTTCTACCATCATTTTGAGAAAATCGTTCAATACCGCACTAATACCATCACCTTTGACACCATTCTGCCATACCAGATTGATCACAGAAGTCAAAGTTGACAAAAAAGCCGGTACAAAAATAATCCAGCCCAAGATCCGTTTAGTAATAGCAACATATCCAGCTTGTTTGTATGTCATTAATTTTCCCCATTAACATATATCCGTCGTCTTTCAAGATGCAGCTAACAAAGCTGCATCTTGAAATTCATTGGGTATAGATCATTTTATTTTTAATCAATGATAGCTGATAGCTCATAAGGAACCAACTTTAACCCTATTTATAGCGTCGTTTTCTGTTTTGCCTAAAAACCTATTTTTTCTTTGTTATCAATCTACAACGAGATTTAAATCACAGGGATTGTTACAATCAAATCTTATCAGTCACTATCATTACCGCGGAGAAATATGAGATGTCATTTTGTTTACCCATAAAAGCAGTCATTTTCGATATGGATGGTTTGCTCATTGATTCCGAACCCTATTGGGAACAAGGCGAAAAGAGTGTATTCAGTGCATTGGGGCTGGATTTGGCTTTAGCAGAAAAACTGCCTGATACACTGGGATTACGAATCGATAAGGTTGTTGAGTTATGGTATCAGGCATCACCTTGGCAAGGCCACTCAAAAAATGAAGTTGCACAACGTATCATCAATCACGTAGTGCAATTAGTCAAAGAAAACCGCCCCTTGCTACCTGGCGTAGAATATGCGCTTAACCTCTGCCGCGAGAATGGATTGAAAGTTGGCCTGGCTTCTGCATCCCCCTACGAAATGCTTGAACAAGTGCTTGAACTGTTCAACTTGAGGCACTATTTTGATGTCGTCGTTTCTGCTGCCGACTTACCTTACAGCAAGCCACACCCTGACGTTTATTTGCAGGCCGCCAGTCAACTTGGTGTTGAACCCATTCATTGCATTACGCTGGAAGACTCATTTAACGGCATGATAGCAACCAAAGCCGCAAGAATGCGCTCCATTGTCATTCCGGCAGCTCACCATTTCGATGATCTCCGGTGGTCATTGGCTGATATCAAGTTGAATTCACTGGAAAAGTTGACTATAGCAAATATTACCTAATCACCATTATCTAATCGCTATCCTGATAACTACTGCGTTGCCAGATCCTCTCCCATCTGGCAACGCAGGCTATTTTTTAGCTGATATAGGCAAAAATAGATTAAATAAAAGTGTTATATACTAATAAATAAAGATTTTTCTTATTTACCCTCTACCATCTCTATGCAAAACCCTCTATACTGTCAACTGTATGTATAAACAGCAATTAACATAAATAAATTAGTAAATAAGTATAAATAGTTATGACAGCAGAAGGGCATCTTCTTTTTTCCGTTGCCAGCCTTGTATTGGCTCACCAGCTAGAAATCACACCAGAAATAGCACAGGGAGATTGGCTACATATGCTTCCTGGCGTACTTCTGGCTTCATTATTACCTGATATTGATCACCCAAGCTCAACTTTAGGCAGATTATTCCGCTTTATATCCATTCCAATTTCGCGACTATGTGGTCACCGTGGGTTCACGCACAGTCTATTAGCTCTGATGGTAGGCATTATTCTATTTCAGACTGAAATACCTGCGGATTGGCCTATTCCAACTGATTTTGTTCATGCCATGGTTGTGGGCTATATCAGCCATTTGATCGCCGATATGCTGACTCCTGCCGGTATCCCGCTTTTATGGCCACTGAAGACACGTTTCTGTATCCCTATTATTAGAGGTAAGGATAAGCCACGTAAAAAAGCCGAACGGTTCATTTCGGTTCTGGTCGTCGTCATCGCCATTATTCTTCCACAGCACATTACTTCTTCACTTACTGACTACTTTGAACGATTTCAGTTCGACAAATTGCCGTTTGATAAATTGCAAATTGATAAGCTACAGAATCTCTATAAGTAGTTAACTGATTGTATCTTCACAAAATAATAACCCTATTTGAAAAAATAGGGTTATCTAAAAACATAAAAAATTCTTTTAAATTGTCTTTTGCCGCTTCACAGATAAATCTTTAAAATCAATAGACTACATCTCATGTCAGCCAAAACAGAAAAAACAAGATATCAATGGATTAGGGAATATAACTAATCGAGCTAATTAGTGAAAAACAATTATATTAAATTCCATTTAATTATAAGAAAGAGAATTCTTATACTGATACTATTCTTCTTTACACATTTCATGGCATGTTTCCGGTAAAGTTCAAACCACAAAACAGCGGCTTGAAAAATAAAAGGGTTTATCTATCCCCACAGAATGCGGTTACATGCCATACAGAAAAATCATATAACTATATTTATATCCAATAGATTGCAAGTTACAGCGCAGCCAAAAACGCCGCAACTTGGAAATAAAGGATATAAAAATTTTGGAGACTAGGGATGAATTTACCACTCATCATCAACGGGTTCGTTTTTGTGGTACTACTTATTTTATTAGCAAAAACGAGTTCAAATAAATGGAGTTTGTCCAAGAAAGTGCTTGTGGCTCTGGTCGTAGGTGTCCTTTTTGGGCTGGCATTGAACATCATTTATGGCACAAACAATCCTACTGTGAAGGAGTCGATTAAGTGGTTCAATATCGTCGGTAATGGTTATGTACAGCTATTACAAATGGTTATCATGCCATTGGTTTTCGCTTCTATCCTAAGTGCCGTCGCACGTCTGCACAAAGCATCTTCTTTAGGGAAAATTAGTTTCCTGACTATAGGCACTTTGCTATTCACTACTGCGATTTCCGCTTTAATCGGCATCATAATCGCCAATTTGTTCGGACTGAGTGCAGCAGGATTAATTCAAGGCACGCAAGAAACAGCTCGTTTATCAGCCATTGAAACCAATTATATTGGTAAAGTTTCAGATATGAGTGTACCTCAGCTCATTCTCTCTTTTATCCCTAAAAATCCCTTTGCTGACCTAACCGGGGCGAACCCGACTTCCATTATCAGTGTTGTGATTTTTGCAGCATTTTTAGGCGTTGCTGCATTACAAATGCTTAAAGATGATCATGAGCGCGGTGAACGGGCCCTTGTTGCCATTGATACGATGCAAGCATGGGCAATGAAACTGGTTAGATTAGTGATGCGCCTGACCCCATATGGCGTCATGGCTTTGATGACTAAAGTTGTCGCCAGTTCCAATATTCACGATATTACACAATTAGGTAATTTTGTCGTCGCTTCCTATATTGCCCTCGGTTTAATGTTTGTCGTTCATGGCGGGCTTCTGACACTGACTGGTATTAATCCACTGAAGTTCTTTAAAAAAGCGGGTCCTGTACTGACATTTGCGTTTACCAGCCGTTCCAGTGCCGCAAGTATTCCGATGAATGTAGAAACACAGACTCGCCGTCTCGGTGTACCTGAATCTATTGCCAGTTTCTCGGCTTCTTTTGGTGCAACTATCGGTCAAAATGGCTGTGCCGGTATTTATCCAGCCATGTTGGCTGTCATGGTTGCGCCAACGGTGGGGATTGATCCCTTTGATCCTTTATGGATTGCGACTCTCGTCGGAATTGTCACGATCAGCTCTGCGGGTGTTGCTGGTGTTGGTGGTGGAGCAACCTTTGCAGCACTGATTGTTTTACCTGCCATGGGGTTGCCAGTTACCTTGGTAGCACTTCTCATTTCTGTTGAACCTCTCATTGATATGGGCCGCACCGCATTAAATGTAAATGGCGCAATGGCCGCAGGTACAATCACAAGTCAATTAATGGGACAGACTGATAAAAAAATATTTGAGCAAGATGAAAACGTGGCATTAAGCCAATCCTAATCCGCTTAAATAGCGTTTGGCCTCCTTTGAACCTTTTGGTTAAAGGAGGCTTTTTTATAACGCACTACCCCACTTCCTTTTGCATGATCAAAAAAGCCGGGGATCATGCTGCTCCCCGGCTTTCTATTAGAAATAATTTAAGTGTTCGTAATAAGTTACTGTTACTCAGGCTTCTTGCCAAGAAGACTATGACATTATTTTATATACTCACCACTGCGCAGCGCTTCAATACGCTTATCCAACGGTGGATGTGATAAGAATAATTCACTGAAACTCTTAGACTTACCATTAATGCAAAATGCCATCATACGCCCTTCTTCCTGGGGTTCGTAGCTGGTTTTAAGACGTTGTAACGCGGCGATCATCTTTTCACGTCCAACCAATTTCGCTGATCCTGCATCCGCATGGAATTCGCGGTAACGGGAAAACCACATGGTGATAATACTGGCCAAAATACCGAATACGATCTCCAACACCATGGAAAGCACCATATAAACGATGGGGTTGCCATTACTGCTGCTTTCGCTTTCATCATCATTGCTTGAGAGAAAACTTGCTGCAGCCTGTGCAATGATACGGGAGATGAAAATAACAAATGTATTCACAATCCCCTGTAGCAACGTCATCGTTACCATATCACCATTGGCGATATGACTAATCTCATGCGCAATGACAGCTTCTGCTTCATCACGGCTCATATTGTTTAGCAACCCCGTACTAACGGCGACCAGAGAGGCATTACGGCGTGCTCCTGTCGCAAATGCGTTAATATCAAGAGCATCATAGATAGCGACTTGCGGCATGGTAATTCCAACCTGATCTGACTGACGACGCACAATTTCCATCAACCAGGCTTCAGTTTCGTTGGAAGGCTTTTCGATAACTTGCCCACCCACAGAGCGAAGAGCCATCCATTTCGACATTAATAAAGAAATGAATGCACCACCAAAACCAAACAAACCAGCCATAATCATGAGGCCAGTAACACTACTCCGCTGGACTCCTGTCAGTGAGAGTATTATCCCGAACACTACCATGACAGCAAGGTTAGTGAGAAGAAACAAGGCTATTCTCATCATATAAATTTGCTTCCTTTAATTATCAAACAGTTCAACCAAGAGTTAAGCCATAAGATGGGGACTTTGCCCATATTATTCAAGTTTTTTAAGGTGTTAAGCGACATTATCAACATAACTTTACAATATAGCTTACAATATAACAAAAAGAGGCCAGCTATTGAGCCGGCCTTTTATTAATAACGATTTTACTACTATTTCGTTATAGCCATTTCGGCTGGCTGATGCGCTAAATCTAGCGCAATTTTTACCGATTCATCTAAGTACGGATCAGGTAATTTATAATCTTTTGGTAAATCATCAAGTGACTTAAGCGGTTTTTTCCCTTCCCGTTTAAAACGCTCATTGAAACGGTTCAACTTAGTTGTTTCATATTCCGTATTTTCTTTCTCTCTTTGTGCATAATTCAAAGAGTAAACACCATCACGCCCTTTGATAACTTTGTAATACGCAAGATCCTCTTTGATATATTTAAATTCAGGATCATTAGCAACACGTTGATTATGCAATTTGGTCAATAACGGAGTTAACTCTGAAATCACTTTAGAGGAAGTATAATTGGCAGGTTGAATACTGTCCCAAGGTAACGCATTATCTTCTTGGCTTTCACCTGTTTCATCAGGGTCTTCCCTTGTGAGCATAATGATATCAGGCGTTACACCTTTCAACTGAGTACTGCCACCATTTATCCGATAAAATTTTTGTATGGTATATTGCACCGAGCCAATACTCGGCCAATCAGGTTTCAGCATCTGATCATAAATCCGATGCAGAGGACGATGTTGCTGAACAGTACCTTTACCGAAAGTTGGCTCTCCTACAATTAACCCTCGACCATAATCCTGCATGGCAGCAGCAAAAATTTCAGATGCAGAAGCGCTGCTACCACCCACTAAAACGACCAGAGGGCCTTTATAATAGATTGCTTCATCCGTATCTGATTCCTCGTTGATCTTACCGATGTTATCCCGGATCTGAACAACCGGACCTGTAGCGATAAACAAACCAGACAACGATATCGCTTCTGTTAACGCACCACCACCATTGTCACGTAAATCAATCACAACCGCGGACACGCCCTGTTTCGTCAGTTTCTGCAACTGGACTTTTACATCGTTAGTCAGGCCAACATAAAAGCTCGGTATACTAAGAACGCCTACCTTTTGCTTGCCGACAGTTTTCACCGACATTTTGGCTGCACTATCTTCGATGCGGATACTCTCACGGGTTAAGGTGACAATGTGATTTTTGGCCCCTTTTGTGCTTGGAATAATTTCAAGGCGAACTTTACTCCCTTTCGGCCCTTTGATCAGGGTAACAACATCTTCCAAACGCCATCCGATAACATCTACAATCGGCTTGCCAACTTGCCCAACACCAATGATTTTATCCCCAACTTTCAGTAAATTGCTTTTAGCCGCTGGGCCACCTGCAAGCAGTGCATGGATACCGATATAATCATCTTGATGCTGTAAAACAGCACCAATCCCTTCAAGAGAAAGGCTCATCTCTGAGTTAAACAACTCTGTATTTTGAGGTGAGAGGTAATTGGTATGAGGGTCTATTTCATGGGTAAAAGACAACATGACACTTTGAAAAACATCCTCACTTTTGATTTGCGTGAAGCGTTTCAATGACATCCGATAACGTTTAGTCAGTGTTTCTTTGATTTCCTTATCATTTTTGCCCGATAATTTGAGGTTTATCCAGTCAAATTTAATTTTGGCATCCCAAAGTTTATTTAATTCCTCAACACTCGTTGGCCAAGGCGCTTTAGAACGCTTTGTGTCAATCGAGTCATGCCCGTTCAAATCTATGGGCTGTTCCAAGCGGGAAAGTACATATTGATAGCGTTCAAAGCGACGCTTTTGCATTAAATTAAACAAGGCATAAGGCAGTTTCAGATCGCCATTTTCAAGCTCTTTTCCTAACATGCCCTTTTGAGCCGCAAATGGCACTATATCCGATGCCAAAAAAACATTGTGTCCAGAATCTAGCTGGTCCAGATAACGGTCAAATATTTTTCCTGAAAAATCAGCATCCAGATAAAACTTGCGATAATGAGAACGCAGCAAACGAGAAACAATTCGCTTGCTTACAGTAGAATGCTGTGGCTCCGGTTTTAGATCTGGCAATTGGCTCAGGCTAATAACTGCGGCGTTATGACTCGGGGCAGCGTTGCCATGGGTGACATTATCACTTTTGGTAACATTACCACCATTAGTCACATTACTACTATTAGTAACATTATTACTATTGGCAATATTGCCATTGGCAGTATCTGAATATCCTGTACTAGAAAATGATAGACCTAAAACGAAAGCCAAAGTAATGAGTTTGTTCATGCCCAAGTTGGCCTCCGTATCAGAACTTTAAGTGTTCTGCGCGTACAATCATTGCCAAACCAGTAGGTAACTGCACCCTTACACCATCTTTCGCAATTTCAAGCACGGAAGCATCCATTAAACTTTTTCCTACATTGACTTTGATTGTCTGGCCGACTTTCAAAGCGGATACGTCTGTGACTGAGGTTAACTCAGACTGTACAGTTTTCTTTGTGGTTTTATCTGCTGGTTTACGCGATTGTTGTAGACTGTTTTGTGAACGGGATGGGCGTTTTTCACCCTCACCTGATGTCTTTTGACGACGGGGAGCCGCCTTTTTGCTTACAGGGCGTTCACTTTTCTTTTCAGATACGTTTTCAGTTTCACGCTTCTTGGCACGCTGTTCAGCGCGTTGAGCCTGTACTCGCGCTTTTGCTTCTGCCAATTGCTGACGCGCATGTTCAATATGTTCGGCTTCCAACTCGCCACACACATTCCCATCAAGGTCAACACGCTGTGCTCCTTCTTTCACGCCATACAGATAGCGCCAACTGGAAGTATACAGGCGCAGGGCAGAACGGAGCTGTGTTTTACTTAAACACTCTTCAGCCTGAATACGCTCAACGATATCCTGAAAGATCCCAATCTTCAAAGGACGTGCTTCACCTTCTGCTACGAAACAAAGCGGGAAACGCTCAGCCAAGAAAGCAATGACTTCTTTACTACTATTCAACTTAGGTTGATTTTCCATGAAATTTCCTGATTACAACGGTTTTGCCAATTCAGCGCAGGCATGAACAGGCGACATTATAATAGCGTCGCTGATAAATGCCACGTTATACGTATGTTAAGTTACGTTCTGTTGTAGATATTTTGACATAACACATTGTCCCAAATGTTTACAAAGCCTGATAACTAGCGCTTCCAAGCCATTTTCATCGTTCTCGTCAAACCGATCAAAAACCGTGCTATCAATATCCAAAACCCCAATAACTTGCCCATTAATTTCCAGAGGAAGAACAATTTCAGCATTACTAGCGGCATCACAGGCTATATGACCGGGGAAATCATGCACATCAGAAATACGCTGTATACATTTCTCTGCAACCGCGGTTCCACATACACCTTTTCCTACGGGAATGCGAACACAAGCGTTTTTACCCTGAAATGGCCCTAATACCAGGGTATCATCATCCACTAAATAAAAGCCAACCCAGTTAACATTATCCAAACGTTCATATAACAATGCACTCGCATTGGCAAGAGAAGCTATAAAATCATATTCACCTGATAGCAGCGCCATCAAGCTATCTGTTAGCTCTTTATAAAATTCGTTCCTATCCATAAGCCCTATAAAATAGATGATATTTTAACAAAATCAAAACAAAAACTTTACATTAAAGTTTTGCCCTATTCAGCCGATTATTTCTGAAAAAATGTCCTGGCAAAACGGATATTTCCCCGGAACACAGGCTGTTCTCCAGAATTTAAATTTCCTTTTACTATTTTTACCAGAATTTACTTATGAAATTCGGGCAGATATCACAGCTTATATTAAAAAATAGCCTGATTTGCAGCCAGAACGTGTTCTTGCTCATGTTTTTATTATAAAACACCTGATCGATATTCAGAACGATTGTTTTCTTCCAACCACTCATTATATACATAAGAAAATAAGATAATTTATTAAAAAGAGAGTAAAAATACCCGTTCCTCATAATAAATAAAAAAAGGCCGAGTCCACTCCTTTACTCGGCCTAGGGAAAATGGCTCTATCAAAGAGCCTTGCGCAAAAGTTGCCATTGAGACGTAGAACAACTTACCCTCTAAAGCGTAGTTGACATGGCATTATTTACCAAATTTTATCCCTTATCGGGTCGATAGAGGTCACTATTCACGTTAAAAATATTAACCAGTCATTGCTTTTTATCATTTGAATGATCACACAGAGCCAATGCCGCTTTCTGGAATGGTTCAATGCTCATTTTTTGATTGGGATTTTCTGGATCACCTAAGAGGATCGTATCTAATGATGTTGCAATAACTTTATTAGACTTCATAAGTTTTGTTGCTAACTCATTTAATGGATACTGCATTAATGTACTGGGATTTATCACGAACAGCGCCCCATCTGAGCGACAATCAAGCATCACCTCTTCGCGGGTAAATGCCCATTGTTGACCAAATTGTAATTTGCTGATGGTTTGTATCGGCGCACTGACTCCCTGAAAAGAGAGAAGCAAAAAAGGCAAAACCCAACATACTCGTTTCATTATCATTCCCCTGATGGACACATAATCTGATTTTATCGCTAATTTCCCTGTATATGTACCCAGAATTGCACCAATCATTCAAGAATTATACTGGAGGCTGCATTGCAAAAATCGCCACACATAATAATGCCGATGTTCCTAGAATAATCTCTAACCAACTATTGATGATCAACAGTTGATAACAACCTTGCTGCTTCAATTTAGGAACTAAAATATAACGGTTAATCAATGCCAAAAGCACCATCCCCATGACCAAAACTATCTTCAGCCATAACATGGATTGGTATTCAGAAATAGCGCGATTGAAAGCAGGCCAACCCGGAATTAAAATCACGCTACTCACAATTCCCGTCACAATCACCAGAAAAACGGCAAAATGCCCATAAAGGGAAAATTTTCTCATGGCCGCGACACTTTCTGCATATATGTTAGCCGCGATATTTTCACTGCTGCCTACATTTCCTGCACATGTGCCATTAATTGTATCGGTATTATCACGGTATAAATTTAATTCCGATGTCTTTTTCAAACGCATCGGTATCTTTTTCAAACGTAAAAGTTGCAGACACAATAAGAATGGCCATAATCCACCAAACCAATACCCCGCACTCAGTAAATGAATAACCTGATTGGCTTGCAGTAATAACCCCAGGTTTCCTTCATGCATGGCTGCATGACCAATGAACGCGTGGCTGGAGAGTAAAATGACCGAACAACCCAATAACAGAAGATTTCTGGTCTGAGTACTGGAAAGAAATAACCCAATAACAGCAAACGCTGCCGCCAATAACTGCCATTGCCACACTTGCCCAAACGAGGTTGCCAACACAGCCCGCCAAACATCCGGAACATAAACATCATGCCAGCCATCCCCCATTAACCCAGCCTGTACAGTAAACCAGACGATGGAAGTGATGAAAGCCAGCACGGTGCTGATTAAAATACCAACCTTCAACCGTTCTCCCATCAGCCGCGAAAAGTGATCGGAACTGAGCATCACTGTGAACAGACTCAAGCCAAACATCAGCATGACGACGATAAAATGAGAAAAACGGCAGAATACAAAGAGTGCCTCTAGAGAGATCATTATTTTACAGTGAAGCTATAAACGCCTTTTGTTTTATGACCATCGACAGAAAGTACACGCCAGTCAACACTATATTCTCCCGCAGCAAGTTTGCCTTCAACTGGCAGGATGAGTTTAGTTTTGGTTTCAGGATCAAGTTCCAGCTTTCCTGTTTTAATTGCTGTTTTTTCTGGGCCAATCAATTTTACTTTACTGAAACCCAGTTCAATTCGCTCTGAAAAACTCAGAGTAATGACTTGTGGAGCCGCTTCAACAGTCGTATTTTCTGCGGGGATTTGATCTTTCAAATGTGCGTGAGCCAAGGCTTGTTGACAGGACATACCGACAAACAGAACAACAAGAGTAGATAATTTGGCCCAGGATGAACGGATGTTATAAATAAACATAATAGATAACCCTTTAATATACAGGTGAATTTTTTATCCTTAGGCGGGAATTCTATATCAAAAGAACTGTTTAATCTGCGATAATCGAAAGGTAATGTCTTGACCTGTGAGGCACTACGCAAAAATGAGGGCAAAAACGAAAAGAACCGTAATTCCTGCCTCAAAAATAAACGAAAAAGCGGGAACTACGGTGAAAAAGCGGTTCAGATAAATGTGTTTAACGCACCCTTAGGCATGGGTTTGAGCCATAGACAGACCTTTTAGGTCTTTATCCAGCAAGAACAGCGACTTGCCACTTTCACCCACCAGACTCAGTTTATCCAGAATAGATTTGAACAATTTTTCTTCTTCATGCTGTTCAGCAACATACCACTGCAAGAAGTTAAAAGTAGAATAGTCCTGTGTCACCATTGCGACATGAGCAAGTTTATTGATCTCTTCCGTAATCAATTTTTCATGCTCATAAGTCTGATTAAAGACATCAGCGATAGAACTGAATTCAACCGGAGGAGCTTGAATGGCGCCCAGTACAGGCATTGAGCCGGTGTCACCCAAATAATCAAACAAACGCTGCATATGCTGCATTTCTTCTTGTGAATGAGTTCTCAAAAATGCTGCCGCACCTTCATATCCTTTGTCACTGCACCATGCACTCATTTGCAAGTATAAATTCGCAGAGTAGAATTCCAGGTTTAATTGCTCATTTAATTTTTTGATCATCTCTTGTTTTAACATCAGCTAAATCTCCTAATAATTCGTTAAACTCGGCGTATTATGCCAATTAAAAACGCATAAAACAAAAATAAAATAAAAATATATAACATATTGATAAATAATAAATTAATTTAATTAACAAACAAGAATAAATCTCATTAAATATAAAGAAACAAGAATCAATTTTATTTAAATAAGTTTTCATAATAGTGACACACTGAAACTCCGAAGATTCCTTATAAAAAATAAATAATTTAATAAAAATGAGAATTGATATTATTTATATTTAGCCGATGTTTTTTTAAACCCTTTAAACCACTTGATAAACAAAAAAGAGTCGATTAGTTTTCTTCCCAAGAAATACATTTCCAGAGAGGCCATAATGGAGCATAATTTAGCCAAGTTATCTAAAGATGAGATGGATAGGATCAATGTTGATTTAGCCGCATCCGGTGTTGCTTTTAAAGAACGCTATAACATGCCTGTCATTGCTGATACGGTTGAGCAATCACAACCATCGCATCTGCGAGAATACTTTCAACAACGCTTGCATCACTACCGCCAGCAATCGCGCTTTCTGTCACGTCTGCCTTACGAGCCCAGGAGTCGTTGAGGAGAGCAGCAAAAAAAGATAACCACCACTGGATGGGTGGTTATCCCGACTATTTTCCGGCAAACTTATCCGTTGCTTTGATTAACTGGTGTAAAATGCCCGCTTCATCAAAAGAGTGACCAGCACCTTCTACGATGCACAGTTCCGCTTCCGGCCATGCTTTTGCCAGATCCCACGCATTCTGGATTTGACATGCCATGTCATAGCGTCCATGTATAATGACGGCGGGAATATGCCTGATCGCATCAACATGATCCAACAACTGTTGGGTTTCATCCATAAAGCCGTTATTGATGAAGTAATGATTTTCAATCCGTGCAAATGCCAAAGCAAATTGCTCTTCTGAAAATGAATCTGAATTCGCTGAAGGCAGTAAAGTCACCGTTTCACCTTCCCAGAGGCTCCATAAACGTGCTGCTTCCAATTGCACTTGCAAATTATCACTCGTCAGCCGTTTGTTATAGGCTGCGATCACATCTCCGCGCTCTTCTTCAGATAAGATAGATAATGTACGTTCCCATTTTTCAGGGAAAAAACGAGAAGCGCCGTCCTGATAATACCAATGCAACTCTTGTGGGCGGAGCAGGAAAATTCCCCTTAGCACCAATTCAGATACATGATACGGATGTTTCTGTGCATAAGCCAAAGATAGCGTTGACCCCCAAGACCCCCCAAAGACCAACCACTTCTCAGCTCCCATCAAATTACGCAGTCGTTCAATATCTGCTATCAAATGCCAGGTTGTATTATTCTCTAAGCTGGCATGGGGTTTGGAACGCCCACAACCACGCTGATCAAACAACATAATATGATAACGTTCAGGGTCAAATAACTGACGATGGTAGTTTGCAATGCCACCACCCGGACCACCATGAATGAATACCGCAGGCTTACCTTTCGGATTGCCACATAATTCCCAATAAACCTGATGCCCATCTCCGGTATCTAAATACCCGGTTTGGTAAGCATCATAAGCGGGATATAATTTCCGTTGTTCCGTCATAAAGCCCTCTCTCTGTGTAAACAAAACGGGATACTTCCCCAGTATCCCGCCCATATTTAATTTAAAGATAGCATGACAAACTGTTTACTTTACTGCACTATAACTGATTGTCTCCTTTTGGCAATCAATGGTGACATTGTAACTTTTATCCTTTTTTGAGCCTCGGACAATCAGTGGAACCTGCAATGCGTTTTCATCACCCGTCATATCGTTGACATTTACCCATGCAATCAGTTTTGAAGTTCCCAGTTGTTTCCTGTCCTCATCCCAGTGATTAATGCGGTTTTGTAAAAAATCTTGCTTAACCTGTGCCGCAACTTGATCTTTGGTAAGATTTTTACAAGAAATAAACTTTGCTACGCGCTCATTGTCAGCGGCTGTCGCAGTCAATGAAACAGCAAGCAGCCCCCCTGCACTCAATAGTCCAATACGCTGAATAAACTGATTTGCTTTCATTATTACTCCTATTACCATCCAAATTATATGGATTAAACGTGGCGATAAATTAACATGGAGTAGAAAGTAATTATGTGAGTTTTGTTAAAAATGCGTTGCGACTATTTTTCATCATCTTCAAATAAAACATGGATCTGTTCATTACCCTGATGTTTTGCACGCAGTTCCTGAGCAACGATGGCAATAGCTTCCCCACTTCCCATTCCTTCTGCAATGAGCTGATGAATTTTTTCTACCGCAACTTGCTGTTCTTCATGGGATAATGCTGGCATACCTGAAAACATGGTTATAACCTCAAACATAACAATTAATGGCGACCGGGGATGATAATTTTTTTATCCCAAGTCAGGAATAAGATTCTGTGATAATCTCCGCAGGTTAATACATTATTTATACCCAATGGATTGCCAGATGTCGCCAACAAAGCGGCAACGTGAAAAACGGGTATATCATGAATTGCTAAACGCCGACACTGATTTAATCATGAAGATTGCACTACAAAAACGACAATTACCTTATTCTCCTGATCTTGCCACCCACTATTTTGCGCCTGTTTCTGCATCTCCCTGGGCAATGTTGTTACATTCAGGAGCCGCCGAACATCCACATAATCGATTTGATATTCTCGTTGCCGAGCCTGTGACAACCTTTGTGACTCACGGAGGATCGACAAAAATTCATCATGATGGCGCGGATTCCCTTTCTCAGGAAGACCCTTTCTTGTTGTTAAAACAGCACCTTAATGCCTGTCATATCGCACCTCGATTCGATCCTGATCTTCCTTTTCAGGGAGGCGCATTAGGTATCTGGGGGTATGACCTTGGACGACAGATTGAAAAATTGCCCGCCATCGCTGCCAATGAGCTGGATTTCCCCGATATGGCGATTGGGATCTACGATTGGGGATTAATTATTGACCATCAGCAACAAAAAGCGACCTTAGTGAGCTATCACGATGTTGATGAACGGTTGGCATGGTTAGAATCGCAGAGGGAAGCGAAGGAAACCCATTTCTCCCTGACGAGCCACTGGCACTCCAATATGACAGAACAGCAATACAACGAAAAAATCGCCCAGATCCATCGTTATCTACGGGACGGTGATTGCTATCAAGTCAATTTATCACAGCGTTTTCATGCCAATTATCAGGGAGATGAATGGCAAGCATTCACTCAACTCAATGAAAGTAACCGGGCGCCCTTTTCTGCTTTTATTCGCCTACCCGAACACTGCATTATCAGCGTTTCACCTGAACGTTTTATTCTGCTGGAAGACAAAAAAATCCAGACTCGCCCAATCAAGGGAACATTACCACGACGACAAAATCCCGCAGAAGATCAATTACAGGCTGAAAAATTAGCAAGTTCACGGAAAGACCGCGCTGAAAACCTGATGATTGTCGATCTATTGAGAAATGACATCGGGCGGGTTGCCACTCCCGGTTCGGTCAAAGTTCCTGAATTATTTGTCGTCGAACCCTTTCCTGCCGTGCACCATCTGGTCAGTACCATTACCGCAACTTTGCCGGATGAATACCAGGCCACCGATCTGCTTCGAGCCTGTTTTCCCGGTGGCTCTATTACCGGAGCGCCGAAAATTCGCGCCATGGAAATCATTGAAGAGCTGGAGCCACACCGTAGACATGGATATTGTGGTGCTATTGGCTATATTAGTTTCTGCGGTACTATGGACAGCAACATCACCATTCGTACTTTACTGACAGAAAAAGGAAAAATTTACTGTTGGGCTGGCGGTGGTATCGTCGCAGATAGCATTGCTGAAAAAGAATATCAGGAAACATTTGATAAACTCGGGCGCATCTTGCCTCAATTGGGGAAACTTCACACACCATGACATCGCTTTCTGACTTCATTCATCGGTTTCAATTGCAACTTCCTTCTCAACCGCCGCATTTAGCGGGTAATCAACGAAATGCCGCAGTGTTGCTCCCGATTATATGTAAGCCAGAACCTACGCTTTTATTCACTCTGCGCTCCCAAAGCCTCCGCTCCCATGCGGGTCAGGTGGCTTTTCCGGGCGGAGCCGCCGACCCCGGGGATCCTTCCCTTATTGCCACGGCCTTGCGTGAAGCAGAAGAAGAAGTTCATCTTCCACAAGATAAAGTTCAGATCCTGGGGCAGTTGGCGCCTTTGGACAGCATTGGGGGTTATCGTGTGACTCCGGTCATCGGGCTAGTCTCCACTCCGGTCTCTTTTCGAACCAATCCAACAGAAGTGGCAAAAATTTTTGAAGTTCCACTGTTTGATGCACTTTCCCTGCCCCACTACCGGTATCTGGACATAAAACGCCGCAACCAACAACACCGAATCTATTTTTATTGGTATCAGGGGCAAATGATCTGGGGATTGACTGCTGCCATTATTTATCGGTTGGCACAACAAGTGCAAAAATCATGCTGAATTGAGCACAAAACACCACAAAACTGTGCATTACTTATCCATAATCATATCAATTGCTATTATAATTAAAAAAAAACTGTAAACTCCTTTATCAACACTACTAAATAACAGTAAAGTAGCGCGCTTTATTATAAATAACTATATCTCTTTCTTCTTAAAGGAGTCTGGCGTGATTAGCGTTTTCGACATGTTTAAGGTGGGTATTGGCCCATCCAGCTCTCATACTGTTGGTCCTATGAAAGCAGGCAAACAATTTGTCGATGATCTTGTAAACCAGGGAGTAATGTCCTCTATCACGCGTGTAGCTGTTGATGTATACGGCTCACTTTCATTAACCGGGAAAGGTCACCATACGGATATCGCTATCATCATGGGATTGGCAGGTAACATGCCAGCCACTGTTGATATTGATTCAATTCCAGGTTTTATACGTGATGTTGAGCAAACTCAACGTTTGCCGCTGGCAAATGGTTTACATGAAGTCGATTTTCCTCGCGATGGAGGTATGAACTTCCGCAGCGATAATCTGTCACTGCACGAAAACGGCATGCAAATTCATGCGTTCGCCGGTGACGAAAAAGTCTACAGCAAAACCTACTACTCTATCGGTGGTGGTTTTATTGTTGATGAAGAACATTTCGGCAAACCATCTCAAGATACCAAACCCGTTTCTTACCCATATAGTTCTGCCGCAGAACTGCTGATGAACTGCAATAAAACAGGTTTGTCCGTTTCTGGCTTGATGATGAAAAACGAATTGGATTTACACAGCAAAGAAGAAATTGCTGAGTACTTCGCAGATGTATGGGCAACAATGCAAGCCTGTATCGAGCGTGGCCTGAACACAGAAGGTGTATTGCCCGGACCGTTGCGTGTCCCTCGTCGTGCCGCAGCATTGCACCGGATGCTGACATCATCTAACAATCTATCCAATGACCCCATGAATGTTGTTGATTTAATCAATATGTTCGCTTTGGCCGTCAATGAAGAAAATGCCGCAGGTGGCCGGGTTGTTACAGCCCCAACCAATGGCGCATGTGGTATCGTGCCAGCCGTTCTGGCCTATTACAATCACTGCATCGAACCCGTAACACCAGAACTGTACATCCGCTATTTTCTGGCTTCTGGTGCGGTCGGCATCCTGTATAAAATGAACGCCTCTATTTCTGGTGCTGAAGTCGGCTGTCAGGGCGAAGTGGGCGTTGCCTGTTCGATGGCAGCCGCAGGTATTGCTGAATTACTTGGTGCAAGCCCTGAGCAGGTTTGCATCGCCGCAGAAATTGGCATGGAACATAATCTCGGCCTGACTTGTGACCCGGTTGCAGGACAAGTGCAGGTTCCCTGTATTGAGCGTAACGCCATTGCTTCAGTTAAAGCAATCAATGCCGCTCGCATGGCACTTCGTCGTACCAGCGAACCACGTGTTTCGCTCGATAAAGTGATCGAAACAATGTACGAAACTGGCAAAGATATGAACGCAAAATACCGTGAAACTTCACGCGGTGGTTTGGCGATAAAAGTTCAATGTGACTAATGCAAGGCATTAATCGCTCTTCCTGCGATAAGTGATATTGTCACCTGTTTTTCACAACACTTAAATTCTATTTGAAATAATATCCCTGCTAGTTAGTAGGGATATTTTTTTGGCTGAAACGGATCACCAAAGCATATTATTTTACATTTCACGGCAAAAACATCACGATTTTTTTATGTAAAGATTAATAAAATGTTACCGGAAACAGTTTAAAACACCATTAAATATCAAAATTACAAAATAAAATATTACAAAATACGTTTCACTGGAATAAAAACACGTTTTAACCTGTCAAAACAGCCCATCTTAATTTTTCTGACTGATAGCAATTTTCTCAAAGGCTGCAAATGATAATCTAACGACATATTTTCTTATGTAACGAAATATAAAACCATGAGAAATGAAATATTGAGAGAAATTCTCGATAAGGTTTTATGTTCGTAACTATCCTGCTTGTTGCTAGGAGGTTCAATACATTAGAAATATTGGCTGTGAGATTACAGTAAACCTGAATTCAATTGTTATTGTTACAGAAAGGGGAAAACAAGTGAGTATAGCCATTATGATTGGCACACATGGGGCGGCGGCAGAGCAATTGCTGCATACCGCAGAGATGTTGATTGGAGAACAGGAAAACGTCTCTTATATCGACTTCGTACCCGGTGAAAATGCTGATACGTTATTCGACAAGTACAACAAAAAACTGGCGTCGCTTGATACCGAGCAAGGGGTTTTGTTTTTTGTCGATACTTGGGGTGGCAGCCCATTCAATGCTGCGAACCGTATTGTCATTGATAAAGACAACTACGAAATAATCACAGGAGTAAACGTCCCGATGCTGGTTGAAGCCTTCATGTGCCGTGACGATGATCCTTCAATGGAAGAGCTGGTTGCAGTTGCCTTAGAGACAGGGAGAGAAGGCATCCGCGCCCTGAAAACAGAACAAACTGAAGAACCCGTAAAACCTGAACCTGTCAAACCAGCAGCACCCGCCGTAACAGCGGTTTCAGCACCCGGCGGCCATATGAAGATCGCTCTCGCACGTATTGACGATCGCCTTATTCATGGTCAGGTTGCCACTCGTTGGACGAAAGAAACCAACGTTAAGCGTATCATTGTTGTCAGTGATGAAGTCGCTCAAGATACCGTGCGTTCTACGTTGTTAAAACAGGTTGCCCCTCCTGGTGTCAGCGCACACGTTGTAGATGTTGCCAAATGTGTTCGTGTTTACAACAACCCTAAATATGCCGGTGAGCGCGTCATGCTGTTATTCACCAATCCAACGGATGTCCTGCGTATTGTAGAAGGGGGAGTCACTCTCGAATCTATCAATATCGGTGGTATGGCTTTCCGTCAGGGAAAAACCCAGATCAACAACGCGATCTCTGTTGATAATACGGATATTGACGCCTTCGAAAAGCTGAATTCCCTTGGCATAGAGCTGGAAGCCCGCAAAGTTTCCAGTGATACTCGCTTAAATATGATGGATCTGCTCAAAAAAGTTTAAAAAACGAAAACAGATGTCATTTTATTCACCTTTACTCAATAACAAAATTCTTACCAAATTACATTTGGTTATAGGAGAAAAACAATGGAAATTACCGTTGTTCAACTTGTGTTGATATTCATCGTTGCCTGTATCGCAGGCATGGAATCCATTCTTGATGAATTTCAATTCCACCGCCCGTTAGTGGCCTGTACCTTAGTCGGCTTAGTGCTTGGCGATATGAAAACCGGCATTATCATTGGCGGTACACTGGAAATGATTGCGCTCGGCTGGATGAATATTGGTGCGGCAGTCGCCCCTGATGCCGCTTTGGCTTCCATCATTTCAACCATTCTGGTTATCGCAGGTGGGCAGGATGTCGGCGCTGGCATTGCACTGGCAATTCCACTGGCGGCGGCGGGTCAGGTTCTGACCATCATCGTCCGTACCCTGACTGTCGGCTTCCAGCACGCCGCAGACAGAGCGGCAGAGAATGGTAACCTTCGTGCAATCACCGCCCTTCACATTTCAGCCTTAATTCTTCAGGCAATGCGTATTGCCCTGCCTGCATTAGTGGTCGCCCTGTCGGTTGGCACTTCTGAAGTTCAGGGCATGCTGAGTGCTATCCCTGAAGTTGTTACCACGGGCCTTAATATCGCAGGCGGAATGATTGTCGTTGTGGGTTATGCCATGGTCATTAACATGATGCGTGCGGGTTACCTGATGCCATTCTTCTATCTGGGTTTCGTGGCCGCTGTCTATATCCAAAACCTTGTTATACTGGGTGTCGTCGGTGCGGTTATGGCGATCCTGTATATCCAGCTCAGTCCTAAATACAATCAATCACAGGCAGTAGCGCCTGCCGGTAATACCCCGAATGACCTTGATAACGAATTAGATTAAGAGGATGAACAACATGTCCGAGACAACAAATATGAGTCAGAAAAAACTGACACAAAGTGATATCCGTGGCGTTTTCCTCCGCTCTAATCTATTTCAGGGCTCATGGAACTTTGAACGGATGCAGGCATTAGGATTTTGCTTCTCGATGGTGCCCGCCATTCGCCGCCTGTATCCCGAAAATACAGAAGAGCGGAAGCAGGCCATAAAACGCCATCTGGAATTTTTCAATACTCACCCCTATGTTGCAGCCCCCATCCTTGGTGTCACTCTGGCGATGGAAGAACAGCGGGCGAATGGTGCCGATATTGATGATGGTGCCATCAACGGGATTAAAGTCGGCTTGATGGGACCCTTGGCGGGTGTGGGTGATCCCATTTTCTGGGGGACTGTGCGTCCGGTTTTCGCCGCACTGGGGGCAGGCATTGCGATGGGTGGCAGCTTGTTGGGGCCACTTCTATTCTTCTTTTTGTTTAACCTGGTACGTTTGATGACCCGCTACTACGGTGTCGCTTATGGTTATAAAAAAGGAATGGATATCGTCAAAGATATGGGGGGCGGATTCCTGCAAAAGATGACCGAAGGGGCTTCAATTCTGGGTCTGTTCGTTATGGGGGCATTGGTTAATAGCTGGACTAAAGTCAATATCCCGCTGGTGATATCTCAAGTCCCTGATCCCACAACGGGCGTCATTAAGATCACGACGGTTCAAAGCGTCCTTGATCAATTACTGCCGGGTATTGCCCCATTACTGCTCACATTTGGTTGTATGTGGTTATTACGCAAGAAAGTTAATCCGCTGTGGATCATTGTCGGTTTCTTTGTTATAGGCATCGCAGGTTACTATTTTGGTTTCCTGGGGATGCCCAACTGACCTTGTTAGCCCAAAATCATTAGTTAAAAACCATTAAGCTAAAAACATGGGGGAGGAAAAATTCCTCCCCATTCATTAATGATTAAATCGTTATCAAGTCAGGGGATAAAATGAGCTTGAATAATATCATCTTGATAGTTTTGATTATGTTAATGCTCGCTTTTGCGATTTATGATGAATTTATTATCAATCAGCTCAAAGGTAAGACACGGTTAAGTATAAAACTAAAAAGAAAACAGCGAATTGACGCCTTGATCTTTATCGTTTTAATTGGAATCATTATTTACAACAATGTCATATCACATGGCAGTCCGTTCACTACCTATTTATTATCATTTATCATCTTAGTGACGTTGTATCTGGGTTATCTTCGTTCACCAAAGTTGCTTTTTAAAAAACAGGGGTTTTATTATGCCTATCGTTTTTTCCCTTATGGCAGTATTAAGGCAATGAATTTATCTGAAGATGGTATTCTCATGATGGACTTAGAACATAACAAAATATACATTTCCGTCACTAAACTGGATGATTTAGAAAAAATTTATCAATTTCTTATGGATAACAAATAATATCACTTACCTTAAACTCCTATAGATTAAATAAGACCAATAGGAATTATTGGTCTTATTTTTCACCAAGGAAAAAGATAATAATAACCATTATCAACTATGGTGTTAAAAATAAAGGAAATATTTTTTGCCTTTTACTCTGAATATGATATTGTCCCCTCCAGTCATTGGGGAGTAGCCTGTTCCAGACAGTTTCTGGAAAATTCGTATCAACATGCTCGTTTGAAACAAAACGTGGTACGAATGCCTAAAGAGCCGAATAAAATAGCGGCTTCGAGTTGGTTGGCAAGACCATAGACACATAACTGCACCACAGGTTGGGGGTGAGTTGTGTGTATATGGAATCACCCAACCGAGGCCATTCTGATGAATTACTACGCAACACTCATTCTCGCACTAGCACTTTCCATGGATGCTTTTGCCGCTGCTGTCGGAAAAGGTGCCTCCCTACACCGCCCCCATTTTCGCGAAGCCATCCGTACCGGTATTATCTTTGGGCTGGTTGAAGCCTGTACCCCTTTAATCGGTTGGGCATTGGGGCTGTATGCCAGCCAATATATTATGGAGTGGGATCATTGGGTCGCCTTTTCACTGCTGTTCATTCTTGGCTGCCGAATGATAATCGAGAGCTTCAAAAATAAGCCTGAAACTGCCGGTAAAACCATACCTCAGCGTCATAGCTCAGTGACATTAATTCTCACTGCCATTGCAACCAGCCTGGATGCGATGGCCATTGGTGTCGGCCTGGCCTTTTTACAAGTTGATATTCTGCACACCGCCATGACAATCGGTCTTATCACCATGATTATGGCAACTCTGGGAATGTTAATCGGCCGTTATATTGGCCCTCTGTTGGGTAAACGGGCTGAATTTGTGGGTGGCTTGGTATTAATTGCCATAGGCTTTAATATCTTATTCGAGCATCTTCAATTATTCATGTATGCAGAATAATCTGTTCTCTGGAGTAAATAACCCTATATTTACTCCAGATCTTCTGATACCCATTACCCAATAAATTTTAAGTGACGGGGCAGCCCATAAAACTGCAACTTCAAAAACGACAGATCTATCAAATACGCCGATAGACTTTCAATGTGAAATCTGCTTCACAATCAAATCGCTCTTTCGATATTAAATGGGTTTTAATGTTTTCCGATGCCCGCCAGGCAAAAGGGGTCATCTGCAATAAATTATGGGCTTGTTCACCCTTCAATAACATGGGATAGGCCAGCGTGTGCGTCGAAACCAAGTCAAATCCTTCCCACTGTTCATGGTTTTCAGGATGCAAATGCACTTCCTGATAAATCAATTCTTTCAATTGATATAAATGACGTGGGCCTGGTGTCACGGTCAGAACAATCCCCCCGGTTTTCACCACCCGAGCCAATTCTGCTGCCTTACAGGGGGCATAAATACGCAAAATACCCGCCAGTGAATGATCAGCAAATGGCAACCGGTGGCTGGATGCTACGCAAAAATTAACCTCAGGATAGCGCTTGGCGCCATAACGGATGGCGACTTTCGCTACATCCAATCCATACACCACCAAATCCCGGTGAAGATTTAACTGTTCCTGAACCGCCGCAGTGTAATAACCCTCACCGCAACCAATATCCAGCAACGTTTCAGCGCCTTCTGGTAAATATTCGTTCAACAACTCGATTGATTTTTGCTGTAGCGCCCGATAATGGCCGGAATGCAAAAACGCCCTTCTCGCCTGCATCATCTCCACACTATCCCCCGGCTCTTTTGAACGCTTATATTGAACGGGCAGCAAATTGACGTACCCTTCTTTCGCGCAATCAAACTGGTGGTTGTTTTCGCAGCGCCATTGATGATGAGCAAACAATAATGGAGAGTGGCATAAAGGACATTGATAAGACATAACATTCCGCTGGGTAGAAAAAAATCAGGGGGCGTACTATACCATGTTTTTGCTACCCATGTTTTTCCATATTCTTAAAATCCAAACCTTGCTCCTGATTATTTTGCCAAAGTGAAAAATTTGAATTGATTCTTTTTAACGCTAGGCCTATTGTTTTTTATCATCATTAAGTCACATTTTATTCACAAGGTGGAGCGAAATACCATTCGATGATCTTGAGACCCAACGGCTGCTATTGAAAAAACTCGCTTACGGCGATGCGACTCAAATTCAGCAAAAATTTCCCCACTGGAGTATTGTTAAGTATTTGGATCGCAACGCAGTTCCCTGGCCCTATCCCGACGATGGTGCCGAATATTTTGTCAATAAAATTGCTTTACCGGCCATACAGTCAGGCAAAGCCTGGTTATGGTCTATTAGAACAAAAAACCAGCCTGATGAGTTAATTGGAGTGATCGGGTTATATGATAAGCAAGATAATAATAGAGGTTTCTGGCTGTCCCCGGAACATCAGGGTCAAGGATTGATACGCGAAGCCTGTGAAAAAGTCACTGATTATTGGTTTCACGTCTTGGGGCAATCCGTTCTCAGAACACAAAAAGCCAGTATCAATCAAGGCTCGAAAAAAATCTCATTGGCACAGGGGGCAAGACTAATAAAAGTAGTAGAAGAAAAAGAATATGTATCAGGAAAATTTAATTGTGAGATTTGGGAATTAACCAAAGAAGAGTGGTGCAATAGGTATATCATTTCCTGATATTTTTTACTGGCCTGAAATATTTCTGTGAAACAGGAGGAAATTATGGCAGGTAATAGAAATATAGGTTATTCATCTTGCATTTGCTTTCTGGGAAATTGAGCTTGCAGAAATGGCAGTAACAATAAACCTATCATGACGGCACAGACAGAAATGGTAATAAACAGTCCCGTCCAATGGTAATGTTCTAAAATAACCGCAAAAGGATAACCGGCAAGTGCCGCGCCCGTATAAGCAAAGAGACCCACAAACCCTGTGGCTGCTCCCGCAGAATCTTTATGTGAACATTCTGCCGCAGCCATCCCAATCAATAATTGGGGGCCGAAAACGAAAAACCCAATGGTAAAAAAGCCTATTGCTTGAAAAATCAAACCCGTCATCGGCATTAACCATAAGGCCGCTACGGATAAGAAAATTCCCATGGCGAATATCAGGTTCATCGGCCCGCGATTGCCAGCAAATATTTTGTCAGACCCCCAACCTGCGACCAGTGATCCGATAAACCCGCCGACTTCAAACAGTGATAATACCGTGTTTGCGCTCACCAAATCATAATGATGATATTCTGTCAGATAAAGATTTCCCCAATCGTTAATCACTGTTCTAACGATATAGACCAGCACATAACTGAACGACAGCAGCCAGATATATTTATTGCAAAAAACATAGGTTTTCAGGATTTCTCTGGTTGTTAGCCCTTGCCCTTGATTTTCATGTCTCTTTTCCAGCCGATCATGGCGAAATTGACCGATGGTGGGTAACCCCATGGTGGCAGGCTTATCACGTAATCGCCAACATAAAAATAGACCAGCCAGAATTGCCAGACAACCCGGCACAATAAATCCTTCCCGCCAGCTAAAGTGCAAGGTCAAAAAACTGACGAACAATGCCACCAAGGCACTGCCTACATGATGTGAGGTATTCCATAGCGACCACCAAAATCCACGCTCTGAACGTGAATACCAGCTAGTGAGCAGTTTAGCGCATGACGGTGAACCCCATCCCTGAAACCACGCATTTAATACCCAAAGAAAGGTAAACATAACAATAGAACTGGACAGGCCAAAAAAGATATTGATAAAGCCGGTGGCAATTAAGCCTATCCCCATAAAATAACGTGGATTGGAACGGTCAGAGATAATACCGGAGAGAAATTTGGAACACCCATAAGTGATGTAAAACAGCGTGCCAATCAGACCAATGTCACCTTTATTGAGACCGAGATCGGCTATCATGGCAGGCATCGCATAATTAAAACTTTTGCGGGTAAAATAAAACAGCGCATATCCGATATAAAGACTCAGCATGATATGCAAACGCCAGTAACGATATTGTTCCCGGATGTCTTCATCAGACAAATGACGTTGATACGCTGGCTTGGATTGAGAAAAATCGGTCATGGTTGTGTCTTAAAGTTTAGGCAGAACGATTGACAAATCTGTCCCTGAATAGGTCAGGTCATCCTGTCGTTTTTCACTGTGAATTGAGAAGGTTCCCCCCAAAGCCTGCACACGTTCCCGCATACCACGCAAACCAAATCCTTTCATATGATCCTCAGCTTTACAGCCAATGCCATTATCCTTGATCTGTAATTGAATCCTGTCCTTGACGGAAAAATACAGCTCGATACGATCCGCCTGAGAATATTTCAGGGCATTATTCAATGCTTCCTGACAGAGGCGATATAATGTGATTTGGGTTGTATCACTCAATTGTTCAACGGCCCCGGACGAGCCGGTTATCCAGTGGATTTGCACCAAGATGCCGTGGGATTCAAATTCCATATCCCGCAATAATTGTTCAATCGCTTCTTTCAGGCCAAGATCATCAAGAATTTTAGGACGCAACCGACTCAGCAGACCTTTAGTCGTATCATAAACATTGAGAGATAATGATTCGATCGTCTTGGCACAATTAAAACTCATTGGTGCAACTTCAACACGCTGGATAATACTGGCTTGGGTACGAATAGCGGTAATATTTTGTCCAATTTCATCGTGCAGTTCACGGGCAATTTCCCGCCTTACCGATTCTTCTGCTTTAACCAATTGACGGGATAAACTGTGGTTACAATGCAATTGTCGCTGTAATTGCGCATTAAGATCACGCTGACGCTGAACCGCCATTCCCAACATAATTCCAGTTAACGTTTGGACCAAAAGCGATAGCAATAGATCCGTGATCTCCATATTCGAGACACCACTGCGGGCAGCAATCAATGCAATACTGTTCAATAAAGTCCCCAGTACCGCCCCCTGCCAACCATAACGAAAGGCCAGCAAGATAATGGGAATGGCTAAACAAAATGGCGCAAAGTAGCGCAGTTCATTCGGAAGACCCACTTGCAGGAAAATATTCAATACAAACAGTAAGACGTACAAAATAATATGACGCAGGCGGAAATGCACCCGATGTGAGACAAGATTTGCGGTCAAAGGCAGCCAGGTGTTCTGAAACAGATAGTGCCACACTAAATAACACAAAGGAACCAGCATGACACCACCGGTTAAACTCACCAAAAATGCAATCATCAACACAGGGCTATGATCACTTATCGCCACGACATTAATGAAAGAAGTTGCCAGAATGACACTGACCATGACCGCGAACCGCTGCCATTGACTCCCACCATAATAACGGCTGGCAAACCAGACAACCGGAAAGCTGGCCACGCTGGCGGTTAATACGGTAAGCCATTGTAGCTGCCCCATTAACAGTACCAAACAGATGGTGAGCGCCCATTCCGCACCGTAAACCGTCGGCCAATAACGTTGGGGAATATGCAGTACAATGCCAAGACGCAAGGCAAAAGGAAAAAACAGAATCGCCAGTTCGGAGTCATTGACAAAATAGTAGGCGATAACCCATAAGCAAAACCACCAACAAGAAAACAATAACCCACCGCAGAACGAGTTAATCAAATATCGATGCATTAAAAATCACTAGTGGCGAAATAATGAGCCAAACCAACGTTATTCGTTACCCCTAATTTACTCATCGCATTAGCGCGATGGACATGCACTGTTTTATGACTCAACCCCAGTTCAGCCGCCACCGCCTTGACATCCATGCCACACGCCAGCATTTCACCCACTTGCCGCTCCCGCTTGGTCAAATGATCCAATGAAGTTGAATTGTTTTTTGATGAGGTCAATTTAAGCACAATATCCGGTGTAAGATAACAACCATTATTTGCCGTGGTACGTACTGCCTGAAGTAATTCATCTGGGCTACAACGTTTGCTGAGATAACCGCGTGCGCCCTCTTTCAAGGCATTTTCCACCATCGTGGCAGAATCATGAACACTCAACATAATACACGTGATACCCGAAGGGAGATCTTGCAACAGTGAAAGCCCGCTTTCATCTTTCATCGAAATATCAAGAATACAGACTGCGGCTCCCAAACCCGGCAACCCTTGCCGGGCTTCGGCACATGAGCTGAATTCGCCCACAACTTCAATATCAGGTTCCAGATTCAGTAATTGAGCGAACCCCGAACGCACCACAACATGATCATCAACTAATGCTACTTTAATCATCGCTATTTATTATCGAATTAAGAAATCAGACTAAACTACCCTTCTTGATATCGCTTCGCAATAGATGGCATGTTCGAAAAAGGTCATAAGAAGAGGCGGCTGTATTTCTACAGCAGCCTCGGGACATTTTTTCAGGATGAATTATTGCATTTTCTTACTGTTTCGGATTTTTCTCTCTTCTGCAATCGCGACAAAAACAAGCAAGCTGAGACAGATGAAAGCAGAAACATCAAGGGCTACAAACGTCCCTTTCCAACCGGTCAAACCAAAGACAGGCACACCATCAGCAATCATACCCAAACCCAGTTTGGCGAAGCTGTCACCAATTAAGTAAGCAAAAGTGCCTTTAACACCATCGGCAACACTGATAGCTTTTTTCGGGACAAACCCCACGGCGGCCACACCGATCAACAATTGGGGGCCAAATACCAGAAAGCCCAGTACGAATAGGGAACCCAAATACATGAACTCACTGGTTGCATGTTGATAGAATTCAAGACAGACAATAATCAAGCCTAACGAGATACAGGCAACCAGAGCACGGCGGCCATTTGCCAAATCGGACAGATATCCCCACATTAACGTGCCGACCAGCGCGCCGATTTCAAACATAGTGAAACCGGTGATGGCGGTCTCTTTTGATTGCCCCAGTTCCTGATACGCATACACCGTTGACCATTGGTCGATACCAATACGCACGATATAGAGGAAAATATTGGCAAAACAGAGTAACCAAATGACTTTGTTCTTTAAGACATATTCGACAAAGATCTCGCGTTTAGACATCTGGTTTTCTTCTGCTGCGGCATCTTCTTCGCTAACCGTTTCACCAAATAGCTCTTCTACCTTACCCAAACCATAGCTTTCTGGAGAATCACTGCCATAACGCAATCCAATAAAACCAATGATCAGTGCAATAATAGACGGGAAAATAAACATCCCTATCACATGACCATTAAAGAAATAGTTGGCACCAAAGAGCGCAACCCCAGCCGCCCCCGCACCGCCTACGTTATGTGACATATTCCACAAGCCAAGGTAAGTTCCGCGCTTATTGCGGGGCGTCCATTTCGTAATGGTGGAATAGCTGGCAGGCCCACCGATACTTTGGAAAAAACCACTCAAGGCATAAAACGCCACCATCAGGAAAATGCTGATGCCAGAACCGCCCATGCTCATACTGAAACCCAGCATGGCAAGGCCAGATAGGATCAGCATAAATGGCAAGAACTGCTTGGTATTTTTACCATCCGCATAATAAGCAACAACCGTCTTACCTATCCCATAAGTGATAGAGAAGCCTAATCCTATCAAGCCCAATTGCGTCATCGACAAACCATAAGTCGATATCATGTCATTTTGGGCAATGTTAAAGTTTTTACGTACCAGATACATGGCCATATAGCCGATAAAAACCACCAAGTACGACTGCATAAAAGGTTTGAACCACATTTTACGCCGTGCTTCCACTGGAATATCCAGTGTTGGCTTACGAATTTGTTCGAGAATTTTAATCATGTGAAATCCCTAGATAACCAAGAGAAGAAGAACCTTTTTTGATGCAGGTGGAAATAAAAAAGGCGAATCGCAAGAAAGCGAAAATTTTCATAAGTATTGTTATTGCTGGGCAGTTTAAGGAACTAGAAAAAAATTGGCTTGAGCTATGGTCTTAATCTCTCTAGGAATATTTCTTAGTTTTGTGCTATTCGAATACAAAGCGTGAAAAGAATCACACTCTTATATTTAAAGCCATACAGTATCTTCTGGAGTGAACAATAAAGATTAAACCTATCAAAACAGAGCAGGATTATCAGGAAATATTAAAAGCAATAGCTCTGTTGTTTAATAATAAACCTGAAATAGGCACACCTGAATTCGATTACATGAAAATCATAACCACCCGCATAGCGGGTGGTTTGCTCTTGCCCTATAAGGGCTTGTTACCGACTGCGCCTAAATGACGCTGCTTTCTCTTCGTTCAAGCTAAATGTCTTTGCTACTTTGGCTTACCCCTTGAAGCAGGGCGCGAGCATACTTTGGTTGATATCTATCCAAAGAACACTTGTGCACGATAATCATCACTCCAGCCTGCTTTTTTAAGTTTATTTCTTTGGCTGGGAGCACCACAGTCACATTGTTTGA
>NZ_MUBK01000070.1 GCF_002127545.1 Xenorhabdus beddingii
GGTGCGCGGCCTGCGCTTCAAACCCGGCATGGACGAAAGCCGCTGGCGGATAATCCACCTGAGTGGCATTGAAATCCACCAGCAGTTGTTGCCGCTCTGCCGGTGGCAATATCGGTAGGTTCCGGATGGGGGTCTGCGGAGAGCGGAGTGCCGCTTCTATCAGCACCATCAGACGGGCTTGAAGTGCCATAACCTCAGCACGATTCAGGTAATTGGGTGAAAAATTAAATTCAAGAGTCACCGGTTTTTGGGCATCCTCACTGTCAGTGAATGCGTATTGATAGAGGGCAATGACGAGGGGGAACGGGGTATGACGTTGTATTTTTGCGTGCCTGAGCGTGGCGTTTGGCATACGGGCGTTCACTTCGATCCACTCAAATGACAGCATGATGTCAAATAGCTGGGCGCGCCCTGTCTTCTGCTGAACTTGTGTAAGCCGATTGATCTCTGCGATTGGCAGGCGTTGACGTTTATAGCAACGACGCAATTCTGTTGCGGATTTTTTCATCACATCAAGGAAGCTATCGTCAGGTGCAACCGTGATGCCGACAGGGATCACTGACGAAAACATGCCCATCGTGCGTTTTTGTTTGCTGTTTTTACGATTGTGCACGGGAATACCAAAGACCTGCTCTTCGGTATTGTCAGTGTTTGAACGGTGAGTCGTGCGGGAGAAATAGCCGGCCAGAACCGCATACATGAAGTGCAGGACAGATAATCCCTGCGCGGTCACCAGATTTTCGATGCGCTGAAAAAGCGCGCTGTCTAATTGACAGACTAAAGGTTCAGCAGAGTCGTGAGCGGCGGTTTTATCTGAATTTGAGGGCTGGATTACGGCCGGGGGCAAGTTTTTATAGCGTTCCAACCAGAATTGTTGGTCTTGTTGATAACGTGGTGAATTCAGGTAGGCCCGATCCTCGTGAATAAAATCGAGATAGGAGGGGGCGGTTTCCGTGAGTTCCTCCCCTCTGATTAAGCGATGATAAGTGTTGACCAGCTCTTCGGGAATGAGTCCTATCGTTATGGCATCCCCGATGAGATGATGGCAACAGAACTGCCAGTACCAGCGATTGGCTCCCATGCGCAGCAGTTCAAAACGCCACAATTCACCATTCAAATCGAACGGACGCCTAAACGTTGCCCGGATGTGTTGTTCCGCCTGTTCTTCCGGGTCGGCATAACCTGAAAAATCATGGGAGGTCACAGACACCGGCAACGTCTCGGTGACTTCTTGCAGGGGTAATGCCTGAGTATTAATGAGTCGTAAACGCAATGCATCATGTCGATAAACAACGGATTTCAAGGCGCGCACTAACTGCGCTTCATCCAACTCTCCCTCAATGAGAACCACTGAGCCAAGGTTATAACAAGTGCTGTCAGGACGGAGGATTTGGTCAAGCCAGACAACTTGCTGGGTAGAACTGAGCGAAAATTTGCACGAAGGAGATGGGGAAGAATTCTCAAATGAACGTTTATCTCCGTTGTTGATACGATTGCATGACATAGGCATTACTTAACTCCTGTTTGTGAGTCAAAATAACTGGGCTAATGAAGTCAATAAGAGTTATGCAGCATTGCTGCACGCTGAAGATGTTGAGGGATTACCTCTTTCATAAATAAACACTTTATTTTTTTTATCTATCTTATGAAAGAGCTATCATTCGTTTATTTTTGATATGTCTTATTAAAATTCTAATGGTTTATCGTGACGGGGCGTGTTCAATCGTTTTCCCGGTACATTCAGGGTTTATTCTTTGAGGGTTATTATTAATATCGCTGATTATTTTGTGGTGCGGGGATAAGCTCATTTCAACCATAAAAAAAAGTCCGTATAATCCACGCCCTAAAAGAGCCCAGTTTAGAAAATCGATAGTTCGATACTAATCGACAGTGTGAGAAGTAGCTATGAATCAGAAAGATACAAGAAAAGAGTCTCTTGAGTTCAACAAACTCCAGAAGCGTTTGAGGAGAAATGTTGGCAATGCAATTATCGATTACAACATGATTGAAGCGAATGATGTGGTCATGGCCTGCATGAGTGGCGGAAAGGATTCATTTGCGATGCTGGATATCCTATTGAATCTGCAAAAAGTGGCGCCGATCAAGTTTGAGGTTGTTGCCGTCAATCTTGATCAGAAGCAACCGGGTTTTCCTGAGCATATTTTACCTGAGTATTTTGAGAGCCTGAATATTCCGTACTATATCGTCGATAAAGATACTTATTCGGTGGTTAAAGAGAAAGTTCCTGAAGGCAAGACAACCTGTGGATTGTGTTCAAGATTGCGTCGGGGCACACTTTATTCTTTCGCGGAAAAAATCGGGGCGACAAAAATTGCACTCGGGCATCACCTTGATGACATTGTTGAAACCCTGTTCCTGAATATGTTCCACGGTGCCCGTATGAAAGCGATGCCACCCAAGCTGCGCTCTGACGATGGCCGCAATGTTGTCATTAGGCCCCTGACTTATTGCCGTGAAAAAGATCTTATCCGCTACGCAGAATATAAAGCATTCCCCATCATTCCTTGTAATCTATGCGGTTCTCAGGAGAATCTCCAACGGAAGGCCATCAAAGCCATGTTGGTGGAATGGGATAAAAAAAGCCCGGGTCGGGTAGACAATGTTTTTAAATCAATTCAAACGGTCAGTCCAAGTCAATTAGCGGATAAATCGATTTTTGATTTTGTTAATTTGCCACTGGATCGTGAAGGAACAAGGGAAGAATACGCTTTTATGGAAGCCACGGTATCATCAACTAATATAGATAATGCTATGTTTATTGATGTCACTAATATCTAAAAAAGCATTTCAGGAGGGCTGGACAGCCCTCCTGAACGTTTAAACCTGTCATGGCATACCCGTAAAAATGTTTTTTTATACTCAATATAAATTGATCCGATGATCCTACAGGAGAAAATATGTGCTTAAGGCGGGGAATTATTCTGGGCAATCTGTTACTGGTTGGGTGGATATTGGTGGGTTGTAGCGGGCATCAGCCAAGTATTTCATCAGGTCGATACCACCATTATCAATACGCTGATCTGGGCATTTATTTGAGTGAAGACGCGAGTGCAACCTGCACCGATGCCGGCGGAACTCCGGCACTGACCCATTTGTTAAATGGCAATCAAATCCCCGTGTGCCAACTGGCTAATGGCCGTCGTTGTAATGAGCAGGCTTTATTGGATGGCGGATGTGCGTCAATTTGATTTTTATTTGTGGTATTAAGCCTCAGTCACGCGATGAGCCGAGACCAGAACGTCAATCATCACCCTGTCAGCTTTGTGAAGCCCCTCGATAAATCCTCTCCCCTGTTAGCGATGGCAATAAACGGTAACGAGTTGTTGGAGGCGAAATTTATGTGTTACCGGATCAATCCAATGGGACAGTTGGAATTTTTTTATGAAATCAAACTGACAGGCGCGAGCATTGTTGATGTTTCCTATCATTATCCGCATTCCATCGACGACAAC
>NZ_MUBK01000071.1 GCF_002127545.1 Xenorhabdus beddingii
GCCTGCCAAAAGAAGCCTCAGCGCAAGTCAAGCGCGTTGCCATGCGTTTCGCGTTACTGGATGCCGTTGGAGAGCTGGCAACCCATATCACTGGCTGGATTAAAGAAGCGAGTCACGCCGCGATAAAACAAAGTTTCGATGACTGGTTAGCCGACTTTGGTATCGGAAACCGGGAAAAATATCAGGTGATCACGCGAACTCGTGACTTTATCCAGAAATACGGGATGTCACGCTTCCAGCCTTATACCTACGGCAGGCCAAACGGGGATATTGATACATCACACGCCATGAGGATTAGTGATCTTGCCGGGTATCTGGTGCATAACCGCCGTCATGACGGACAGGCGGAATACCATATTATCCCCAGTGTATTTGAAGCAGAAATATTGCAGGGATTGCAGAAGAAATCCGGCTTTGAAGCCTTAGAAGAGGCCAGAATGTTGGTTAAGGCCGAGAAAGACCGCTTTGTCAGTAAAACTATTTCAGTGAATGGTACTCAGGGGCGGTTTGTGGTACTGGTTTTCAGGGATGAGGATTAATACCCACGCAGGAGAAAAAACGTTGGGATAACGGGATATTGGGATAATACAAATTAATTTCAATATATATCAGATGGTTATAAATATTTCGATTATCCCGCGCTATCCCGTAATATTATGTGACTACAACTAAATCGATATTGTGATAGTGGAGGTTATCCCGGAAAAGATTTTTCTCTGGCGGGTTATAATTTATTGAATTTTAAATGATTTAAATTATTGACATGATGTTACGGGATATACTGGGATAATATGGGATAGAGTAACGCAATGAAATATATAATAAATATATCATTTACCCCGTTATCCCGTGAAAATTGGTGTAGTTATATAAAGATAATCGATACTAACGGTTATTTTTTCAGCTCTCCGTGCTGCCGGGTTAATGTGTTAGCCCGGTAGCACGGAGAAGACAAGCGTAGCGCGTCAGTATCGTCCTGAATTTCGTGTGTGAGAATATTATCTTCTCACACCCACCGAGATTACGTTATGGCTTTACCCACGGCTCAGCAATCTGCAATGTAATTAAATATCGTTCTTCGCTAGGATGCCGATCATCTTTGAAACGCGCAATATTTAGCATAGCTTGATATAGATTGCCTGCTTGCCAAAAGGTCATTCCAGTACCTTTCATACGGCGCAGGCTATCATGCAATTCTGGTGTATTTACTAAAGGTTGGTATTCCCTAGTCAGCACCCACCCCGTTTTACGCCACTGATCTTGTAAATCCAGCACAATCTTGATCGCATCGTCATAGAGTAGTGGTTCAATTTGTGGGGACATACGCACGTTATCGATTATTCCGTTTTCATAGGAAACTGTAAAAAATCGAGCCTGAGGGGTAACAAACCCATATTTCGGGTCAATAAAGCGTAAGCGTGCATCCGTTTTTGGGATTCTGAACCCGATGCTATTATCATATGGTGGGCTAATTTTAGCACTGGAGCGTTGCCGCATCGCCTCGTAAGATTCGCCAATCACCAAGGCTATTTCGGCGGGTTCACGGGAATAAAAGGCATGGTAGAGATAAGCGGCGGTTAAACTCAGAATGATTAATAATGCCAATATTAAACGCTTACGTTGTTGCCCCATGCGTTTTAGTAGACTCATTTGACACCTCCATTTGAAGCAATTTCTTTCAACGATTCGGCAATCACTCTTCGTTCATCACCCCGTAGCATCTCATCAAAACGCGTTGCTGCTTTGTAGACAAATTCCATACGATTTTCTACATTGGAGAGTCTGGACGTGAGACCATCCAGTATACCATTGGTAAATTCGATTGTTCTGCCATCATTAGTAGACTTGCACTGAGCCGCTAGCGGTAGTTCAACAGGCTGTGTTATAGATGTGTCACCAAGAGTATGGAACACCTGATTGCCCCACAATGCTCCGACTAACCACCAATCACTGTACATGATGGCTTCTAGGATATTCTTTTGCTCGTGGTCAGCGAGGTGCCTAACGCCATCGGCAAGCTTTCCTTCGTCTATAGCTTTAAAAGCGGGTAGAATCTCTTTAAACGGAAGACCAAACTCCAACTTATCTTGCCCTATTGGCCACAATATTGGGAACTGGCTATGACCATAAATATTTTTGCGGTCACGTAGGCAAGCTTCGAGCTCTTTTAATCCGCGTTGATGGTAAAAAGCATGAAGTGGATATACATCCAGAAATAACGTTGCATTTCCAATCCCCATCATGTTAAACGAACGCTTGAATGTTGCGTATGTAGCACCCTCGACGGTAACTGCACCGGATACCGTGGCTATTTGTATGTACTTTGATACTTCAGTTACTTTATTTTTTTTGCTGGCTGCTATACTTGCTTTTCCATCTTGTATAGCTTTGTCTATGTCCTGAATAAAAGTTGTACCTGAAAAAGTGGACATAAATGGTGAAAACAGAGGAAGAGCGGAATGTACTCCCACCTTAGCTGCGCTCACCATCGCACGACTTTTGGCCACTACATCCCCCTCCATATTTTCGACCGTATCAGAAAAATTTAACAACCCACATCCCACCTGCTTAGAAGCAAAAGCAGCAAGACCGGCCCATTGGAAACGGTTATCCTTTAACCATATCTTAGCGTAAGTCTGATTAATACGTTTATTACGCACTATGGGATCGGCAATCAGTTCACCACCCTGGCCCACAATCTCTTCGGCTTCTTTTTGATATCTGTGCCAAAGACATTCAGCTGTGAGTATAGGTACATCAACAACTTTTCCATATATCTTATCAAGATAAGGTTTACACTCTGCAAGAGATTTGGTGCTTCTGTTTAATGTTAAGTTATCGTATCTATGTTGTTTAAAAAATTTGACGCCTTCCTTTCTAACAGGAAAGCGGGGGGATATTTCGACAAAAAGAGGTATGGTCGTTAAAATTTCTTCGCTACTCACCCCATTCCCATCAGATACTCCCTGAGTTACTATTGCTTCACCCTTTAGCACCGTGTATGCCTTGTTTGGTATAGGTTTACCCGTGTAATCCGCCACAAGCCGAATACGAGCAACACGCTTAGCTACCTTCTGGCAATCATGGCAATAAATCGAATTTTCGTTACTCATAAATCATCGCTCCTGTTATTTTTTTCTTGTTCCATCGCCAGCAGGTAATCCTGACCGGACATGTTTTCAATACGCTGTCCGGCTTCCAATTTTTGTCTCAACCACTGTTCAATCCGGGGTTCCAGACTGCCTTCTGGCTGATCCAGTTGCTTCGCCATCTGGCCGTGGTTTTCCCATAAATCGCAATAAAGTGAACTGGTTAACACTTTCAGTCCGTAGGGAGAACGTAACCAGACTGCCAGCAAATGCTCACCCAATGTAAACGGGATTTCGCTGTTACCTTCGCTACACGCGTCGGGACGGCAAAACCGCATTGGTTGCGGCCTGTCTATCAGCAGTTCTGTG
>NZ_MUBK01000072.1 GCF_002127545.1 Xenorhabdus beddingii
TTGAATGAACTCCTTCCCTGGTCAGATAATCCTTTCAGTTAAAAATCCCCCATTTTTAGTGTTGGTTGGTAAAGCAAGGTGAGATGACCGGATGCTTACGAACAAGGAGGAGACGGTCACCCTCAACAGTACCGAAACGGTGCACGCAGTGCGCAAACTGATCACCGGCAAGGACTACCTCATTGAGGTCGGCGCCCACAAGGCCGAGACCATCACCAATACCCTGTCCATCTCGGCCGGGGATGTGATTGAGCTGAAATGCGGTGCCAGCGTCCTGCGTATGGACAGTAGCGGCAAGATCACCCTCCAGGGCAGTGAGTTCAAATTTGAGGCCAGTGGCCCGGTGCAAATCACCGGTAAAGACATCGACCTGAACTGAGAAGGACCGACTGAGATGGAATTTCGTAACCTGACGCCCTTTGCGGTGATGAACTACACGATGCTGGATGTTGAGGATACCGAACATCACGTCGCGGTGATGAAAATCGGCTACCAGCTCCTGCCCGCCGGGCAGGGGGAATACAGTGCCGAACTGCTGCCCGCGCCGCCGTTGTGTTTACAGGATGAATACCGCGGGCCGATGAATGCCTCGGTGGTGTTACAGGAGAGTGACCTGGCCCCGTTTAAACCGCGCTGCGACGTGATTGTCAACGGCACGGCGTATGCGCCGGCGGGCCGCCCTTGTGCGGCGTTTCCCGTGCGGTTGCACATCCGGGACCGGCAGGATCAGACCCTGCTCGACAAAACCCTGACGGTGACCGGCGAACGGGCGTTTATCCGCGATGCGGGCGGGCACTGGCAACTCACCGACCCCGCGCCTTTTACCAGCCTGCCGCTGGACTATCGCTACGCCTTTGGCGGTGAGTGCAAAATTCAGGCCGGTGATAACGCGCGCCAACACCTCAGCAAAGCGGACCAACTGATCCCCGAACAGCGTCAGCAGCACCCGGACGGGGAAAACGCCCCGGTGGCGCAGGCCACCTGTGAAACCAATCCGCTGGGAACCGGGTTTGTCACCCCGTGGTACGCCCACGCGAAACAACTCACCCGCTACCCGGCGCCGCGGATACTCCACCCGGCGGCACCCTTCACGGCGGCGCATTTTGCGGCGCAACTGGCCGGCACATTACCGGCGGAGACCCCGGCCTGCCAGCCGCCGGGGCTGGGGTTTATCGGGCGGCCGTGGCTGCCCCGCCGCACCCTGGCGGGGACTTACGATGCCGACTGGCTGGCGCACCGCCATCCGTATCTGCCGACAGATTTTGACTTCGGCTACTGGAACGGTGCGCCGGCTGACCAGCAGATTGACTGGCCGGGCACCGATCTCGCCCTCACCCTGAGCGGCCTGACCCCCGACGGGCACCTGCATGTCCGCCTGCCGGGACACCGCCCGTTTCTCCTGCTGCGGCTGCACAACGGCAGGCTGCTGCCGGTGCCGATGCGGCTGGACACGTTCATTATCGACAGCGAGGCCAAAACGCTGCACCTGACCTGCCGGCTGAATTTCAGGGCGGACATGCCGGTGCGGGTCGCGGAAGCGCGGTTTGAAATCAACCCGGATGCGCCGTTGCTCAAACTGGCGCCATTGGAAGAGGAGCAAAAGGATGGCTGATAACTACGTCGCCCGCACGGCGGGCAGCTGGATGATTGTCGGCATGCTGCCGGACGTGTGCAAAACCCCGATGGGATCGTCGACGCCGCCGATCCCGTATCCGGTGGTGGCGAAACTGGCGGACAGTGCGGCACCGGAAAAGACCGTGCGCGCCAACGGCCAGCCGGTGGTGGTGTTTTCCCGCAGTGTTGTCCCGCAGACCCTCGGTGACCAGCCGGGGGTGGCGAATGGGGTCAAGAGCGGCACGGTGGGGGGCAAATGCCACCCGAAAGAGCATACCCAGACCGTGCGCGCCGGCAACAAGCTGATGCTGCGCCACGGGGATCAGTTTTGGATGAACGGGGCATAAGGAAGGACACGATGGAAGACAATCACGATACCCCGGTTATCCCGCCGGAACCGAATGCCCCGTTACCGCAAAAGGCCCGGGATGACAGCCCGACCGGCGAGGGCAATACGATAGGGAAAATTATCGGGCAGGCCCCACAGGCGGCTCATCCGCCCCATGAGGCCAATGCCGTGGTGCTGCCGGAAACCCGGGAAGAAAAAGGTTTTTGGGGGCAGGTAAGGGATTACTTTGATACAGGCATGGTCAATGCGGTCAATGCAGATGCAGAAGAACGGGCGGCCATATTGGCCATGACGGGCCAGAAAAAAGCCGCAGAAAACTTACAGGCGGTGGCAGAGTATGCCCGCCAGAACGTCGATCAGTTTCGGGCGACTGATTTCGCTATCGGTGCAGCAAAACGCGTCAATAACATGGCGGTCGATGCGGCGGAAGCGGTGACTAAATTGCAGGGGAATGCCAGTGCATTGGCTGCGCAAGCCCGTGCCGCCGAGCTGGAGGCTTTTGGGCTGAACAGGGCTGCCGAAGGCTTATCTGACACGGGTACAGCCGTTGCCAAAAACACCGAAGCGTTTAATCTGGACGCAAAACGAAAAAGTTTTGATAACCCGATGCAGGAAGGCGGGGGAGGTGCAGTTGATACCGCTATGTCTGTCTCTTTGGCGGGCGAAACATTCAATATATTCAAAGGCATAGGTGCCTTTTTTAACCTCGGTAAAACGGCCCCCAAAGGGGCCATTAAACACGAGGTTAAAAGCGCGGTCAAAGCGGAAACGCAGGCGGCGGGAAACACGAAAGGTGCCCGTATTGAGGGGAAATCCGCCGAGGCGGTCGACGCCCCGCCTGCCAAACCTAAAAACGCGGAACACGATAACGTCGCCAACAAGTCTGCCGACAAAGACGGCAACAACAATAACAATACCAAAGGCGAAGGCGACCCGGTTGACATGGCCACCGGTGACTTCCTGCAAGTCTGGCCGGTGATCGTTATTCCCGGGCTGTTGCCGATCACCCTGACCCGCACCTATCGCTCCACGGCCCGGTACAACGGCCTGCTGGGGCCGAAATGGGCGGATGACTGGTCACGTCAGCTAGTACTGGCTGAGGGTAAAGTCAATTTCACCGATGCCGACGGCGTGATCTACGATTTCAGCACGCCGGATAACACGGTGCTGGCCCGTAACCAGCATATTCCCCATTGCGTGCTGACCGGTGAACTGGACGGCGAACTGCAACTGACC
>NZ_MUBK01000073.1 GCF_002127545.1 Xenorhabdus beddingii
GACGCACTGGCTCCCCATGCGTCACATTCACGGACGATCGCCGGAGGTTCCGGCTCCGTCTTTATTGAGGGGAAACCGGCCGCCCGAACCGGGGATGCCATTGATTGTGGCGGTGTTGTGATTGGCGGTGGCAGTGTGAATATTGGGTAAGGAGATAAAAAATGACGTCAATAAAAGCAGGTTCAGCACTGTGTGATTGTGACAATCCGGATGATTGTACGCATAAGATTGATATTACATTAGGGGATAAGACATTCAGCTATACCCAATCCTGGTTCCCACAAGCCCTCTATTATGTGCTTGATGTGCCAAAAACAACGTTTACCTCGCTGAATGAATGGCCTAAGGAAGAAAAACCGAATGTAGAAATTAAGTTAAGTTCGGTCAGTAAAGGTTGTATCTCCCATAATCCAGAATGTCCAATTGGTAATGTCTTCAATGAACAGGGCCAACCTGTTGCGCAGTTTTCCCCAGAAAATACGTACAAAGGAAAACTGTTTTACGATAAAACAGAACAGGATTTTTTAACTTTAATACCCGGTCCATTCATGGTTTTAAAACGTTTCTTAGACAAAGACTTCTATGAGGGAATAGAGAAACAACATTACCAAGTTCTGGTTGATGAATGTTCGAACAAACCCCTAATAAAGGAAACACAGTCTGGAATAGGCAAAGTATTATCCTATCTCCGTGGCAAAAGAACGGTGCTTAACTCAAATATCTATTTAGTGACTCAGGAAAAGATAGAAGTTGATTTGACGTTTAGTGCTGATAAAGAAGTGGATGAATTTACAGACGAAGAAAGAAAAAGACAACAACGTAAAACGAATAGAGAACAGGGTCTAAGACAGCGAGGATACAGAGGCTGGCGTAATGGCACAACACGTTATGAAGTAAGGAATACTTATTCTATTGAAGGATCCGTTAAAACGCAAAAAGGCGGCGCGAGTCAAATATGGAAAAAAACCTTATTAGAAAAGGAATTTAAGAAAAGTAAAAATAGCTTAAAAACCATTGACTCGCTCAAACAGAATATTGATAAATTCACGAATTTCCTCACCGCAGGTCATCCCCGTGATAAATTCAATATCCTGAAATTGGATGTTCTCTATCCTGAAGTGAAAATTCATGGCGAATACGAACTTTCTCATAATGACGATTTTAAATTATATCGCAAATTTGGTGCCGAAATTTCGGCTTCCCCGCTGTTCGGACTATCATTAAAGCTCGATGTTCTCCAACTTATCGCCGCGGCTTTTAAAATCAATACCGCTGTTGCTCTGCTTCGTGAAGCAGGGGAAGTCTATGAAGAAAAAGTGAAAAAAGGTGAAGATGGTGCTTATGCAGGTGCAGAATTAAATCTTATTACTGAGGGCGATTTAAATGTAAAATTTGGTTGGGAATCGGATGAAAAAGGTGATTGGGCGTTTAAAAAAGACGATCTATTCGAAGTGGGCTTTGGCATTAAAGCCGAGGCCAATATCCGCGGAGGGGTGCGTTACGGCATTATTAATGGCTATGTTAATGCGACTGCTACGGCAGACGCTAAGGCGCTGATTGGGGTTGCCTCAAATTCCCAAAATGAAAAAGTGTTGGATTTGGTACTTTACCATGATGGTATAAAAGCGATGGTAAATGTAGAATTGGCTTTTGGTGTAGGTAAACAAAATTCTCCTAACGGAACCGCTAGACGACAGAAAAATAAAGGGGTTAAAGGCAATGCAGAAAAAGAATGGATTTTTCACGAACCATTACCTAAAGATAAATCGCCATACAGGATTTCTTTGGGCTAGTATTCTTTTTTTTACTACTACTGCTGCTAATAATGTATTAGGAAAAACAAATATGGAATATAAATATTTACTCTCATTGAATACTAACAAAAGCCTTTGTTATGTGGATATAAATGGCATGCCTGCGATGGATAATAACAATGGCAGTAATGGAATTCAATCCAGCGGCTTAAATGCAACAGCATTTCTGGAAAATGGTACAAATACTATAGCATTGCTTTTTAGTGATCTATCAGACGATATAAAGTCAAATAAATTTGATCCTGAGGCTTGGTGTGAAGCAACCTTAAAAAAAGTATCGGTGACGGGTACTAATGAAATTATCGGTCATATAAAATTGACTGTTGATAAAGATGGTAATACAGTAACATCACCAAATAAAATTGGTAATGGAAAATCAGAGTTTGAATTCTCCGGCATGGCAACAAACCCAGAGGATGACGGATTATATAAAGCGCAAAAAAGGTTTTCTATTAGAGGGTTACCTGATTGGATGTGGACTAAAGCACATCCGGTAACAGAAAATGACCTCCCTGCAATTAAAAATTTCTATCAGGATATTATCAATACACTTGCACATAAGGATCTCGATAAATTATGGAAAATGAGTAAGCCCGCATGGGATGAATGGGCGATGGCTGAGGATAGTAATCCCAGAATATTTTTTAATTCAATGAATTTTGAAGAACTGACTGATGATAAATTATATACAATTAGAATTTATCCTGAATGGAAAAAATTAAAATTAGTTAGCTATAAAAGTGGAAGGTTATTCCGTCTTGAAGAAGGCGCTTTCGGTCGCTCCCCTATATTGATGGATAATAAAAAAACAGGTGATACAGCAACTTATAGCCCATACTTATCCATTATTGATGGAAAGGTTGTTATTGCGAGATAATCGTTAAACTATTATAAATAGGGTTGAAAATAGGTATTTTTCAACCCTGACAATTATGATTTAATTTAATGGTATTAATAAAGTAGCGGTCATCTGATATCCCACATCTCATTTGTGGTTTATTGTTTTAATTAGAAACTAATATACCCATCGTAATTGAAGATGCTTGATTTTTCATTCTTATAAGATCATGGATCATGACTCCAAAGCGTTAATGTGGTATTCTTATGATTTTTTAAAGGGGTCTAAAAATGACGGTGACGATAGAAGTGGCTTGCCGGTATTGTCACCAAACCGAATCGGTACGCAAACACGGAACAGGTAAAGCCGGATTTCCTC
>NZ_MUBK01000074.1 GCF_002127545.1 Xenorhabdus beddingii
AACCGTGATTGGTCAACTCGCCGGCCAATTTGCTATCGAGAAGTGCTGGGCACGGGATTTGTGGCATTTGAGTAATCGAATTGCCAGAAAACTGCTTTCTCACATGTTGGGTATTTTTGCCAATTTTAAACAAGGTAAAAGTCAACGCGACTGGCTTCAACAAGCCAACGTTATAGGATGTTAAAGTCGAACATCGCGTTAATTTAAATTAACACCATAATGTTACGGGATAGACTGGGATAACATGGGATAGAGTAACATAATGAAATATATGACAAATATATTATTTACCCCGTTATCCCGTGAAAATCTGTGCAGTTATATAAAAATAATCGATAGTGACGGCTATATTTTTTCAGCTCTCCGAGCTACCGGGTTAATGTATTAGCCCGGTAGCTCGGAGATGACAAGCGTAGCGCGTCAGTATCGTCCTGAATTGTGGATGCTAGAAAAGATATTCTCACATCTACTTTGGTTTGTGCTATTCCCCAATTACCACGGTTTGGAAATCACTAATGTGATCAAATAGCGTTCTTCATCAGGGTGCCGGTCATCTTTAAAACGTCCCAAATTCAGTTTAATCTGATACTGATCATCTGCTTGCCAATAGGTCGTTCCTGGGGCTTTCATATGGCGAAGATTATCGTGTAATTCTGGAGTATTCACCAAGGGGTAATATCCTTTAAGAAGTACCCAACCTGCTTTACTCCATTGATCTTGTAAATCCAATACAATTTTAATCGCATCGTCGTAGAGCAACGGTTCGATTTGTGGTGACATGCGTACACTAGTGATGACATCATCTGCGTATAGGACAGCAAAGAATCGAGCTGGAGGGGTAATAAATCCATATTTCGGGTCGATAAACCGTAATCGTGCATCCGTTTTTGGAATATTATGCCAAATCTTACCCGGAAGGTGTGGAGCAATAGTGGCACTGGAACGTTGTCGCATATCCTCGTAAGGTTCACCGATTATCAGAGCTATCACAGGTTCCTTTGAATAAAAGGAATGGTAGAGGTAAACAGCGGTCAGCCCTAATGCAATGAAAATTGCAAGGATTAAACCATTACGCCGCCAACTTATGCGTTGTAAGAGATTCATTCTACACCTCGCCCTGCCGCAATATTTTTTAGAGATTCTTCGAGCAAACTTCGGTTGCCATCATGCAGCATCTCATCAAAACGGGTTGCTGCTTTATACACGAAAGGCATACGTTGTTCTATATCAGAAAGATCGGCCAGTGCCTCATCACTAAATTCGATAGTACGGCCATCATCAACACGTCGGCACTGGCTCGCCAACGTTAATTCAACCGATTCCGCTACACCAGAAGGCAAGCCAGTGACAAAAGAGATTTGATTGCCCCGTAATAATAAGACTAAGTGAGTATCACTGTACATTGTGGGTTGTAATATATTGATTTGTTCATGGTTGGCGAGATGCACAACGCCTTGAGCAATCTTCCCCGCTTCTATCGCTTCAAAAGCCAGAAGAATATCTGGATAGTCCTGACCAAATTCAAATTTTTCTTGCCCTATCGGCCATAGTATTGGGAATTGGTTGTTATAGTAGATGTTTTTTCGCCCCTTTAAACAAGTTTTGAGATCTTTCAACCCGCGTTGCTTATAGAAAGCATGTAGTGGATACACATCCAAAAATAACGTTGTATTTCCCAGCGCCATCATTTCATACACATGGTCGAACTGTTGCTGTGTCACGCTTAATTGCTCACCAGGGAGATGGATGTCAGGAATTGATGACAGAGGGTTATTTCCTCGAGCTTGCTTATGTTCTTCCATAGCATGAGCAATATTTGCACTCTCATTCTCGGTCATAGGCTTTGGATAAATTGGCCAATCCAGTTGCCATGATGTATCAACCTCCATTACGCTCTTAACTACACGCTTTTTAGTGTCACTTTGAGTTTGTATCTTTTCGTTTGTATTATAGGCATGCAACAAACCACACCCCACTTGCTTCGAAGCGAAAGCAGCAAGACCAGCCCATTGGAAACGATTATCTTCCAACCATATTTTAGCGTAAGCCGCATTAATGCGTTTGTTGCGTTCTTTGGGGTCGGCAATCAACTTGCCTCCGGGTGCAACAATGTCTTCGGCTTCTTTCTGATACCTGCGCCAAACACATTCACAGGTGAGTATCGGCACATCAATAACTTTAATTTGTTTTCCGTCTTTTTCTTCGAAATGACAGTCACACGCGGCCACTGATTGAGTGCTTTTGTACAACTCCATGTCATCGTATTTATGTTTTTTAAAGACTTCGGTCATTTACGTCTTCCTGATTAAAATGGGTTTAATATCATTCCGTTACTAAATTTTTTATATCCGCCATTCGCCTCATTCCTATTTTTAATGAGGTGTGTCAACTAAACCGCCTGAGAAGGATTTATTTTGATGGTGAACGGTGTGCTGGTTAAACCCTCTTCAAGATTCATACCATGACCATCACTTGTTCCCGAATGTTCCAGCCCTTTATTTGTCAGAATGTAAGGCACATTAGAGATAGGCTCATTGGTGTAGTCTCTGACAAGTTTAATGTATAAGTCACTTTTAAGTATTTTCTGGCAATCATGGCAATAAACCGAATTTTCGTTACTCATAAATCATCGCTCCTGTTATTTTTTTCTTGTTCCATCGCCAGCAGGTAATCCTGACTGGCGAGTTTTTCGACACGGTAACCGACTGCCATTTTTTGCCGCAACCACTGCTCAATCCGGGGTTCCAGACTGCCTTCTGGCTGATCCAGTTGCTTCGCCATCTGGCCGTGGTTTTCCCATAAATCGCAATAAAGTGAACTGGTTAACACTTTCAGTCCGTAGGGAGAACGTAACCAGACTGCCAGCAAATGCTCACCCAATGTAAACGGGATTTCGCTGTTACCTTCGCTACACGCGTCGGGACGGCAAAACCGCATTGGTTGCGGCCTGTCTATCAGCAGTTCTGTG
>NZ_MUBK01000075.1 GCF_002127545.1 Xenorhabdus beddingii
TTTTTTTTTATATATCCACCATCGAACTCTTGTGGTGCATTACCATCAATCACAAATGTCGTATTAAATCCAAAATTATCGTCAATAAGAGGCGCAATTGTTGACGTATCTTTCAGCTTCACTTCGAAAGCAATATTACTCAGTTTCCAATCACACTTCCCCCCTCCCTCCTGAGGGACACTGACCTCAACTTGATTTGACTGACCGATTGACAGAGGGTAGGTGGCACGATGAAAACCCGGAACAGAATACGATTTCATATTCGCGGTCCGGCGCTCTTTGCGACAAATTTTAGAACGGTACATGGCTGAAATGGGTAAGGCATCCAACTCATCAGGCATAGTGGCCGTAAAATGAACAGTCTCTCCATTAATCGGTGGAGAGAATGAGTTGCTTTGCGCGCATCCTTGTATGAAAAACACAGCAAGTAGGGAGAATAATACGCTTTTATTGCATAGAGATTTCATGGGTGCTTTCCTTATATCGCTCAAGAGCATGTTTCAATAATTCATCTTGGTTAACATCTTGTTTAAAAACATCGTGCAGTTTATTTTCGAGTGCCATAAAAGTGGTGTTACGTTTTGCACTCAGTGGAGAGGCATCGTGATGATGTATGATTTCATCAAATTTCCCTCTTGAATCTATTAGCTTAGGCGTTTTCGTTGGCTCTAAGAAACTGAGCAATTGATTATTTATAATGGCTTGATATTTACTGCCCATAAAGTGGTCTGTTGCCATCGTCATGATCGTATCTAAATCAGGATTATTCCATTGTGGGAAAATTTCATCGATAACAGACTTATCTCCCTTTAATGAGTTCACATATTCCTGTTGTTCTTTCTCTAGCCCTTTATCTAAGGAGTTAGCTAGGCTCGGAACTAAATAAAACTTATAGGTGCCATTCATTCGCCAACCTTTTTTACCCACAAAACCGATTCCATTCTTACTTGGAATTCTTTCTTCACCGAGTTGCCTCGCCTGGAAGAAACTCACGGTATTCCCTTGGTGATAATATACTTCACCAATTTCGGGGAGATATTTTTGTATTGGAATGGTGGGTAATGTGGCTAAGGTCCAGCTAAAGCCAAAAATGGTTCCTAGTGGCCCGTAAATTTCAAATAACCAGTTATCCATATTGGTATCAAATGGCACGCTCGTTACAGTATCAGCATCATTGACATGTCGGAAATGATTCAGTGACGTTAAGGCTTTGACTCCACTTCCCGTGAAGACTCTCGGCATTCCATACGTATAAAGGAGCGGGTTATTCTGTCTTAGCTCTGTGGCATGTAATAAAGCCAGTGCCCCCCCTAAACTATGCCCGCAGATATATAACTTTTTAATCCCAGAGTATGATTTATCTTTTATACTTTTAATTCTATTTATAAAATATTTCTCCATGCACTGATACGCTTCTAAAAAGCCCTTATGAACCTTGGCTTTTCCACCGGGAAGAATATTCTCCGGGCATGGTATGGGGCGATAAGTCCCGTCCGTAAGCGCATCTCTCAGGCTTGCCGTCCCTCTCCATGCCGCAATAATTTGCGTTTCATTTTCAACAAAAAACATTTGAGTATCATGCTCAAACGTTTCAGGCGTTTTCACTTGTTCAACATCCAGGAATATTGCCGGTCGATAACGTTCTTTAAATGGGACATCGTTTACAATCGCGGGATAAACGGAATGATCATTGATAACGGGGGCTTTTGATAAGTCAAAGCACTGCTGGTAGAAAAAAGAAGTGACCGTATCGGGAGTATTAATAAATTCCCTCATATCAATATCAGGAGAATCTGGGTCAACCATCACTTCATCCTTATACACCAATAGTGACATGAGTCCTAGGTTATACGCATTCACGATATCGTAGTTTGGTGTATGTTTCAGGATTAAAGACCATGCCCTAAACGGACAGACCTCAATCACATGACGTTGATTAAAATCCTCACCGTAAAACTCTAATCCTTTAAATTCATTTTCTTTCGGAAAATGGTAGTAAGGTAGCCCAAACTTAGCTTGTTCCCACTCTGCAATATCAGGGGCTTTGTCACACAACTCACCAATGACAGCATAACGATAAAAACAACCTTTGGATTCGGCATCTGGCTTTACTGTTGAATTAGATTCACCACGCAATGATCGTAATGGTCGTGTCTCCATCTCATCTGCAAGTTTTTGCCCACTGAGAAATAAACGTAAAGGAGAAGCAAGCAATTTTTCTGCTCGGATCATTCCGTTTCCATCCGTCATTCCCTTACGCTCAATTTTATTATTTTTTAAAATATAGGGCATATTAGAGATGGGTTTATTGTGTTCATCAACAAGCTGAATTTCTATTTTGTTCTTTAACATTCCCGGGCAATCAGGACAATAAACCGAATTAGCTTTACTCATAAATAGGTGCTCCTGTTATTTTTCTCGTTCCATAGCCAATAGATAATCCTGACCGGACATGTTTTCAATACGCTGTCCGGCTTCCAATTTTTGTCTCAACCACTGTTCAATCCGGGGTTCTAAACTGCCTTCTGGCTCATCCAATTTCTTCGCCATTACACCGTGGTTTTCCCATAAATCATTATAGAGGGAACTACTTAAGGCTTGCAGACCGTAGGGAGAACGTAACCAGACTGCCAACAAGTGCTCACCCAATGTAAACGGGATTTCGCTGTTACCTTCGCTACACGCGTCGGGACGGCAAAACCGCATTGGTTGCGGCCTGTCTATCAGCAGTTCTGTG
>NZ_MUBK01000076.1 GCF_002127545.1 Xenorhabdus beddingii
GTTCATTGCCTGTTCCTCCCCAGAGCGGTTTTTGGTGTGCACCAAAACTTTGCTCTTGGAACAGGCACTTCGTCAATTCCTTATCCGGAATTCGGGTTAATTAAGTGATTGCCATCTTCTCTATTCAGTAACAGGAATACAGTAGAGGAAATCAAGGTAATAATGCCCATCGTAATCAAGGTATAGTGGAAATGGCTCACCGTTGAGCCATAGTTCATTGACTCATAAAACCGAAGGACTGCGGCGCTGATGGTGATCCCAAAACTGATGGATAACTGTTGAGTGACGGCTAGCAGGCTATTACCCGCACTTGCATTATTATCATTTAGATCACCAAGCGTAATCGTGTTCATCGCGGTGAACTGTGTAGACATCGCCATTCCCAATATAAATAGAGGAATTATCAAAAATACGACAGGTATTTCCGGTGTCTGTAGAGAAAATTGTGAAATCATCACACCAATAATAATCGTGACCCAAATAAGCGTATTTCGATATCCAAATTTGGTCAGTATCTTGGTAACAAAAGATTTGGCGAAAATTGAACCAATCGCGTTTGGTGCCATCATAATTCCTGCAATGACCGCTGAGTATCCAAACCCTACTTGTAGCATCAACGGAATGATAAATGAGAGCGAGCCCGTACTTAAGCGAGTCACAATATTGCTGGCGATACCGATTGAAAATGTGTGCGTCTGGAACAGCCGGAGGTTGATAAGAGGGGTTGGATGCCTTTTGGCATGGAAAATGTACCCTAGCAGCATAATTATACCGCTGGTTAGCAAAGCCACAGGAATATAGTCTGAGAGAGATTTATCACCAAATAAATCAAAGCTGACTGAAATCATCACCAACCCCATACTAAACAGTATGAAACCCAGAAAATCGAAGGGGCATTTTGGCATGGTCAAATTGGGCATATGCTTTATCGCATAGATAATGCCTAATACCCCGATGGGGATATTAATGATGAAGATCCAATGCCATGTGGCATAAGTCACTAACAAACCTCCGAGCATGGGACCTAAAATTGGGCCCAGCAACCCAGGCATGGTGACAAAATTCAAAATAGGCAACAGTTCACTGCGTGGGTATGTTCTTAGTAATGCCAGACGTGCAACAGGCATCATCATGGCCCCACCTATTCCCTGAATCACTCGGGAAATGACTAAGAAAGAAAGATTGTGGGACAAAGCACAAGCGAGTGAACCCAAAGAAAAGAAAAAAACGGCATAGATGAATACCCGTTGAGTACCAAATCTATCGGCCAGCCAACCGCTGACGGGGATTAACATCGCCACAGTTAAGGTATAGCTAACAACGGCAGGCTGCATTGCTAATGGAGAATGATTAAGGCTCTTAGCAATGGCTGGTAGTGCGGTATTAAGAATGGTGGCATCTAAAGCCTGCATAAAAAAAGCCATGGCCGCAACCCAAGGCAATCCCGACATACTGCGTGCGGATTTAACCATTAGAGATCCCGTTTATTTCGTAGTGATCGATAATTAGTCAATGCATGGTATTTTAATACATTAAACTATTCTCTGGTTATTAGTAACCTTTTGCATTCCTCTAAAGCCCGTTGACTGTTGCCGTGGATAATGGCATCAACAATTGCACTATGGGCTTTCAGGTGGAAGGCTTTGTCTGAAATGATTTTTTCAAAATAGTGTTGGTATACGGGTTGAAACAAATTAGCAAAAGAAGCAATAAATGGATTACCGCAAGACTGATAAATAGTGTGATGCAGTTGTTGATCCGTTTCTATCCACTTTTTTGGGTCAAACTGTTTAGTTAATAAGTGCATCTCCTTAATTAAGGAGGACATGGTTTGTTTTTGGTTATGAGATGCGTTGATGGCGGCATGGAAGCAGGCTTGTGGTTCTATAATCAGACGCAATTGTTGGAAATGTGTCATGATCTCATCAATATTATTGGGGGTTATCCACCACCTTAACAAATCTTGATCCAGAAAGTTCCAATGGCTGATAGGCATAATATGTGTGCCGACTCTTGGACGAGATAACAACATGCCTTTAGCTATTAAAATCTTGATTGCTTCCCTTACAGCGGTTCGACTGACATCAAAGAGTTTGGTCAATTCCATCTCACCAGGCAGAATACTGCCCGCAGTATATTCACCTGAAAGAATTCGTTGGCCTATCTGTTCAGCCAAAAGATAGGACAGATTCTTTTTTTCCACATTTTTCTGTTCTCTTAACTGCATGGATGCCATCTCTCCCTTTTTATTTAACTCGTTATCCTACTGCATTGATTTAATGATTGTTGCCTATTTCATCACTTTTAGGGTGAAAAAGGAGCGAAAATGTTAGATTTGTTGAAAAAAAACACGAACGGGAAAAAAAATGCAAAAAAACTATTGTCAGGCGCGGAAAACTCCCTATAATGCGCCACCACTGACCGACGCTGAGCTGCAACATGCCGCGAAGGACAGGGGAAGGAAAGCGAAAATAAACGCTTGACTCCCGAGGCGAAAAGCGTAAGATACGCAGCCTCGCAACCCGGAACGAATGTCCGGTTGCCAACGCTCTTTAACAAATTAATCAGACAATCTGTGTGGGCACTCGCAAGACCCTATCTGACGCCGAAAGGCGAAAAGATTAAACAAGTCTTGAAGAGTGACTAAAACAGTTAATTCATTACGAACTAACAGTAAACAATTCTTTGAGCATCAAACCTT
>NZ_MUBK01000077.1 GCF_002127545.1 Xenorhabdus beddingii
CCGACCCCACTTAGCCCTAAAATATCAAACGCCCGATGACGTACATCATCAGGCGGTGATGAGTAAAATAAGTGTCAACGTATATCAGGACTAGACACTGTTACAAAAGTTTTGTAGATCATTATCTGAGGTTTTGCGAAAGTTTCGTAAAACCCATTGCATCACAGATGAAATAACATACAATGCAATACAAATGTAATGACATGAGGTGATGCTATGAGCACAATTCAGATCAGAGTGGATGAAGAGCTTAAGAAAAATGCTTATCAGGCATTTGAAAAACTGAACCTATCTCCTTCCGATGCAATGCGCCTGTTTCTGCGTTATGTGGCAGAAAATGAAAAGTTGCCCTTCACGGAAGTGTCAGTGATAGTCTCAGAGTATGATGAAGATGAAGATATTCTTGAAGTAGTGCGAGAACGTCTAAAAAATCCCGCTAAACGCATCCGGGTAAATCTCGATGAAATTTAACATTGAGTTTGACGAACGCGCTTTAAAAGAATGGCAAAAGTTGGATAAAGGTATCCGCGAACAGTTTAAAAAGAAATTAAAAAAGCTACAGGACAACCCTTACATAGAGTCAGCTAGATTGCACGGCGATTTATCTGGCTGCTTTAAAATAAAACTCCGCTCTTCAGGATTTCGTCTTATTTATCAAGTGATAGATGAAGAAATTGTGATATGGATAGTCGCGGTGGGTAAAAGGGAAGAGTCGAAAGCCTACAAAACAGCCAGTGAGCGTATTACACGATAAGTAATGAATTCATAAGACCCGCTTCGGCGGGTTTTTTATTTCCCGGAGAAAACCATGAGACACCGACAATGGACACTGCGATTGCCTGACACTATCAGGGCGGCCATGAGTCGCCCTTTTTTATGGGGTGAACATGACTGCTGCCTGTTTGCCGCTGATTGTGTTCAGGCGGTGTGTGACTTTGACCCGTGCGCGGGCGTGCGCGGGCGATACAACACCCGGATGGGGGCGGCTCGCGTGTTGACGTCAGAGTTTGGCACGCTGGAACAGGCACTGGATCGGTTATTTGATGCCATTCCACCCACCACAGCAGGGCGGGGCGATATTGTCCTGTTTGACGCTGAGGAGGGAAAAACGCTTGGTGTGCTGTGGGCCGGGCAGGTTTGGGCGGTAACGGGTGCCGGGGCGCGTCCGGTGGATGTCAGTCCATTGAAAGCGTGGAGGGTGGCGTAATGGGACAAACAGCCATGAACGTTGTTTCTACCGGGCTGATGATAGCGGGCGCGGTTGTCACAGGCGGAATGGGGGCGGCACTGATTGCGGCTGGGGTGGCGGTTCAGTTTGCGGCCAGCCAGATGTACAAACCCAAGCCGCCGGGCATGGGACGTGACCAAAGTGAACGTAAGCAGCTATTGCGATCTTCCACGGCACCCGAAACCGTCATTGTGGGTCACACGGTCGTTTCCGGGCTGTTGTTCTTTGCCGAAGAAGAACAGGGCGAGCAGGAGGAGCACGAAAAAATTACGCTGGCCATTGCCCTTGCGGGTCACCCGATTGAAAGAATTGGTCGCATCTGGCTGGGCGATGACCCATTGGAATCATTCGGGACCGTGGATAAGGTGACCAAGGTACCTTTGGCAGGCGAAATAAAAACCCCCGTTCCCGTCGTTGAAGTTGAGCTGCATAACGGGCGAACCGACCCCGATCCGTTCATGCTGGCAAACTGCCCGTCATGGAAACCGGATATGGTTGGGCGGGACATGGCATGGCTGCGCGTTACCCTCATCTTTGACCCGGAGAAATTCCCGTATGGCCTGCCCAACATCAAATGCGAGGTCTGGGGGAAGAAGCTGTACGATCCGCGAACCCGACAAACCCGGTGGAGCGACAATGGTGCGCTGGTCATTCTGGATTATTACCGCAGTTATTTGCAGGTGCCGGATGCCGATATTGACTGGGTGGCGTTTAAACGGGCCGCTGATATTTGTGAAGAAAACATCGATACGGCTGATGGCGGACGGGAACCCCGTTACACCCTGAGCGGGGCGTATGAGCTGGATGAAAGTCCGGCGGGACTGCTGGATGCGATGCACCGGTGTTTATCGGCTGACCCCACGTACATGGCGGGCCAGCATGGAATTTTAGTGGGGGCGTACTATGGGCCGGCGGTGCAGGAAATCCACGAAAACCAGATTATTGATACCGTGACCCTGACGCCGGAAGTCGGTCTGAAAGAGGCGACCAACGCCATCTATGGCACCTTCGTTGACGCCGAACAAATCTACACCAAAACCGATTTTACCCCGGTCATTCAGGCGGACTGGATTGCCGAAGACGGACTGGAAATCAAGGAAGACATTGATTTTCGTTTTGTGACTTCCCCGTATCAGGCCCAGCGGCTGGCGCGTCAACACCTGCGCCGCAAGCGCGCCGGACGCCGGGCGCAGTTGAAGATGAATCTGGACGGTTACGCCTATCGCCCCGGTCAGGTGGTCCGCCTCAACCTGCCCACGCTGGGGATCCTATGCTCTTGACCCAGAAATCACTTTCAACAATTAATCCGCCACCTATAACACCCCCAGCTTTTGGCAGTGCATTTTTCGCCAGTTCCACCGTTCTCCCTAAGCCTATGTTTTTTGCAATAAATATATCTGGCTGCTGTCGTTCAGTTATGTGCTGGTCTATATCGTTAGAACAGTGATTAACGATTGGGGAAATCTTTATC
>NZ_MUBK01000078.1 GCF_002127545.1 Xenorhabdus beddingii
GAAACGAACAAATGAGGAAAATAGCATGAGCACACCAAAAATCACCATTGAAATATCCAGAACCGCAGCAGAAAAACATTCCAATCCCGGCAAAAAAGTCTCTGACCAAATGCTATCGGATTTTATAACAGACTGCGTTGTCTCTGGTCTGGAAATAATGGAGTTTCCCGAATCGGACATAAAAACCATCATAACCGATGAATAACCAGTCATACGAGAACGCAAGAAGGACGGTGGCAAAGGAATGCCTGAATGAGTTAAACAGCCTGCCTAAATATGACGACAAATTAGTAACCGCAATTCTCGATAAATATACACCCAAATTTAAACCACTCAATCACATGAAATTCAGTGCTAAATCAGTGCTGGCATATTATGTGCGGATTGTTAGGAAGGAGATGAAGTAATGAGTAATGATTTAATTGAAGAAAAAGATGTTTTCGACATGCTAGGAAAGAAAAGAACAGCAGTATATCGGCTCAGAAAAAAATATGGATTTCCTGAGCCTGTTTTAAACTATCCTGCCCGTTATAGGCTTTCAGCTATACAAAAATGGTTGGATGATGGCGGAATTAACCGGAATTTAACTGCTTGACGTGCCAAAATATTTTATCTGCATATAATTCATACGCTGCTTTTTGCTCATCAATCCAATCGTGTTTATTGTACACGGACATAACCCCGCCTAATTCATGCCCCAGCATCTTCTCGGTGACATGGGGCGCAACTCCTTCACTTGATAGGTTAGTCACCAGCGATCGCCTAAAGTCATGTGTGCGCCATTCGGGTATATCGATAGACTTCCTTAGCTTGTTCATATAGAGGTTTGCTGACGATCTGTCTATGGATTTATCCAGTTCCTGTCCAGGAAACAATACATCATTTCCCATGCTTAATAGTCGTTCTATGTATGGTATCACCTGCTCAAATATAGGTCGTCTGATTACGTTACCCATTTTTGAGTGGGCAACCGGAGTCGTCCATATCAGATCATCCATATTGAACTCGCTGGCAGTGGCAAGTCTCAACTCAGAAAGGCGCGCCCCCCATAACAAAAGTAATTGATGTAATGCCTTGTTAGAAGAAACTATTTTGTTATTTTCCAAAGCTAGCCAAATTTTTGCTAGTTCCGTGTACGTCAAAACTCGACTGCCTGTATCTGGTTTTTTACCTATGTTTTTCACACCAAGTTTCATAACTTCGCATGATGGGATGAATTGCCTACCTATACACCAGTTAACCACTGATCGCATTTGAGTTAAAAGAACTCTCGCTTTTTTGGGGTTTAATTTTTCCTGCTTGTCAAAAAACTTAACCCACGATGATACTGGTATATTAGAAACTGGTGTACACGAGAATTGTGTGTACATCGTGTTGTACACGACAGATCTATAAAGTATTTGAGTATTAGGCTTTAATGTTGACGCGTAATTATCCCACCAGTAGTCAAGACAATCTTTTAAGGTTGCCTCACCCTCTGAACGAGAAAAATACGTTTTTGGATCAAGTCCTTTTGTGTACAACGAACGCATCTCACCTACTGTTATTCTGGCGTCCTTTAATGACATTTCAGGATAGCGACCAACAGTCAGACGAACAGGCTTGCCATTCCAGCGATATCTGTGCTGAAATGTTATAGTTCCGTTCAGTGTGACCCTGACACTCAAACCGTCGCCATCGGTTAACTCAGCCTTCCCTTTATAGGGCTTGTTATGGATACCACGTAGTTTAGTGTCACTCAATGCCATAATTATAACCTGTACACAATGTGAAGCGTGATTATGTACTCAAACTGTACACAATGGCAAGTGAACGAACCGACTACAACCAAGGACAAGTAAAAACAAAATGAAACAAATAGAGGTAAAAAACTTGATTAAAACAAGCAGAAAGAGATAAGATACAAACAGCTCGAAACAACCCGAAACAAAGCAGTAAAATGTCCCCTTAGTTAAATGGATATAACGAGCCCCTCCTAAGGGCTAGTTGTAGGTTCGATTCCTGCAGGGGACGCCAAGACCAAGTAACCTCGCATCACCTCATATAACCCACTGTCTAGTCCTGATATACGTTGACACTTATTTTACTCATCACCGCCTTGCCGATGGAGGAGGTTTATTTCTTTTTGTGTCGAAAACGGGGAATAAGATTTGGTGTTTTAGATATCGTTAAGGATGGGAAAGAGCAAACTTATGTGATTGGTGCATATCCAGAAGTTTCACTGATTACCGCTCGATAATTAAAGCATGCTGAATCTAAGTATTGGTTTCTCAGCGCGCTCAGTGCTTCTATCTTTCCTCTTAACACCTTGCAGCGCCCAATGGCTTCATAATTTAACCCGGTCATGGTTACCTCTGCCTGTTGTTAATCCATTATCCGATAATCGGAATTTGCTGCTCTGCATGGCGATCACCACTCAATGAATGAATGATGATGGCAATACAGGCCGTCTCTCCGGCTGTCACACCACGTCTTCTGCCTACAGCGAGATGTTGCTGGTAATGATCCGTTCTACCCGGTGGCATGGGTTATTTTTGCTTCTGCCTGTACGCTCGATGTGAAAGGAAACATGTCATGGCTCATACAGGCAGACGGCGATAACCCGGCGCAAATAAAAATGCCGCCAATCCGTGTGCGTTGGGT
>NZ_MUBK01000079.1 GCF_002127545.1 Xenorhabdus beddingii
TTGAATGAACTCCTTCCCTGGTCAGATAATCCTTTCAGTTAAAAATCCCCCATTTTTAGTGTTGGTTGGTAAAGCAAGGTGAGATGACCGGATGCTTACTAAAGAAAAGCTAATTCCTGATCACCTTCTTTAAACTGACGAATTCCATCAAGAGGGTTCTCACCTTCCCATTCACCCAATCTTTTTAATTCAGCAAATACCGCATGAATATACGACTGTTCACTATTAACAGTTGCTTGTTTGGGTGAACCCTTTCCTTTTGTATTCCATTTACCGTTAAGACGCTGCTCGCGGTATACCGCAAACATATTTTTACGCGATGCTCGACTTTTATGATGAGTTGAAATGACATAGCCGCTCCTTTATAACTTTAAGTCGTCAAAAATAGAGAAATAAAGGAACAAAAGGCTATGTCACAGCAAGATTTTATCATTTGGGTGTTTTGTTGGGTAGATGACAATTTAACGCAGTTACAGCAAGGAAAGGCAGTGCCAACTTCAAAGGACAAGCCGATTATGGGTACTGCGCCGCCAAAAACGAAACTGACTACGGCTTCAAAGGCCATATCATGATAGACGAAATCGGCGTGGTAACCGGGTTTACACTGACGCCCGCCAATGTCAGTGAGCGTGAAGCAACCTGGGATGTGATCGGCTCGATAAAAGGCTGTTTGCTGGGTGATAAAGGGTATTTAGGCGTTGAGTTTAAACAGGAAATGAAAGCGGAGGGGATTGAAATGATGACCCCTGTGCGGGCCAATATGGATGACCCCCTCCCCAAAAAAACGAGAAGGGTCATTAACGCCAAACGCCGTTTAGTTGAAACCGTGATTGGTCAACTCGCCGGCCAATTTGCTATCGAGAAGTGCTGGGCACGGGATTTGTGGCATTTGAGTCATCGAATTGCCAGAAAACTGCTTTCTCACACGTTGGGTATTTTTGCCAATTTTAAACAAGGTAAAAGTCAACGCGACTGGCTTCAACAAGCTAACGTTATAGGATGTTAAAGTCGAGCATCGCGTTATTTTTATCAAACTCGGTAACATAGGGATTATTTAGCCGCATACAAATTGCATCTAATTTAGACTTCCGCGAATGGCCAGATTCTAATGTCTTACCATGCATTTCATACCAACGTTCAACTAATTCGCTTAGTTTTAATGCTTGCTTCGCACTGCCATTTGATGTGTCTTTTGGTACTAGCTTTCTCTCAAAAGCCATCGCCTCACCTTTGGTTGCGAATTGCTTTCTTATGCGAGTACCGTTTTTTCCATTGGGGTAGCATTCGCAAATCCATTTACCCGATGATAATCTTCTTACTGTCATAGACACTTACCAGAGTTCAATTGCAAGATGTCATTAAAAAACTCTTTTTTACTGTACGTTTCCCCGTTGTACTGAATTTTTGAAGCTATTCTTTCGACTTTGAATGTCCTGTCGCCATTTGCTTCCATACAGTAACCGAAAAAATAAGGTTCGCCGACTGAGTTTATAGAAACTTCTTCTAATGAAAGCATTCTCTTACCTGAACTACTGTAGTTAAACTCAATCAAAATAGGCGCATCAGCCCATACTATTGATAAGTTATCTTTGAATTCATCAAGTGGTGATTCACCCCACTCATCCGATTCACTCCATTCATGAGCATTACTGTATGTGCTTACTGAGTTTTTCCTATTTGCAGAGCCGATTTTGCGTAGCTTGGCAATTTCATCCTGTACGTTTGTTTTTCCAGTCTGAGCTTTTAATTGTTTTTTTGATTTTTTTTGTATTTTTGTTTTTCCATCATCTATTCCCAATCGTTTTTTTAATTCTGTATTTTCTTTAATTACTGAACGTGTAGTAAGAGCGCAAAGCAAAAATCCAAATAAAAAAGCTGCGATAATTTCAATCATTCCCCTTATCCTTATCCTTATTGTTGATTGTTGCTTTATGAAATAATTCTCGTAATGCTTTCACCTCAAGGTACAAATATCTACAGTTCTATAATTATAGATCTGTAGATATTTGTACTCTTATACTTTCGTTATGTCTTTTGTATACAACCGCATGGCTAGCCGTTTGTATATTTAAGCGTGACGCCTGATTCATGGCGCGATAGTTTTCAATTATCTCTTGTTCTTCTATCGATATGCTCATTGACTGAACTCTATTACCTGTAATAATGTACATAGTATCAAAACCGTGTTCCGCTAATTTGTGTAAGCACAGCCCCCCAAGAGGTATTTTGTTATGTTCGTAACTGGTCTGTGTGTTACACGAATATCCCGTCAAACTTTCAAAGTCAGCTTGGCTTAAGCCTAAACGTTTACATTCCTCTGTTATCCTGATTTCCATTACGTTCATCAATGTATCCTCTATGTTTGTTTGAATGCATATTAGACAATTCAATAAAAAAAACAAGTAGTTGCGGTTCACAATGTAACATTACGATACGAAAGAAACATATTCACAGATCACAATTACGAATAGATACTATTTCAAATAAGTCATTTTTTTATAGTAAATGCTGAGTTAACATATTAAGTGCAACAGGCGGAATATTAAAAGGCGTGAGTCAACTGTGATACATTTCACGGCTCTCACACCCGAAATCATGGCCTGATA
>NZ_MUBK01000008.1:0-110537 GCF_002127545.1 Xenorhabdus beddingii
TTAAAAGCCAATGAATAATCACGCTGAGTGCGTTTACTTTCTGATTTCATAACACTCTCCTAAAGAGATGAAGGAAAGTGTCAACTTTATTTAGGACGGGACAAAATAAAACAAAAAGCCTGGCACGAATATCGGTCAGGCTTTTTTCCACTTATCCCGTCTCAATCGTGTTTAATGAGCATCCACAAACACCATTTTCAAGACAAACAGTAGCGTCACAACAAAAACGCACGGGCCAATCTCACGCCATTTACCGGTGCCCAGTTTCATCGCACAGTAGGCGATAAAACCCAGCGCAATGCCTTCGGTAATGGAAAAACTAAAGGGCATCATCACGGCGGTGATAAATGCGGGGACGGATTCAGTCAGATCATGCCATTTAACCCGCGTCAGGCTGGAAGTCATCAAAACCCCCACGTAAACCAACGCACCCGCTGTCGCATAGGCTGGCACCATACTCGCCAAGGGAGAGATAAACATCACCAGCAGGAATAAAATGCCGACCACCACCGCCATCAAACCAGTACGGCCACCCACAGAGACACCTGAGGAGCTTTCGATATAGGCCGTCACCGAGGAAGTCCCGATGTAAGAACCGGCGACCGAACTGATGCTGTCTACATATAATGCCTGTTTCATGCGGGGAAACGTCCCGTTACTGTCTGCAATCCCGGCTTTATCCGTCACACCGATCAAGGTGCCGGAAGAGTCAAACAGGCTCACCAACATAAACGAGAAAATCACGCCTGCCAAAGCGATATCCAAAGCCCCTTTCACATCGACATTACCCACCACGCTCATCACGCTGGGAGGCAGGTCAAAAATACCGTGATATTCGACATACCCCATCATAAAGCCGATGCCGGTTGTCGCTACGATAGAAACCAACACCGCAGCATGAAAATGGCGGGCGGCTAAAATGGCAATGATGAAAAAGCCCAGAGCACCCAATAGGACGTTATGAGAAGCAAAGTTGCCAATTGAGACGATCGTGTCAGGATTTGGCACGATAATGCCCGCGTTTTTCAGCCCCATCATCGCGATGAAAAGGCCGATCCCACTAGTAATGCCCACTCGCAGGCTTAACGGGATATTGGCAATCATCCAGTAACGGATGCGAAAGAGCGTTAAAATCAACAATCCTACCGCGCCCCAGAAAATCGCCCCCATGGCAACCTGCCACGAAATGCCCATCGCACCGACGACGACAAAGGCAAAAAACGCATTCAGCCCCATAGCGGGAGCAACAGCGACCGGTAAGTTAGCCACCAACCCCATCATAATGCTGCCCACTGCGGCAATTAAGCAGGTAGTGACAAATACCGCCTTAATATCCATGCCCGCCACCGCCAAAATCTGTGGGTTAACAAAGACGATATAAACCATGGTCAAAAAGGTTGTCAGCCCGGCGATCATTTCAGTTCGAACCGTCGTGCCATGTTCCTCTAATTTAAACACGCGCTGGAGCAAGCCCTGACGGTTCACAGAGCCAGAAGTTATTGTGTTCATGTCATTTGATTTCCTAAAAAGCGAAGTTTTCGATTTATCCTACAGGAAACCCATACAAATCGTTACCCTGAAATACCGAAAAAAGAAAACGTTTGCGGAGCGCTTAATCAAGAGGTTAATCAGCTTGGGTATCACGGGGAATAAGGCAGGAAGCCTTTCGCTTTTTTGCTGGCATAATTCGAGCCGTTTTTTCATGTGTTTTTCAGAATAGTTTTTTTCTTTAAAGCACCACTTAATACTTTGAAAAATAATAAAAAAGACTCTGAAACTTAGAGACTAAACAGAGATAAACATGAAAAAAACATCTTTACTGTTTAATTTATCCACATATCCCTTAACAGCCACTTTCATATTGGAATTGCCCATAGCTCCATACCAATCGTCAACCGTATCCAACTTAGAACCAAATTGCCTAACATTGACTACTGAAAACGTGTCTATTTCCCGTATATCCTTTTCATATCCTAATTCTTTTTTCCCACCTTCTTTTAATACACCTCCTCTTAAACAAAATCAGATAATTACCTATTTTAAATTTCAGGTAATACCCTAAATAAAGGCTTTTATTTACCTGCCAGAAGATATCCTCTGAAAATCTTTTTAGCCACCTCACCCATGCATTCGATACACAATCCACTGAACTCCTTGTCATGACTGAGTTTGTGGCAATTCACACCATGTTTGTGGCAATTCATACCGTATAGTATTAAACAACCACCGACTGAAGTCGGTGGTTGTTTAATTTAAATTCACTTTCCAATACCAACCGGATAAGACTCAAACAAATATCCATCAAAATTAGGGTCATCTATATCTGATAATTCAAGCAAACTCTGCTTCACATTTTCTAAATGTTGCCACATCGTTTGCTTCGCTGCCGTGGGATCTTTTTTGATCATCGCCGCCAAAATGGCCTGATGATCATTCAGCCACTCTTTACGATAATCGGTATTGGTAATTCGACTATGTAACTTTATCCATATGGGATTATTCTCACGCCACTCCCAAGATTGCTTAAGCAATTCAACTAACATGCTGTTATGTGTTGCCTGCGCAATGGCTAAATGAAACTCCCTGTCACCGGATTCACTTTCTCCCGAAATCAGATCATTTTTCTCTTTTTCCAATGCATTGCGCATATTGGCAATATCAACCGGAGTCACCTGGAGCGCGGCAAACTCAGCAATATTACTTTCCAATAATTGGCGCGCTTGTAATAACTCAAAAGGCCCTGCGGCATTAATGATTGTATCGCTTGAACAAGAGCATGGTAGTCGGATGAGATAAATACCCGAGCTTTTGCGTACTTCAATCAGGTTTTCCAGTTCCAGTACAATTAACGCTTCACGGACAAGCGTGCGTGAAACGCCGAACTTTTCTGCAATTTCACGTTCTGTAGGTAGGCGATCACCCGAAGAATAATTCATATCTATAATCATCTGACGTAATGATTGGGCTACTTCATGATAGGGACGCCTGGAGTCTGCAAAGTTCATCATTTAATGCCGCCGTAAGGTAATATACTTAAATGAAACGACTAAAAATGATGTTATTCTAAGGCATCAATGTCAAAAATATAACCACCTATTATTGTTACAATAAGTGGTTTTGAGAGAAAACTATTCTACTTTACGTACTCGCTTTACCATTTCGAATAATTCCGGGTGGGTCTCAGCCATCTTGTCATACATGGGGTTAACCGCGTTTTGAAAAAGGGTTTTATCCACGTGAATAAACTCAACACCTTGTTTTTCTGCTTTAGCCCGCTCTTCTTTTTCTGATTTTTCCCAAAGTTGAATCATATATTTTGAGGAATTCAGCGCCGCTTTTTTCACAATTGCTTGCTGTTCAGTGGTTAATTTATTCAACGAATTGTTCGATATTAACAGGACATCAGGGATCATCGTATGCTCATCCAGAGAAAAGAATTTTGTCACTTCACTATGGCGGCTTAGCGTAAAAGAAGGAATGTTGTTCTCAGCCGCATCCACAACCCCCTGTTGCAATGCAGTATAGAGTTCACCATAAGCTAATGGTGTTGGATTTCCCGCCAATCCTTTTACCAGCGCAATGGCTGAGGGACTGGGTTGTACGCGAATTTTCAGCCCCTTCAAATCTTCAGGCGTTCTGATCGGTTTTTTCGCATAAAAACTGCGTGCGCCTGCATCATAGTAAGTGAGACCAATAAATCCCATATTTTGACTTGAATTGAGGATTTCTTTACCGATATCGCTATTCATGACTTGTTGATAATGCGTTTTATCACGGAATAAATAGGGCAGGTTAAAAATAAAATAAGCGGGAGAGAAGGCTTCTAATTCTGCCGCATTAGATTTGGCAATATCCAGAGCGCCGTTTTGCATCAATTCGATGGATTCACGTTGGTTGCCCAATTGGGAATCAGAATAGATGCGAATACGAACTTCTCCGTTGGTTTTTTCTTTCACTTCGTCAGCGAACTGGGTCATGGCCTGATGGACAGCATGGCTCCGGCTCTGGTTATGGCTGAGTTTCAGCGTTGTCACCGCGCAAGCCTGAGATGCCCCCAGCACCAACATGACCCCCGTCGCCAGGCTTAAAATCTGTCGTTTGCTGTTCTGCATATTTGGTTCTCCAGAGATGAGATGTAGGTTGTTTGTTATTTTATGCGGATAAAGAATAAACAGATCACACTCCTTGGGCAAAGGATAAAAACCCAATTGGTCTACCATGATCGCAAAAATAGATATTATTGGTTGATCTTATGAGTTTGTGATCTATATCACTCTCTTTCAGAGACTTATTTTGATGTTTTAGTACGAGCAGTATAGATTTTAATCTTTATGTGGCTTTTAATTGGTAAACCAAAATGGCAAAAAGGGAATGTAAATGAAAAACCTTGTAGCGATGACCAATAAGAGTTTGGCATTTTTTACCATCTGCCTGCTGGCTTTTCTGGTTTTATGCGTGTCATGGCAGGTCATTTCACGCTATGTCTTCAGTGCACCGAGCACCGAAACCGATGAACTGGCACGCTATCTGTTTATGTGGGTTGCAATGATTGGGGCTGCATATACAACCGGGCAGCATCGCCATCTTGCTATCGATCTGCTGATAATGAAATTAACGGGAGTAAAGAAGAGTATTGTCGGTTTGATTATTCAGGCCGTCATTATTTCATTTTCTGCCATTGTGTTGCTTTATGGCGGCAGCCTTCTTGTTGCATCAACACTGGAAAATGGTCAAATCACACCCGTATTAGGTTGGAAGATGGGATACATCTATTTATGTTTGCCCATCAGTGGAACATTGATGATTTTCTATGCGATCGCCGATGTCATCTCTATCGTGCAGCATTTTTCTGGTCAACCACCTGTTGTCATTGAGAATCATTAACGCGTGGAGATAAGGGTATGGATTGGTATGTCATTGCCGCACTCTTTGGCACATTTGCCATATTACTGGTATTGAGTGTCCCCGTTTCTTTTGCAATCGGATTATCTTCGTTAGTGGCTATTACGATGACATTGCCGCCGGCTGCGGCAATCACAGTTGTAGCACAACGCATGGCGGTGGGAGTAGATAACTTCTCTTTATTAGCCATCCCGTTCTTTATCCTGGCCGGAAATATGATGAACCAAGGTGGAATTGCTGCACGTTTGATTAAGCTGGCTCAAGTGATTGGCGGCCGTTTGCCGGGATCACTAATGCACGTCAATATCATGGCGAACATGCTTTTCGGGGCAATTTCAGGCTCGGCCGTGGCATCTGCCGCTGCGGTCGGGGGAACAATGGCACCGATGCAGAGAAAAGAAGGTTACGATCCTGAATTGTCTGCTGCTGTGAATATCGCTTCTTGTCCTTCGGGTTTACTGATCCCACCCAGCAATACCCTGATTGTGTACTCGTTGGTTTCGGGCGGGACATCGATTGCAGCCTTGTTTTTAGCGGGTTATATCCCGGGCATTATTATGGGCGCTTCACTCATGGTTGTGTCTGCCGTTATTGCCAAGAGGAAGGGCTACCCTGTTGCACCCCGGCCAACATGGCGCGAATTTTTTGATACCGCGTGGAAAGCAATACCGTCATTAATGCTGGTTGTGATCATTATGGGCGGGATTATTGCCGGGATCTTCACTGCGACAGAAGCATCGGCCATTGCCGTTCTCTACAGCTTTATTCTCGCAGTGGTTATTTACCGTGAAGTGGGTTTCAAACAACTGCCCAAAATTATTCTTGATTCCGCCGTCACCACGTCGATTGTTTTACTGTTGATTGGCGTATCAATGGGTATGTCCTGGGCGATGGCCAATGCTGATCTGCCGTATCTGATTGCGGATACGTTGATGGCGCTGTCCGATAACCCACTGACCATTTTGCTGGTCATTAATGTCATCTTGCTGATAGTGGGCGTCTTTATGGATATGACACCTGCCATTTTGATCTTCACGCCGATTTTCTTACCCGTTGCGATGAGCATGGGTATCGATCCTGTCCATTTTGGCATCATCATGACATTTAATCTGGCCATTGGAATTTGTACGCCTCCCGTTGGCAGCGCTTTATTTGTAGGTTGCTCTGTGGGGGACGTCAGTATTAATCAGGTATTGAAGCCCTTGCTGCCGATGTATCTTGCGCTGATCTCAGCGCTGGCACTGGTGACATACCTGCCACAATTGAGTTTGTGGTTACCTGCATTAATTTTGGAATAGTTCACAAAAGAAATAGTTCACTAAAGAAATAGATCATTGAAATAATGATGGGGGAATTATGAAACAAACCTGGCGTTGGTATGGGCCGGAAGATCCTGTTTCATTAGCGGATATCCGTCAGGCAGGAGCGACCGGGATTGTGACGGCCTTGCACCATATTCCTAATGGCGAAATCTGGCCTGTCGGGGAGATAGAACAGCGTAAGGCACTAATTGAAGCTAATCAACTTGAGTGGATAGTGGTAGAAAGCGTTCCCATTCATGAAGATATTAAGACGCATACCGGAGAGTACGATCAATGGATAGAAAACTACCAGCAAACCTTGCGTAACCTCGCCGCCTGCGGGATAAAAACAATATGCTACAACTTTATGCCTGTTCTGGACTGGACACGCACTGATCTGGCCTATGAGTTACCTGATGGCTCAAAAGCGCTGCGTTTTGACCAAATTGAATTTGCTGTTTTTGATATCCATATTTTGCAACGGCGTGGGGCAGAAACAGCGTATCCCGATGATGAAATTGTGCAAGCACAATCACGCTTTGCCGCAATGACAGAAGAAGAAAAACAGCAACTGACAAACACCATCATAGCGGGTCTCCCCGGTGCAGAGGAAGGCTATACCTTAGAACAATTTCGCCAACACCTAAAACGTTATGCAGGAATTAATAAGGCCAAATTACGTGAGCATTTTGCTTATTTCCTGCAAAAGATCATTCCGGTTGCGGAAGAGAGCGGTATCAAAATGGCGGTTCATCCTGATGATCCACCTCGTGAAATCTTCGGCCTGCCACGCATTGTTTCGACGATAGAGGATATGCGCTGGATAGCCGGAACCATAGACAGCAATGCCAATGGCTATACGATGTGCACGGGATCTTATGGCGTGCGCGCAGATAATGATGTGGTGAAGATGTTCAAAGCATTTAGTTCCCGCATCTATTTTCTCCACTTGCGTTCAACCTTACGTGAAGAAAACCCGTCAACATTCCACGAAGCAGCGCATCTTGCGGGTGATGTCGATATGTATGAAGTGATCAAAGCGGTTGCGGAAGAGGAGCATCGCCGGTGGGTGGCGGGTGAAAATCACCTTATTCCGATGCGGCCTGATCATGGCCATCAAATCCTGGATGATTTGCAAAAGAAAACTAACCCGGGTTATTCGGCAATCGGACGACTGAAAGGGCTGGCTGAAATTCGCGGCCTTGAGTTGGGCATTCATCGTGCCTTTTACCAAAAATCATTTCCGGGCCATTAGACCCTGAACCCGGCATGGTCGTGGATGAATGTGACTCACGACCACTTATTTGCGAGTCCATCATGGAAAAAAATCTTGTCAATGCGATAACGTCTGTCCCATGCCCGCCGTGGACAACAGAGCGCCTGACTTCCCGTATTGTCCATTTAGGATGCGGTGCATTTCATCGGGCACATCAGGCGCTTTATACACACCATGTATTAGAACAAACAGACAGTGATTGGGGATTCTGTGAAATTAACCTGATGCTAAACGGCGTTGCACTGATTGAAAATCTTAAAAAACAATCCATGCGTTACACCGTTGCAGAGAAAGGGCAGGAGGGCGTCAGATTAAAAATTATTGGTTCAATGAAAGAAGGGATGCACCCATTAATTGATGGTGTTCAGGCGATTATCGAAAAAATGGCTGCCCCTGATGTCGCCATCATCTCTTTGACAATAACGGAAAAAGGATATTGTATCGATGCCACAACAGGGCGTTTAGACCCCAATAACACATTGATAATTAAAGATATTGCCAATCCCGAATTGCCAAGATCAGCTATCGGGTATATCACGGCGGCATTAAAATTGCGTTTTGAACGCCGGCTAGCTGCTGTGACGATTTTGTCGTGCGATAACGTTCGGGAAAACGGGCATGTTGTCCGTGAAGCCGTCTTGGGTCTGGCGCGTTTGCAGGACGAAAAATTGGCACAATGGATAGAAAACCAAGTGACATTTCCCAACACGATGGTGGATCGTATTGTGCCGGCTGCGACACCAGAAACGCTAACCGAAATTGCCCAACGACTGGGAGTTGAAGATCCTTGCGCCATTGCCTGTGAACCTTTCCGGCAATGGGTGATTGAAGATAAATTCGTGAACGGGCGTCCGGATTGGGATCTTGCCGGTGCGCAATTTGTGGATGATGTGGTGCCATTTGAAATGATGAAATTGCGCATGTTAAATGGCGCTCATTCATTTCTGGCCTATCTGGGCTATTTGGGCGGCTATGCGCATATCTCCGATACGATGACCAATGCCGATTATCGTCGGGCAGTGTATGCACTGATGCGGAATGAGCAAGCGCCAACACTGTCAATGCCTGAAGATATCGACTTAACGGCCTATGCGGATACATTGATCAAACGGTTCACTAACCCGGCGTTAAAACACCAGACAGGGCAAATTGCGATGGATGGCAGTCAGAAATTGCCACAACGCATGATTGATTCCATTGAATGGCATCTCGTGCAGGGCAGCGATTATCGCCATTTAACGCTTGGAGTGGCCGGTTGGATGCGTTATATCAGCGGCTTGGATGAGCAAGGGCAACCTATCAATGTGCGTGATCCCTTAAAAGAAACCTTTGCTGCGATTTTTGCCAGATACGGCAATTCGGCTGCTGTGGCAGAAGATGTGGTGAAAGCGCTACTGGCCATTGAATCGATCTTCGGTCAAAAATTGGTAAACAACCGTGATTTTGTCAATAACGTCACCCAGGCTTACCAGAAATTGCTGAATGTCGGTGCAAGGCAAGCGGTTTCTACCCTTTGAACAGGAAAACATAATGAAAACTTTTATGTGTGAAAATTTCCTGCTAAATAATGACGTTGCCCGCCGCCTTTATCATGATTACGCTGCGTTGATGCCTATTTATGACTATCACTGTCATCTCAATCCAAAAGAGATTGCGCAAAACCGCCGTTTTCACAACCTGGGTCAAATCTGGTTGGAGGGCGATCATTATAAATGGCGTGCGATGCGTGCGGCAGGGATTGAAGAGGCGCTGATTACCGGAGCCAAAAGCAGTGATTACGAAAAATATCTCGCATGGGCGAAAACGGTTCCCCTGACGATCGGTAATCCACTTTATCACTGGACACATCTGGAATTGCGACGCCCATTTGGTATCAGCGGAAAATTATTCGGGCCTGACACCGCAGAAGCTATCTGGCATGAGGCGAACGAAAAGCTCTCTCAAAGCGAATTTTCTGCCCGTGGCATTATGCAGCAAATGCAGGTACGAATGGCGGGAACAACGGATGATCCCATTGATTCTCTCGAATATCATCAACAGATCGCTAAAGACAAAGACTTTACGATCCAAGTATTACCAAGCTGGCGTCCGGATAAAGTGTTCAAAATTGAGTTACCGGGTTTTTGTGGCTATCTCGAAAAATTAGAAAAAGCCGCCGATGTCGTCATCAGGTGTTTTGCTGATTTATTGCAGGCATTGGAACGCCGCCTCAGACACTTTCAGGATCACGGTTGTGTGGCATCGGATCATGGTATTGAGCAGTTGCGTTATGCGCCGATACCTGACGAAAAAGTGTTAGACCTCATTTTGCAAAAGCGCAGGCAAGGGCAATTACTCAGTGAATTAGAAATAACACAATTCACGACAGCGGTACTGGTTTGGTTAGGTAAGCAGTACGCAAAACGCGGTTGGGTAATGCAAATGCATATGGGTGCTTTACGTAATAACAACACGCGTATGTTCAATTTGTTAGGTGCAGACAGCGGTTTTGATTCCATCGGGGATAATCATATCGCTTATCCATTATCCCGTTTGCTGGATGAGATGGATAAAACAGACCAATTACCGAAGACCATCCTCTATTGCTTAAACCCCCGCGATAATGAAGTGATCGCGACGATGGCCGGCAACTTTCAGGGCGGAAGCCTTGCGCAAAGCAGGAAAAATCCCGGGGGTAAAATCCAGTTTGGATCGGGCTGGTGGTTTAACGACCAAAAAGACGGAATGCAGCGCCAATTGGAGCAACTTTCTCAATTAGGTTTATTAAGTCAGTTTGTCGGGATGCTGACAGATTCACGGAGTTTCTTATCCTATACCCGCCATGAATATTTTCGGCGCATCCTCTGCAATATGCTGGGAAATTGGGTCGAAAATGGTGAAATACCCCATGATGAAAAAATGCTGGGGCAGATAGTTCAGGATATCTGCTTCAATAATGCTGAATGTTATTTTCAGGCCGTGAAGGATTAAAAGATGCAGATGCGGAAAATTGCCCTGATTGGCGAATGTATGATTGAGCTGCATGGCATCCCATTTGGTGCTATGACACAAAGTTATGGTGGTGATGTGCTGAATAGCGCGATTTATCTGGCGCGTGCCGCAGGCAATAGGCTTGATATCCACTTTGTCACGGTGATGGGAACTGAACCCTTGAGCGAAGCCATGATCTCACACTGGCGGCAAGAGGGGATTAATACTTCGTTAGTGTTGCGTGATAACAAACATCAGCCCGGTTTATACCTGATCCAAACGGATAAACAAGGGGAGCGCACATTTCTTTACTGGCGCAATAATTCGGCAGCGCGTTATCTGATGCAGCATTCTGATTACCCCCTATTGCGCCAGCAATTACAGAATATGGATGTGATTTATCTCAGCGGGATCAGCCTGGCTATCTTGCCCGAACATGATCGCCAATTGCTGCTCATTGATTTGAAAAAGCTATCTTCTGCGGGGAAAATGATTTTCTTTGACAGTAATTATCGTCCGGCCTTATGGGAAAATGAATCCCAAGCCCGTGAGTGTTATCAGCAAATTTATACCATCACGGATATCGCGTTAGTCACCGATGATGATGAAGCGAGTCTCTGGGGAGATACTTCCATTGAGGAAAGTCTCAACCGCCTGAAAAGAACGGGAGTTAAACGCGCCATTATTAAAGCGGGTGAACGAGGCTGTTTTTATCGTAACTTCAGCGGTTGTCATGCGACACAACATATTAAAACTCAACCTGTTACCTCTGTCGTTGATACCACATCGGCAGGCGATGCATTTAATGCGGGTTTTATCGCGGGGCTGCTAAACGGGAAATCTATTCATGATTCAGCATTAATGGGGCATCAGCTTGCGGGGGTTGTGATACAGCATAAAGGCGCGATTATTCCGCAGACAGCGACACAAGGGGTTATCGCCCATTTTTTTGATTCGAATAAAATCAGGGGAGAATAAAAATGCAAGAGATGACCCTACGTCTGCGTCAGATTAAAATCGTGCCGGTGATAGCCATTGAAGAGGCCAGAGATATCATTCCTCTTGGTCACGCACTCGCAGATAATGGCCTGCCTGTTGCTGAAATCACATTTCGTACCGGGAGTGCCGCCGAAGCGATTAGCCTGTTGAAAGCTGAACGGCCGGATATGCTGGTCGGAGCAGGAACCGTGCTTCATCGTGAACACGTTCGTCAGGCAAAAGCCGCTGGGGCAGAATTTGTCGTCTCACCGGGATTTAACCCGAACACCGTACAGGCATGTCAGAAAATCGGTATCCCCATCATTCCCGGCGTGAATAACGCCAGCACGATCGAACAAGCGCTGGGATCAGGCATTGATTTTGTCAAATTCTTCCCTGCGGAACCCTCCGGAGGAATTGCGATGATTAAAGCACTACTGGCACCGTACCCACAATTACAGGTCATGCCCACAGGCGGGATCAGTGTTAAGAACATCCGCGATTATCTTGCCATCCCACAAATTGTTGCCTGTGGTGGCTCCTGGATGATCAAACCACAGTTGATTCGGGATAAAGAGTGGGAAAAGATTGGTGAATTGGTGCGAGAAGCGGTGGAGTTGGTTCATGCCTGAATCATGTATCCGGGTTAGTTACGTACATTCGTGACTAACGTAGTTCAGTGCTGATTGCGGCAGGGACACTGCTACTGTTAACCACTGCGGTAATTTCTGTATACAGAAAAGGAAAGCGTCATTAATAATCTGGAAAATTAAGGGACAAGCTGACATGCTTGTTCCCTGATTTATTCGTTGTTATTTCTCAACCGACTGCCTTGCTCTTTTTTTGTCCTTTATGCTTTTACGTTTTTTCAACTTCATCATTCTTGAATATTCTCTAAATTGTTTCTTATTAAATCCTTTTATTTTATCTAACTCTCTATTTTCCATAAGAATTGCAATCCGGTAGTGCATACATGCCAATATGAAATCAGTATAATAACGGCCATTTAATGTTTTTTTTACAATCAAACAACATAAAGCGATAAAAATAAAATAAGCGGAGGAAATATTAGATATATTCTCAGAACAAGCAATTAATAAACTAGAGAAAAACACCAGATAATTTAAATAATTCTGTATGACCGAACCATAATAATAGCCTTTTGAGATAAATCCGACCTGCAAAAGTGAAGTTAACCCAATAATAATCAATGTTACAATAAAGAAAATAGCGCTTATTTTATTGGTTGGGTTTTGTATAAGTAATTCAGGTAAAACAGCGGCTGCACTAGAAAAAAAAGCTATATAAATCATAATAATAAAAGATATCACAATCCTTATCTTACACTTACCTGGATAACAAAAATATTTCTTATAGTCTCGACCCCCCAGTATAATATTTTCCAATACAGGATCATTGTTCTTTATCTTCTTTTCCAACTCTTTGCTTTTATAAAAGAGTTTTCTTAAACCAATATCAAAAATAAATTCTTTTATGCTCATAGAGTTTTCTATATATCCACAATTAACATAACCCGTTATAATTTTAAAATCAATAGATTGCTGGTTTTTCGTAAGCGATGGAATAAATAGCACCTATAATATAATTACCTGATTTTAATGTATTTTCTGGAGTGCGAATTGTTCCTGTCATTCCACTGCCCACAAATCCACCACCTGCGATAAGTGAATCTTTAAGGTGATTTCGCAATGTATTTTGTATTCCTTCTGTAGGGTAACGCTTAATATATTTACCTTGCTCCATGGCTTTTTTTATTGCCTTATTAGATATTCCTGGGTTGTTATGTCGCATAATTTCTTCTGTTAACCGTTTTCTTTCATGTCTTGGCATACTTTTCAGCCATTCTGATGCCTTACGGGGAGAAGTAGACTTCATGATCTTATACGTATGATAGGCTTCTTTTAATGCCGCAGATCCAGAAGCCAAAGAGGTTATATCTAATATTGTGGAAGTCATCACATACCAATCTTGTGAATCGAGCCAAGCTATATGCTCTACCCCTTCATCTCCTTTGGCAGTCAGTTGGTAAATTCTGTATGCTCCATTTCCACATTGGGCAACAGTGGCAACCAACCCACTATAAGCTAAAATGACACCAGCTGTACTTCCACCTCCGGTAAATGGCACTAAGACACCTGATACACTCCCTCCCACTATAGATGCCACAGCCCCACCACACGAAAGCGCCGTAGAGCCAATTTCCAACATCAAATTGGGTTCTGAAACGGTTGTTTTCAGTTCTGCCTCTGGATTAGCACCGGCTTCAAGATTAAAGATAATAATATGAGTTAATTCAGAAGAAACCGGGGTTCCGCGTCTCTTTGATGGCCTGACCAAATAACGCTTAAATAAGCCATCCGAATAAATAATGCCGGCACCATAGAAATCACGGTGGCAATCCAATGCATCAGCAATAGCCTGAAAATTTATAGCGGCAGCACCCTGATGTAGGGAACCAAGCATTTTGGCATGCTGAAAATTCGGCAGCTTATTTTCATCAAACTCATTCCTTAGTTGTGATGTCAAACTTTCAAATCGCATTTTGATTACCACCTGTGATTGTTATTTTATCTATTGTTCCAAGGTCACTTAGATGATCAGTAAACCGTCTCGTCCCAGACACAATATCCTGAAGTGCCCGCCACATGATGCTGACAAACAATATCTTTATATCTGACGGCAACAACTTCTTCGGGTTGCTGATCATGGTGGTTGATTGAATGTGGATACTGTACATTTAAATTTAATAATTTCGCATGGCGCAAATTCACTGAATAAAAACGCTCTTGACCACCGACTTGCGATGTCCAATAAAAATCAAACATCAGGTCAAGCTCCTCGTTATTTGAAATTGCCATCATTAATAACGGGGAGGATTTATCTAAAGGCTTTACAAATTTAACCGGTTGATGGGAAACGTTTTGTGCACGGGAAATGCCATGATTAAATTGTAATACAAAAATCTGATCTTCATGCCCCATCTGGAATTTATTACCAATAGAGTACAATGTAGAACAGCCTTGGGAAATCAACCCTTGGTTTTTTCCTTTGATTGTCACGTAAATCGAATTCGCCATATTCTGTTAATCCAAGTTTCATTATTGTTTTCTTACTTTACCCTTTGTTGTTATAGCAGGAGGCTAGAGCAAAAAACACCCGATAAATCTTAAAAAACAGCACCAATCACAGAAATAAATTTTATTTTTTAGATTTTTTTATCTCTCTTATATACCGGCGTTTCTGAGATTTAAGCTCTTTCGCATATGTCTTGGCTTGTTTTTTATTCATACTGATTATTTCTTTCATATCTTCATTTAATAATACATGTGTTATTTTGAAATACTTCATTTTGATTATAGAATCAAAAAAAAGAGGGTTATTCATAATGAATTTTATCAGCAAGGAAATAAATATCATCAATAGATAACATAACATATGCAAGAATGAATCAGTAGGATTAGAAATCAGTAACAAAATACCCATGACCAATGTAATTTGATATAAAGTACGATGTATATAAATCCCTCTTATATCTCCTCGACCTAAAAACAAATAACCCAAAAAAACAGACAAGGATGATATAAAAAACACCAACAATATACATGAAATGACTATTGATTTATTAAACCCATAATTCACAAGATAATAAATAAAAAAAGCCATAAGCATTGAAGATGATAAGACTAAACTAAAAGCTATCACTCCCAGATTAAAGGACATCTTTGTCGTCATAGGGTTAAAATGATATCTAGATTGTTTATAGCCAATATCTTCTTTCAATGATGGATCATCCACCTTTAACTTATGATCTAAATTAATCATTTCAGTTAAAAGTGCATTCAACCGATTATTATATATAAACTCTTTTATTTTCATACCCTTACCAATCGTTTCATTCTTTTCATTAGTTTCCATTTGAAATATAACCTGCAGGTTTTTCGACAGAGAAAGAATAAATTACACCAATGACATAATTTCCTGATTTAGATATGTTTTCAGGATTTCTAATGACTCCGCTCATCCCACTACCTAAAATCTGATCTTCATGCCCCATCTGGAATTTATTACCAATAGAGTCCAATGTAGAACAGCCTTGGGAAATCAACCCTTGGTTTTTTCCTTTGATTGTCACGTAAATCGAGTTAGCCATATTTTATTAATCCTTTATCATTGTTATCTTATTTTATTTCTGATTGTTATAGCAGGAATTTTGATCGGAAAAATATCAGCTAAATCCTAAAACAGGTTGCTTCAATAAAAAAATTCCCCACTTCTCAGCAGGGAATGAATACAACAACAAAAATATCTGCCAGGTTTCAGATATTAACTTTGTGGAAGCCTATTCAAGGTTTTTTTGCGCCAGAATCCGAAAATCGCGCTCTTTTCACGTCTCACCGAGAAACGGCGGGCAAGGTTATTGGCGACTAATTCCAATGATAAACACATCACAAAATAAACCAGCGCAATAAATAAAAAGACTTCCATTGGATAAACCATGCTGCGGTTATTCACTTGGGTTGCCAAAAATGATAATTCCGCCACGCCGACAATATAGGCCAATGAGGTATCTTTAATTAACGCAATCCATTGATTGATAAATGAAGGCACCATCATGCGCAATGCTTGTGGCAAAACGATATACCACAAGACTTCCCAGCGATTAAGCCCCAGTGACAGTCCCGCGCGCCATTGGCCTTCACCAATGGCTAAAATGCCCGCTTTTACGCCGTGCGCCAAATAAGCTGAGGTAATCAACGCCAGCGCACAAACAACAGTGGTAATTTCGGGAATTTCCATCCCCAATATCACCGGAAGAAGAAAGTATGTCCAGAAAATCAACATGATAACTGGAATGGCGCGGAAAAATCCCAACACCGCCGCCAACAGATTGACCCAGGATCCACGCAGCATCGCCAGTGCAATGCCGCCCAAGATGCCCAGTACGATGGAAATTCCCCCTGCCATCATGCTGATTGCCAGCGTTAATGCCGCGCCTTCCAATGGCCCATCGGGGAAGGTTCCCAATAGCAAATAACGCCAGTTTTCTGCAATAACGGTAAAATCCATTTCAGTATCCCCTCGCTAATGTTTTCTGCTGACGCCACTGTCCCCAACCTTCCATCACGGCAATAATGGCAATGTAAAGCACCGTCGCGACACCAAATGCCTCAAAGGTTTGCAGGGTTTGGGTTTCTACCTGGCGGGAAGCATAGGACAGTTCGGCCACGCCAATCGCCATCGTTAATGACGAGTTTTTGACGATATTCATGTATTGCCCCAACAACGGTGGCATGGCGATTTTCAGCGCCTGTGGCAGTACAACATGCCGCATGGCCTGCCAACCCGTCAGCCCTAACGCATGGGCGGCATATTTCTGTCCTCGCCCGACGCCCTGAATGCCCGCCCGCAGCTCTTCTGCAACAAAAGGGGCGGAATAGAGGGTCAGGCCGATAAATCCGGCTAGAAACTCAAAGGATGGCCATGCCAGCGTGATGCCGAACATCGTGGTGTCATGGGGCGTGTTCAGCCACATCATCGCCTCTTGCGGCAAAATCTGACCCGAGGCGAAGTACCAGAAAAACAGTTGTACCAGCAGGGGCGTGTTGCGAAATACGCTCGTATAAATTGTCACCAGCCAGCACAGCGGTTTAATTTGGCTATCCCGCACCGCAGCAATCACGAAGCCCAATAAGGTAGAGGACGCAATGGCACAGGCAGAGAGCCACAAGGTGATCAAAAAACCCTGCCAGAGCCATCGCAGATATTCAGGAGCCAGTAAGTACTCGGTAATAAATTGCTCAAACATACTATTCACCGCATTCGCCGCATAAAAAGTCACTGCATAAAAAGTTACTGCATAAATAAGCAGTAAAGCCCCGCATTACGGGGCTAACGTCAAACTTTATTGCCTCATCCGCTATTTCCTGAACAGCGTTACAGCTTTGCCTGACTCGCTAATGGCGCGAATTTAAAATCACCTCGCGGCTGGGCAGATTTGGTTTCAGGGCCAAACCAGCGGTTGTAGATTTTCTCCGCCTCACCGTCTTTTTCCAGTTTCAGTAAGGTTTGGTTCACCGCTTCAATCAGTCGCCCTTCCCCTTTGGTCACCGCTACCGCCTGATATTCGCGAGTAATGCTGAAGGGTGAAATTTCAAAGTCGGCTTTCTGGGCTTCCGGGACGTTTGCCAGCAAGCCAACCAACTTCGCATCATCCTGCGTAATCGCCTGCACATTGCCATTTCTCAACGCAGCAAATGCCAGCGGTGTATCGTCATAAGAGATGACTTTTGTTGTCGGGTAACGATCACGCAGGGTAATTTCCTGCACGGTGCCTTTGTCTGCACCAATACGCAGTTTGGCAATATCGTCAGGGTGGGTCAGAACCCCTTTGCGGGCAATGAATTTCTGGCCGGTCGCAAAATAAGGAATAGAAAAATCGACTTGCTTGGCGCGTTCATCCGTCACCGTAAAATTAGCGGCGATGAGGTCAATTTTTTTGGAAGAAAGCAGAGGAATGCGGTTTGCCGGGTTTGTCGGGCGCAGTTCCAGTTTCACCCCCAAATCACTGGCGATGGCATGGGCAATATCCACATCATAGCCGGCCAGTTTTTTCGTCTGGGGATCGATAAAACCAAAGGGTGGGTTACTGTCAAAGACGGCAATGCGTACCGTGCCCACTTTTTTAATGTCATCAAGTTTATCTGCCTTTGCCACACCAGAAACCAGTGCCAGACTGGTCAGCAGTGCCGTCACCACTACGCGGGATTGATTGCGCACTTTCATTGAACACCCCTTCATTGAATACCCTGTTGATTATTAATTTTTATATGACCAACAAAAGCTATCAATTTAGGTATAGCACATGAAATAATATAAAATGCTATATTTATATCTATTTGGAATATTAAAAAAGGAAGCGCCAATAGGAAATATCGGCGCGTCAACCCGTTAAAATCATTCTTCTTTGGTAAGCAATTTTTCCAGTTGATCACCACCCACGTGGCGGAAGTCCTGCCCCTTCACATAATAAAAGATAAATTCACAAATATTCTGGCAACGATCGCCAATACGCTCAATGGAGCGGGCACAGAAAAGTGCGGTCATGACATTCGGGATCGTTCTGGGGTCTTCCATCATATAAGTCATTAACTGGCGGACAATACCTTCGTATTCCTGATCGACTTTTTTATCTTCACGGTAGATGCGGATAGCTTCTTCTAAATCCATCCGGGCGAACGCATCCAGTACATCGTGCAACATTTGGATAGCATGACGCCCCAATGATTCCAGACTGACCAATAAAGATTGCTGTTGATGTGAAAATTTCTCAAGCGCGGTTTGGCAGATTTTATCGGCAACATCCCCAATACGTTCCAGCTCTGCAATCGTCTTTGAGATGACCATAATCAGACGCAAGTCACTGGCCGTCGGTTGGCGTTTTGCAATGATGCGGACGCAGGCTTCATCGATCGCCACTTCCATCATGTTGACCTTCTGATCATCCTCAATCACTTGCCGCGCCAGCGTTTCGTCCTGATTGTGCATCGCCAGGATCGCTTTACTGAGCTGTTCTTCCACCAGCCCACCCATGGTCATCAATTCAGTACGGATATGTTCCAGTTCAGCGTTAAACTGACCGGAGATGTGTTTGCTGATATTCAGATTGTCCATCTTGTGCTATCCCCCGTATCAGCCATAACGGCCGGTAATGTAATCTTCGGTCTGCTTCATCTTGGGTGTGGTGAACAGCCTGTCAGTGTCACTGAATTCAATCAGTTCACCAAGGTACATAAATGCGGTGTAATCAGAGCAGCGAGCGGCCTGCTGCATGTTATGCGTGACAATCACGACGGTGTATTCCGATTTCAACTCACTAATCAGCTCTTCAATGCGTCCGGTAGAGATGGGATCGAGTGCGGAACAAGGCTCATCCAGCAATAAAACTTCCGGGCGAATGGCGATACCACGGGCGATGCACAGGCGTTGCTGCTGACCACCGGAAAGACTATACCCACTCTGATGTAATTTATCTTTGGTTTCGTTCCACAATGCCGCTTTTGTCAGTGCCCATTGGACCCGCTCATCCATTTCAGCCCTGGACAGCTTCTCAAACAGGCGCACCCCAAAAGCAATATTGTCGTAAATTGACATCGGGAATGGCGTCGGCTTCTGGAATACCATGCCCACTTTGGCACGCAGCAAGGCGACATCTTGCTTGTCCATCAAGATATTGGTGCCATCCAGAATAATTTCACCTTCGGTCCGCTGCTCACCATACAGTTCATACATTTTGTTGAACGTTCGCAGCAAGGTGGATTTTCCACACCCCGACGGCCCGATGAATGCCGTGACTTTGTTTTGTGCAATATCCAGTGTGATGTTTTTCAGCGCGTGAAAGTTGCCGTAATAGAAGTTCAGATCACGTACCTGAATTTTGCTTTCTGCAATTTTATTTACCGCCATCTTCTTGACTGCCATTCTGTTGACTGCAATGTCATTAGCCTTATTCATCAGTGCTTCTCTTTACCCATATGAAATGTTAGTACGTCTATTCGTACTTTTAGTACTTCTTCTAGTACTTCTTCTTCGCAAACAGCACACGCGCCACAATGTTAATCAGCAGTACGCACAAGGTGATCAGTAATACCCCCGCCCATGCCAATTGTTGCCAGTCAGAGAAGGGACTCATGGCAAATTTGAAGATGGTGACAGGCAGGTTCGCAATCGGCTGGCTGAGATCCGTACTCCAGAACTGATTGGAGAGGGAAGTAAACAGTAGCGGGGCGGTTTCACCGGCAATACGGGCAATCGCCAGCAGTATCCCGGTCATAATGCCCGATACTGACGCTTTCAACGTAATGGCAGAGATCATTTTCCATTTCGGTGTCCCCAGTGCATAAGCCGCTTCACGCAGATTATCCGGCACCAGTTTCAGCATGTTCTCTGTCGTGCGGATCACAATGGGGATTTGTAACAGCGCCAAGGCGATCACTCCGGCCCAGCCTGAGAAATGTTGTACTTTCGCCACCACCACCGTATAGACGAACAAACCAACAACAATGGAAGGTGCCGAGAGCAGGATGTCATTGATAAAGCGGATGATCTCTGCCAGCCATGAGCGACGGCCATATTCCGCCAGATAGACTCCCGCCATAATGCCCAATGGCGTGCCGAACACCGTCGCCCAGAAGATCAGCAATCCACTGCCGACGATGGCATTTGCCAACCCGCCCCCTGCGGTATTGGGCGGGGGCGTCATTTCGGTAAACAACGCCAGCGACATACCATCAATGCCTTTAGTGACGGTAGAGAATAAGATCCAAATCAGCCAGAACAGACCAAACGCCATGGTTGCCATAGATAGCATCAATGCCATGCGGTTCTTTTGGCGACGCCATGACTGCATACGGCGGCGGCTTTTCATATCCGCTTCATTGACAGAGCCACTCCCTTGTGGCGGTGGGTTATTGGTGGTTTTCATCTCAGCGCCCCTCATTTTTTGCCAGACGCATAATCATCAATTTTGACAATGCCAACACAATAAACGTGATCACAAATAAGATCAGTCCCAACTCCATCAAGGCTGCGGTATGCAGGCCAGACTCAGCCTCGGCGAATTCATTTGCCAGCGCAGAAGTGATGCTGTTCCCCGGCAGGTACAAAGACAAACTGTCAAGCTGATAGGTGTTGCCGATGATAAAGGTGACCGCCATCGTTTCCCCCAATGCCCGGCCAAGCCCCAACATGACACCGCCAATCACACCGTTCTTGGTATAAGGCAAGACGATATGCCAAATTACTTCCCAGGTCGTACAGCCTATGCCGTAGGCTGATTCTTTCATCATCACGGGCGTTTGCTCAAACACATCACGCATGACAGACGCAATATAGGGGATCACCATGATGGCAAGAATGACGCCCGCTGCCAGAATGCCAATACCAAAGGCCGGGCCGGAAAACAGTTCGCCCACGATGGGGATGCTTGATAACACATCGCCAACCGGTTGCTGGAAATAGGTGGCAAACAGGGGCGCGAAGACAAACAGCCCCCACATGCCATAAACGATACTGGGGATCGCAGCCAACAGCTCAATCGCCACGCCCAATGGACGTTTCAGCCAATTCGGTGCCAGTTCCGTCAGAAACAGGGCGATACCAAAGCTGACCGGAACCGCAATAATCAGGGCAATCAATGATGTCATCAATGTGCCATAAATCGGCACCAGTGCACCAAACTGCCCTGCGGGAGCATCCCAATCTTTGTTCCACAGAAACGAAAAACCGAATGTTTTTATACTTGGCCAAGAGGCAATGATCAGCGAAATGATGATGCCCCCCAGCAGGAGTAAAGTCAGTATCGCGGCCAATCTCACCAGCGCACTGAAAATGATGTCGCCATTTTTGCTTGGTGCTTTCAATTTACTTGGTATTTTCAATGCCGTTTGACGTTCGGCCATACGCTTGATTCTCATTTTGGGTTATATCCCCCTCGAAAGGGGGAAGTATTTATCAATATAACGGCTTGCCACTGCTGTCTTTGATGTTGCTCTTCCAAGCGGCCCGCACTTGACTGACGACTTCTTTCGGCAGAGCGGCATAATCCAGATCTTTCGCCTGTTTTTTACCTTTGTCATACGCCCAATCGAAGAATTTCAGCACTTCGGCACCATTGGCAGCATTGACCTGTTTTTTATGCACAAGAATGAAAGTCGTGGAGGTAATTGGCCACGCGTTGTCACCTTTCTGGTTTGTCAGATCCTGAGCGAAGCTGCGGCTCCAATCTGCACCTTTTGCTGCCGCACTGAAGTTCTCTGCCGTAGGCGCGACGACCGAGCCGTCCGCTGAAACCAGTTTGGTGTAAGCGAGATTGTTCTGCTTGGCGTAAGCGTATTCAACGTAACCAATCGAACCCGGCAGACGTTGAACAAATGCGGCGATGCCATCGTTGCCTTTGCCCCCCAACCCCGTTGGCCATTTGACGGTTGATCCCACACCCACTTTGTTTTTCCAATCGGGGTTAACTTTAGACAGGTAGCTGGTGAAAACGTAAGACGTCCCTGAACCATCCGCACGCCGCACCACGGCAATGTTCTGATCCGGTAATTTGAGGTCTGGATTCAGCTTTGTAATGGCCGGATCATTCCATTTCTTGATATTGCCCAGATAGATGTCACCGAGGGTTTTGCCATCCAGAATCAACTGACCCGATTTGACGCCGGAAATGTTCACCGCCAGTACAATCCCGCCGATCACGGTTGGAAACTGGAATAAGCCATCTGTCGCCAATTTTTCATCCGACAGTGGCGCATCGGAGGCACCAAAATCAACGGTATTGGCGATAATCTGCTTAACGCCGCCTGAAGAGCCGATGCCTTGGTAATTGATTTTGCCGCCCGTTTCTTTTTGATAAGAATCCGCCCACTGGGTATATATCGGTGCGGGAAATGTTGCACCTGCCCCCGTCAAACTAGCGGCCGCAAATGAAGACACGGATGTCATGGCAAATACGGTTGCCATGATGCTGGCCACGGTGGTACGCATTGATTTCATACTCCCTCCTGCTGGGATACGCATCATTACCAACAATCTGGTTTTTAGGTTAAGAAATGGATCAGGTAGGAAAATAGGTGAATTCAATGACAGGAAAATGTATTAATTATGACATTTTTATGACAGGCCGTTTTCAGAAGATAATTGCTTTTTATTCAAGGGCTTTTTATTCAAGGAGCATTTTATTCAAAGGACTTTTTATTTAACGGAACGTAGGCACGAATGGATAGCCCCTGTTTTTCATTGTTTCCCTCTGTACCTCCCACGTCGATATATCCTCCGTGCAGATCAATGATGCGGTGAATAATAGCCAGCCCCAGACCCACACCGCCATGATTGCGCTGATGACGAACCTGCTCCCCCTGCATGAAAGGCTGAAATAAGGTGGCGGTTTCTTCTTGCGTCATACCTTTACCGTTATCCTCCACCTGAAACCAGCCAAATTTTTCTGTTGAACCACTGCTGATTCGGATCCATCCATCACCATAACGTTGGGCATTCGTCAACATATTGACCAGCACGCGCTGAATGGAAAGTGGATTGGCCTGGATAAAAATCGGCTGGGAAGATAAGTTATTTTCGATATCTGCCGCGCAAGGCGGTTTTTTTTCGATGCCCGTTTTTTCGATAACGGCTGCAAGCAGCGCATTCAATTCACAGCATACCATCGGTACATCTTGTCCCGACCGCTGATAATCAATGAACTGATCAATAATGGCATTGCATTCTTCAATGTCCCGATGGATGGATTTCGTCAGAAAATCCTCTTTCCCCTCCAACATTTCCATCGCCAGCCGAATACGGGTCAGAGGGGCGCGCAAGTCATGACTCACGCCGGCTATCAATACCGCCCGCACACTTTCCTGTGATTTCAGCTCCGTTGATGCCTGATTAAAGGCTTTAATCAGCGAACGTAGGGCGGGCGCTCCCTTTTCCGGCAATGGCGCAACCCTCCTTTTCCCTTTTCCCATCTCCACAGCGGCTTGTTGCATGGCTTTGAGTGATTGTTTCTGGATATGGAGATATCGCCAGAACACCACAAAGACTGACAATGCCGCCGTAAAAACGCCGGTAAGGATATAAGGAAACACCTCGCTGAATGAGAGTTTTTCCAACGTAGCCAGCAACCGGGCGACCAGATAACTGACCAGCAGGCAGCCCAGCGACAAAGACAAAATAGGGGGAAATAAGGCGAGCAGCGAAAGCCAAAACCTTTTCATACCTTGCTTCCATCAGGCACAAAAACGTATCCCAATCCCCAAACCGTCTGGATATAGCGGGGATGAGCCGGCTCTTCTTCAATCAATCGACGCAGACGGGAAATTTGTACATCAATGGAGCGCTCCATTGCGCCATATTCCCGTCCACGCGCCAGACTCATCAGTTTATCCCGTGATAATGGCTCACGAGGATGGGAAACCAGGACTTTCAGTACGGAAAATTCTCCGCTGGTCAAAGGCAACAATTCATCCTGATGGAACATTTCACGTGTTCCGAGATCAAGTTTAAATTTTCCAAACTTAATGATCGCATCATCCGCTGTCGGTGCTCCCGGCAATTCATTGGTCTGGCGGCGCAGGACAGCGCGCATACGTGCCAGCAATTCACGAGGGTTAAAAGGCTTGGCGAGATAGTCATCAGCGCCGATTTCAAGGCCAACAATGCGATCAACCTCTTCCCCTTTTGCGGAAACCATGATGATCGGAATCGGATTATTCTGGCTTCTCAATCTTCGGCAGACAGATAATCCATCTTCGCCCGGTAACATCAAATCCAAAACAATCAACTGAATAGACTCTCTGGTCAACAATCGATCCATCTGTTCTGCATTTGCTGCGCTACGAACTTGAAATCCCTGCTCAGATAAATAACGCTCCAATAACACTCTTAAGCGCATATCATCATCAACAACAAGGATCTTATAACTCTCTTGCATGTTTCAGCTCCCAAGATGCTCCATGCCCGCAATATCCATGACTCTCACAGAAAACCCATAAATAGATATACTCGTCGTCTTTCTAACTGCTGCTTTTTTGGCTGCATTTTGAAGTCCATTGGGTATAGAAACTAATTGCATGTATTTTAAGGCCATTAATGACATTGACAATAATTGCTTATGGTTAGGTTTTCTCTCCCTGTTCTCCTCTTTGCCTCACCGAGTCAGTGCGATTTATGCTAAAAGTGTGATTTACGCCAAAGGCTGGTAGCTGATTTTCAGTATCCAGTATGTCGCAATGCCATTGGGCGTCATGACGGTCACCTCATCATCCGTCTGCTTGCCAAGCAACGCCCTTGCCACTGGAGAGTCAATGGAAATCCACTTCTTGGCCGGGTCAAATTCATCCGACCCCACCAGCCGAAAAATATGTTCTTCTTCATTTTCGTTTTCGACTTTCACCCATGCCCCGAAAAAGACTCTTCCTTCTTGTCGTGGGTCTGGGTCGACAATTTGCAGCACATCCAGACGCTTGGACAAGAACCGCACTCGACGGTCAATTTCCCTTAACCTTTTTTTACCATAAATGTACTCTGCGTTCTCCGAACGATCCCCCAATGCAGCCGCATCTGAAACAGCCTGAGTGACGTTAGGTCGTTCAACTTTCCAGAGATATTTCAGTTCCTGATCAAGCGCGTGCCAACCTTCTCTGGTGATGTAGTTACTCTTGGCCATGAAAAAACTCACTTGAGAAAAGATGATTAATGGCGGAGTACTATATCTCAACCCAGAAGATATTCGATGAATTCTGTCGCAACATGACCTAAATAACGCGCTAAACTGGAAATTATCGCGCTCAGCACGTATAAATGGAGCCATTTGAACCATGCCGATATTGTTTCAGATGAAATTTGATCCGATCCGGCTCTGCCTGATGATATCCAATGATATCTACAGGCGCTAAGAAAGTTGAAGAAAACAGACCATGAATGAATCTTTAAGTCGAATCATTGCCGGTGAGCTACAGGCTCAGCCACAGCAAGTCCTAGCTGCCATTACTCTGCTTGATGAAGGGAATACGGTTCCTTTCATCGCCCGTTACCGTAAGGAGGCCACCGGTGGCCTGGATGATACGCAGCTCCGCCAGCTCGAAAACCGCCTCGGTTATCTGCGCGAACTGTCCAGCCGTCGTCAGACTATTCTGAAATCTATTGAGGAGCAGGGAAAGTTAACCGTTGAGCTTGCTGAAGCCATTAATGCCACGCAGAGCAAAACCGAACTGGAAGACCTGTACCTGCCTTATAAGCCTAAACGCCGTACCCGTGGGCAGATTGCCATTGAAGCCGGATTAGAGCCTCTGGCCGATCTGCTGTGGCAAGATCCGCAGCAAGAGCCTGAATCGGCGGCGGTGGCCTACGTTGATGCCGACAAAGGCGTCGCGGATGCTAAGGCGGCACTGGATGGCGCGCGTTATATCCTGATGGAGCGTTTCGCCGAAGATGCCACCCTGCTGGCGAAAGTGCGTGAATATCTGTGGAAAAATGCCCATCTGGTCGCCAAAGTGACCGAAGGCAAAGAGGAAGAAGGCGCTAAATTCAGTGATTATTTCGATCATCACGAAGCTATCGCCACAGTGCCCTCTCACCGCGCCCTCGCCATGTACCGTGGACGCAATGAAGGTATCCTGCAATTGTCTCTGAATGCCGACCCTCAATTTGAGGAAGCGCCGAAAGAGAGCTATTGCGAGCAAATTATTACCGATCACCTTAATCTGCGCCTGAACAACGCACCGGCAGACCGTTGGCGCAAAGCCGTGGTGAGCTGGACATGGCGCATCAAAGTGTTGCTGCATCTGGAAACTGAACTGATGGGCACGCTGCGCGAGAAAGCCGAAGACGAAGCCATCAACGTCTTCGCCCGTAACCTGCATGACCTGCTGATGGCGGCACCGGCGGGGATGCGCGCAACGATGGGTCTGGACCCGGGCTTGCGTACCGGGGTAAAAGTCGCCGTGGTTGACGCCACCGGTAAACTTATCGCCACCGATACCATTTATCCCCACACCGGGCAGGAAAACAAAGCGGCAGCGGCTGTCGCAGCCCTGTGCACCCGGCATCAGGTCGAACTGGTCGCCATTGGCAATGGGACAGCATCCCGTGAAACAGAGCGTTTCTTTGCCAACGTCCAAAAACAGTATCCTGACGTGACCGCCCAGAAAGTGGTGGTCAGCGAAGCAGGCGCCTCAGTCTATTCTGCCTCTGAACTGGCGGCACAAGAATTCCCTGATTTGGATGTTTCCCTGCGTGGCGCGGTCTCCATCGCCCGTCGTCTGCAAGATCCGCTGGCAGAGCTGGTGAAAATCGAACCCAAATCCATTGGTGTGGGTCAGTACCAACATGATGTCAGCCAGACCCAGCTTGCCAAAAAACTGGACAACGTGGTTGAAGACTGTGTAAACGGCGTCGGCGTTGACCTGAACACCGCTTCCGTCGCTTTGCTGACACGTGTTGCCGGACTGAGCCGTTCCGTGGCCCAAAATATCGTTAACTGGCGCGACGAAAACGGTCGTTTCGGCAACCGTAACCAACTTTTGAAAGTCAGCCGTCTGGGGCCGAAAGCCTTCCTGCAATGTGCGGGCTTCCTGCGCATCAACCAAGGCGACAACCCACTGGATGCGTCAACGGTTCACCCGGAAACCTATCCGGTGGTTGAGAAGATCCTGACCACAACCGGGCAATCCCTGCCTGAACTGATGGGCAACCCTGCCAGCCTGCGCAACTTGAGCGCACAGGATTTCACGACGGAAAAATTTGGTATCCCGACTGTCACCGATATTCTGAAAGAGTTGGAAAAACCGGGCCGCGATCCCCGCCCTGAATTCAAGACAGCCACATTTGCCGATGGCGTTGAAACCATGAATGACCTGCAAACCGGCATGATTCTGGAAGGCACCGTGACCAATGTGACCAATTTCGGTGCATTCGTGGACATCGGTGTCCATCAGGATGGTTTGGTGCATATCTCTTCCCTGTCCGATCGTTTCGTGGAAAATCCCCATACGGTGGTGAAAACCGGCGATATTGTCAAAGTGAAAGTGATGGATGTTGACCTGAACCGCAAACGTATTGCACTGACCATGCGTCTTGATGAACAACCTGGTGAAACACAGGCACGCCGGGGGTCCCAAAGTGGCAACCGTCAGGAGCGCAATGACCAGAGCCGCAATCATCGCAACGGCAATGGCAGAAACCGCCCCGCTTCGCGTTCAGGGTCTGCACCTGTCACCAACAGCGCCATGAGTGATGCCTTGGCCGCTGCATTCGGTAAAAAACGTTAATTAATAAAAACGATAATTGACGTAAAATAATCCCCTGAACTGGCGTAATTGCGCCAGTTCAGGTTCAATGGAAAATAAATTCCCTTGCCGCTTCTCGCTGAAAAGACATTATTTTTTTCGGTAAAAGGATATTATTTCCCGGTAAAAAGATATTTATACGTCACCCCCATTATTGATGAAATGAATAAAGAAATAAAAACCAATCAACCCTGTTTATTGACAGAGCTTATTAATAAAGAAATTTTTCAGAATATTAAACAACCCTGCCAGCCATTTATTTTTCAATAAAATCATCATTAATTTGATTAATATCAAATTGTTCCCGCATTAACCCGTGTAAATAATCCGTATCGCATTTACGTATTATTATCATTCACAATCAAAATTCAGAGAAATTACCGCACTTTTTTCTTGTGAATTCCCCTTTATTGAGGATAATAATTCTTATAATCACTTATTTTTTCACTTCGAATGGAGAGTTATATGGTTCTTATTCCAGAACATAGATATAAAATTCTGGGATTTTCTCCAGAGATTAGCCCCGCTTATCGCCAGAAATTATTGTCCCTCGGTATGTTGCCGGGTTCAACATTTGAGGTCATTCGCTTCGCGCCATTAGGCGATCCAATACAAATCGAAACACGCCGGGTCAACCTGACTCTTCGTAAGCAAGATCTGGCCTTTCTTATATTGCATGAAGATTTGAACTAACAAAACGCTGAGTAGATGTGGTTCAGAACAATCATCACCCCAATATTTTTACCCCAAGCTATTTTTACGAAAGTACAACTATACGAAAGTACAACTAGAGTAAGAAGTCGCCTCCTAATTTGGCAGAAAGTATGATGAAACAATTAACCCTAGGTTTGATCGGTAATCCCAATGCCGGCAAAACGACGCTTTTTAACCAGCTTACCGGTTCCCGACAACGGGTGGGAAACTGGGCTGGCGTCACGGTAGAACGCAAGACGGGCCATTTTACCACCCATGACCATCAGGTCGATCTGGTCGATCTTCCCGGCACGTATTCCCTGACGACCATTTCTGAACAGACCTCCATTGATGAGCAAATTGCTTGCCACTACATCCTCAGTGGTGAAGCCGATATGTTGATCAATGTCGTCGATGCCTCGAATCTGGAGCGTAATCTTTATCTCTCACTGCAATTGATTGAACTGGGTATTCCCTGCATCATTGCGCTGAACATGCTGGATATTGCCCAAAATCAACGTATCAATATTGATATTGCAGCACTGGAACAACGCCTTGGCTGTCCGGTGATCCCGCTGGTTTCTACCCGCGCCACCGGAATCGATGCACTGAAAAAAGCCATCGACCATTACCCTAAAAATTGGCCGAAAAAATCGGAGACGGTGCAAATTGAATACCCTGATGCCCTATTGCAGGAAGTCAGGCACCTTTCCAGCCAGATGACCGGGACATTCAACCCACAACAGCGTCGCTGGCTCACTTTGCAAGTGCTGGAAGGTGATATTTACAGCCGTGATATTTCCGGCCTGACGCAGGGGCAGTTGGCTGAAAGCAAGGCACGCCTGCAACAACAGCAAATTGAAGAACCCGACCTGATCATTGCCGGCGCCCGTTACCAAGCGATTAGTGAACTTTGCCTGACCGTCATTGATACCCGATCAGCCATACCGAACAAACTGACCCAGATACTGGATACCGTTATCCTGAACCGCTGGTTGGGTGTGCCTGTCTTCCTGTTTGTCATGTACCTGATGTTTGTGCTGGCCATCAATATTGGTGGTGCCTTACAACCCATCTTCGAAGGCGCTTCGGCGGCCATTTTCATTGATGGGATGCAGTGGCTGGGTCATACCCTCCACTTTCCAAATTGGTTGACGGTATTCCTTGCCCAAGGCATTGGCGGGGGCATCAACACGGTACTGCCGCTGGTTCCCCAAATTGGCATGATGTACCTGTTCCTTTCCTTCCTTGAAGATTCAGGCTACATGGCGCGAGCCGCATTTGTTATGGATCGGTTGATGCAGTCCATGGGATTGCCGGGTAAATCTTTCGTCCCCTTGATTGTGGGATTTGGCTGTAATGTGCCTGCCGTGATGGGGTCAAGAACACTGGATGCCCCCCGTGAGCGCCTGATCACCATCATGATGGCGCCGTTTATGTCCTGCGGGGCAAGGCTGGCGATCTTTGCGGTCTTTGCGGCGGCTTTCTTTGGCAAAAATGGGGCAAGCATCGTTTTCTCCCTGTATCTCTTGGGGATTGCCATCGCCATCCTCACGGGCCTGCTGCTCAAATACACGATAATGCGGGGTGAAGCCTCGCCCTTTGTGATGGAACTGCCGGTCTACCATGTTCCACACACCAAAACCCTGCTGCTCCAGACCTGGCAACGACTGAAAGGTTTTGTGATCCGTGCGGGGAAAGTCATTGTCGCCGCCAGTATGTTTATCGGTGCCCTGAATAGCTTCTCCTTCTCAGGTAAAGCCGTGGATAACATTAACCAGTCAGCCCTGGCTTCCGTCAGTAAAGTGCTCACGCCTGTATTACAGCCTATCGGAGTGCATGCCGATAACTGGCAGGCCACGGTCGGGCTGATTACCGGAGCAATGGCAAAAGAGGTGGTTGTCGGGACGCTGAATACCCTGTACACCGCAGAAAACATCACCCAAGAGCCATTCAATCCTGATGAATTCAATTTACTGGCTCAATTAAAAGATTCGCTTGGAGAAACTTGGGACAGCCTGAAAGAAACCTTTACCTTGAGTGCACTTTCCAACCCGATAGAGGCCAGCAAAGGTGATGGCAATATGGATCGGGGTTCGATGGGAACCATGAGCGCCAAATTTGGCTCTGCCATTTCCGCTTACAGCTACCTCATCTTCGTGCTGCTATACGTGCCCTGTGTTTCCGTTATGGGAGCCATTGCACGCGAAACCAGCCGTGGCTGGATGCTGTTCTCCATCCTGTGGGGATTGAACGTCGCCTATTCACTGGCCGCACTGTTTTATCAGGCCACCACATTTTCTGCTCACCCGGCAAGCAGCCTGATCACCATTTTGGCCGTGATCCTGTTTAACGTACTGGTCTTTATCGGCTTACGCCGCGCACGCAGCAGAGTGACCGTCACGTTCAATAGTACCGCTGACCGTCACTGCGAATGTTCAAACGACAACTGTCATTAGTAGGAGCCATAAATTGATTAGCCTGCTGAACATCAGAAATACCGTTGCCCTCAAAGGGCGCACTGATGCACAGTCATTAAGCCATCAGTTTTCAGCGCCGCTGCCAATGGTAGAGGCGATGCTCAAGCAGCTTGTCACAATGGGTAAACTGGAGGAAGTGGATACTTCCTCCTGCCTCAGCGGTGGCTGCAAGCAGTGCCCGGAAACCCAGAAATGTGACACTAAGGCGTATCAGCTTGCGGTGAAAAAATAACACCGTGAAAAATAGAGGATTGCCCGCTTTATGCATTTGATTAAACGGGCAGCTTTTCTTTAAACAATTTTCTTTGAACAAATGACGACTCAATCAATTCTATTTTTTACCAAATCAGAGTAAATAGCGCAGGTTAGCCCCCCTACAGCCAGGCAAAGTATTAAGACGACGGTCATCCAGGGGTAGTGACTCGGCAATGTACTGGCAATAGCGCCAATCATAGCCGCCATCACTTGATGAATAAAACCACACAACGCAACCGGATAAGCCCCGCCAACAGGGGATTTCTCAATAGCAACCGACATACTGATAGGGTAGATAATCGCCACTCCGACAAGGGCAATGCAATACGGCAGCCAAAGCAGCCATGCAAGATAAAATATTCCCCCCAATAACATCGCAGAACAGCCGAACAACAATATTCCCAAGCCAATAAAAATGATTAACTGACGACCTTTTTTGACAACATAGCGACCAACTATCAAGGCACCCAAAAAATAGGCAATGGTAATCGGCCATCCCAATAAACCATATTCATAAGCACTCCATTGCAAAGCAGTTTGAAAAATAAATGGCGCATTGGTATTGAATGTAACGACGACACCATATCCCAATCCTCCCGCCAGCGCAGGCAAGAGAAACCGACGACATCGCACGACTTTGACGTAATTGAGTTTAGAAGAAAGGGAAGAAGGTGCTGACTGAACGTTAGGCAACGTGATATAAGAAAAAAATAGAGACAATACCAGCGTAGCAATAGCCAGACTGAAAAAGATAGCCTGCCAGCCCAAAAATTTTGTTACGGCTGCCCCAAGAAATTGCCCGATTCCTACGGAAATAACAAACGAAATCGAAAGCCATGCCAGACTTTTTGTTAACTGATCACCGCTAAAATTATCTTTGATTAATACACGAGACAGAACTGTCATTCCTCCCGCCCCAGCGCCTTGCAGGAAACGGAGGAAAATGAACATTTCCGCGTTACTGACCATTGGTATACAGAAACTGCACAGTGAATAAAAGAGTATGGCAATTAAAATCACCGTTTTTCTACCATACTTTTCACTCAAACTTCCCCAAATCAGCATCAATGCGGCCATACCAATTAAAAATGCCGGGAAAGACAAGGCAATATCCTGTTGCTGGCTAGATAACGTGTCAACAATCAATGGCAGTGCAGGTAAATACATCGAAATACCTAGCTGGGCCAAGAAAACGGTGATGAAGGAAATAAAGATGATATGTTCTTTTTTTACTTGAATTTTCAAATTAAATTCCTTATTAGCAAGTGATTTTTTATTCTATATTGGAGCTTGGCAATAAAAATCATGACGTAATCCAAAGTATCCCACTCAAGATTAAACAAAAAATAGCCACATAAAAAATAATTTTTTCCATTGCAGCCAAACTGCAAAATCAAGGTTTCTTCCTTATTAGCTGAGACAATATTTTTCGATATTAATAGACTGGGGATAGTAACATACCAAAAGAGTTACTTACGGTAATTAAATCGTGACCCCGTAAATAAATTTTCATAATAGTGACACACTGAAATTCCGAGCTTCCTTACTCCCCGCAGTGTGGGGAGTAAGGAAGTGTCCTACAATTTTGAAATTTCATTTACATGAGTTAGTTCCAAATACAGTCTTTTTTTTCTACGTCATAGGCATCCGTATTCTCTTCAAAATCGAATTGTTTTCCTTTTTTATTTATATATGTTAAACCATATACCCTTGCCCCCTGTGAAATAACAGTATAGGCTCCATTTATTTCTCCTTTAACTATCTCATTCCATACCGTCGTATTCACATATGGTCGATCCTCACTTAATATTTCAGATTCATCTTTAACGAGAAAAATCGGTATAGAAACAGGAGACTTCTCATACTTAACATAGCTAAGACTGACATTATCTTTTCCTGAATAAACATTAACCAGCTTTACATTTATTGGTTTTTTATTATCAGAAGTAAAACACCTAAATTCACTAGACCATTCAGAAGCAAAAACATTAAAAGACAATAGAGTTAAAATAAAAAAATAATTTTTATATACATTGTAATTCCCTCTTCTTCTTAGGACACTAATTATTTCGTTTATATAACTGGAAACATCACGGTTTTTTATTCCGTCCATTTTACACTTATTACTTGAACCCAGCCATCATTCACCAATAACAAAAAGGAGTGTTTATCACAATATCTCATTATTGAAAGCATGACTAAAATTAGATTATCAATGATTGAATCAGCCCCAACATCAGAAACCATAAATAAATCATGTTAGTTTCTGATGTTGGGATAACGTCAGGGCGCGAGCATACTTTGGTTAATATCTATCCAAAGAACACTTGTGCACGATAATCATCACTCCAGCCTGCTTTTTTAAGTTTATTTCTTTGGCTGGGAGCACCACAGTCACATTGTTTGACCATATTCAACACGATGCGCCGGAATAACGCCAAATTTTCAATGGCGCCGTCCAGTACAATACGTGGATCATCTTCTTTAAAAACCACATCAAGAATATAATGTTGGCTATTTTCAATCCGCCAATGCTGGCGAATGTAGTGTCCTAATAATTTGTGCCGGGGAGAAAGCGAGCTAATATAGTAGGACGTATCTACCGTGCCTTTACCCTTTTCTGACCGATGCCGTTCAACCGCAATGATACTGCGAATTGTCGGCCATTTTTCTGCCATTTCGGGGGAAAATTGAGGTTTAAGCTGGAAAACATAGCGTTCTTCCTTACGTCCATGCGCTTCTTGCTTAACTTCGGTGACAATCTTTTCTTTACCCGCATCAAACACCGCCTGAAATTGTGACTGGATAGCCGCCCATAGCTTAGGCTGATTTTTCTTTACCTGGACAAACGACACGGATTTCACCCTTTTTGGTGGTCGTGGCTTTCTGGCTCAATACCAATCCCCGTTCGGTATCATAGGCAGTGACCAGCTGGACCGCATTTTTCTTTTCATTCCGGTAAGCCCGTCTCAGGACTTTTCCGTCAAAGGCAATGATCGGTTTTCCGTCCAGCTCACGCTGTTCATTGACCCAGTTCAGCAACGCTTCCAGTAACGGATCCAGCTCGATAGCCCGGAGTATTCTCGCAATCGTATGTCGGCGGGGGATCCCGTGAGGAAAGGCGCGGTATTCTCTCAACCACTTAATTTTAGCCCGGCCATAAGTCTCAATGTCTTGCCACCCCTCGGCTCCTGCCATAATGGCACTGACAACGAGGAAAATAACATCAACCAAATCATACTGGCGATTGATATCAGAGCGGGTTTCTTTCACAACGGATAAATGTTCAATGAGAGTCATAGGTGAGTCATGAAGAGGAAAATAAAGCTGATTAGATCATGTCATTCGCCTTCATTCAAGAGACTTTAAAAAAGTATGCTCGCGCCCTGGTCGCAGCTATGGGCCTAGTATGTAACTGTTTTTTAAAACTTTTTATTAATGGTTAAGTGCGGAGCTGTTTAATCTTATCTGCGCTTAGCTTGTTACTAGTTTTTTAGAGGTTAAGAGTGTTTTATATGATTCATGATTTTTGATTGGAGTAAATAAAATTCTGTTAATTTACATTCATTCTTTATAAATAGGTTATTTTTAATTTTAAGATGTTATTGTCATTTGATTAATTTAAATATTTTTTATATAAAAATGTTCTTTTTTGGTGTTTTTGATATGAATAGGTATTTCGTATGGATAATAAAGATGAATTAATTGAAAGAATAAGTGAATTTCTCGCTAATAATCCCATAAGGTTAGAAGATAAGTTGGCTGTAATGATGAGATTTTGCTTTCAGCTTATGCCATCATCAAAAATCGATGGAGTAAATATGCGTACTTCTGATGGTCGAATTTTAACATTAGAATCAAAATAATTAACACATTAAATTATCTATTTTTTATGGAGATATTGGAATGAGTAGAAGGGATTTTGAAGAAGCGTTTATTGATCAATTTATGGTGGTTGATAATGGAACAATAAAACCACTATCTTATACGAAAGATTATAGAAGGAAAAACTTTTCTGAAATTGAAAGAAAATATTCCAATGCGTTATCTGACGTTGTGAAAAAAATGTGTGATGATGAAGAATATTATGTCGTGTTAACTCATAGTGATTTGGTTGATGCTGTAAAATATTCTTGTGGAAGTAATCCGAATTCATCATGGAAAGATAGTCTATTTTCAGTTGCAGATACTGTAACAACGTATGCAGGTAATGTATTGGATAGTTATGCTTTTATGCGATTAGCAAATGAATTAAGTAGTAATTTTGGCGTAAGAGTAACTGAATATGTCAATCGATATGGAAATAGAATGGTCAAGCTTACGGGACATGCTGGAGTCAGAAGGTTTTTAACCGCTACAAAATATAGGGCAGATCATTGGAAGGTGATAGATATCGGCATAGGAACACAAGCAATGCGAGAGGGAATAGCTACAGTATCTAGAAGAGTTATTATTGTTTCAGCTCTGTATAGATCAGCGGAGCTTTTATTTAGAGATGAGAATGATATTTATGATTTTTTTGGGAATATTACGATGGATGTAGCAAAAACTGCTGTTGGAGCTTTGGTTGGCCTTGGGGTTGTTGTTGGTGCTACTATTGCTTTGGGAGCAGGAGCTTTTGCTTTAGGTGTCGCTGTTGTGGCGTTAGCTGTTGGACTTTTTACGACTTGGGTACTATCTGAGCTTGATGACCGTTATAAAATTAGCAAAAAACTGATAAACTACATGCGTGAAAAGGAACTGGCTGAGGCTGATAAACTGGATTATCGTAAACAACCATTTGGTTATCCTTATCCACGAATAAAATAATATTAATTTATCATAATTGTGTTGGAAATAATAAAGAGGCCGGAATGGATAGTAAAAATAAATTAATTTTAGCAATTAGTATGTTTTTTTTATTTTTAATAATAAATGCGGCGCTCTTTTTTGCTGTTGATGAATTTTTATTGATTTATAATGTTTCGGATGTTATTGTTTTTTCGTGGAGGATGTTTGCAGTATTGGTTTTTTATCCTTTAATATTTTATTTTTGCACTTCTATGTTTTATTATTTGTTTTTTTTAAAGCTACCAAAGAACAATAATTCAATTTTTAAATTTTTTACATTTTTGGGTATTTTAGGTTTTGTAATTAGTTTCCCTTTATATTGGTACGGTGATTTAAAATTAAAAGAAAATGGATATATTACTTGTTATAAAAAATCGATAAGTGCCCCCCAAAAGTATGTAAAAAATGAAAAATTATGTGACTAAGCATATACATCATATGCTTAGTTTTATTTTTATAATGTTCTATCTTCCCAGATGCTTATGGTGTTCTTATTCTTTTTTAAAGGAGTCTCAAAATGACGGTGACGATAGAAGTGGCTTGTCGGTATTGTCACCAAACCGAACCAGTACGCAAACACGGAACAAGTAAAGCCGGATTTCCTCGTTATTATTGCAAGGATTGCCAAAAAACTTTCCAACTCAACTATCTTCAGATGCTTTTTCTGCACGCTTTCTGCTTGTTTTTAGTCACATCCTTTCCTACAACAACAAACCATCACAACATTCTCCGCCATCCAATTCAGCCAGATTATTCAATCCAATCACATCATTAAGTTATAAAGTCAATATATCGAACACCTTTAACACCAGAGAAGAGTGGTAAGCCTGTAATAGGGTAAATACGGCTATCTGACAATGGCAGATCAGAATAATTTTTTGGATGTACTTATTAATTCAATTACTCGGAGTGGAACATGGAAAACAGTCAAACTGAAAAAATGCCTGAAAAACCACACGGAAAAAATAATAAGAAAAAACGTAAGATAATACTTTCTGTTGTTGTATTACTTTTTTTGTTCGTTGGTTTCGCTTATCTATTTTACTGGTACACCGTATTACGCTTCTATCAAGCAACAGATAATGCTTATGTTGTCGGTAATCAGATTCAAGTCATGTCACAAACCCACGGCAGTGTGCAAAATATTTATGTTGATAATACCGATTTTGTTCAACAAGGAGATCTCCTGTTAACCTTGGATAGTGCTGATGCTGAGAATGCCTTCGAAAAAAGTCAGCACGCATTGGCTCAGGCAGTGCGTGAAACACAAGAAATTATCCTCAGTAACCCCAAACTACTCGCCAATGTGGAATTAAAACAACTTACCTTAGACAAGTTAAAAAGTAATCTGGCGCGACGGGAAAAACTAGGTAAGGCCAATGTCATTACGGCTGAAGAGCTGGATCATTCCCGTAAAGCCGTTGAGATTGCCAAGGCAGATTTAAAAGTCGCCATGCAGCAGTATAAAATCAATCAGGCTTTGGTGATGGGCACACCACTCAACAAGCTGCCGAAGATAGAAAAGGAGGCATCCCATTTACGTGAGGCTTGGTTGTCTTTACAACGTACCAAAATTTACGCGCCGGTAAGTGGGTATGTATCACGCCGTAGTGTCCAAGTTGGCGCTCAAATCAATCAATCTACGCCATTGATGATTATCGTCCCCGCTGACCAAATATGGGTTGAAGCGAATTTTAAAGAAGTCCAGTTCACGGATATGCGTCTGGGGCAGTCCGTCAAGTTAATCAGCGATTTTTATGGCGATAGTGTGACTTATCAGGGGCGTATTACCGGGATGGATATGGGAACCGGCAGCGCTTTCTCTATCCTCCCCGCGCAGAATGCGACAGGTAATTGGATTAAAGTGGTGCAGCGTCTCCCGGTACGTATTGAACTGGATCCAAAACAAATTGCCCTCAATCCATTGCGCATCGGTTTATCTATGCACGCAACGGTGGATACCAGAGAAACAACAGGGTCAACTCTCGCTAACAAAAATCCACAACGGATTATTTATCAGACTGATGTTCTTTCATTCGATCATCATGAGATAGATGAAATCATTGCACAAATCATAAAAAGCAACGCAAGTCATGAAAATTGAGGGGCACACCGCTATGGAATCTTTATCAGCCAGTCAACGCGGGTGGCTCATTCTGTCTCTGGCGATTATCGCTTTTCTGCAAATATTGGATTTGACGATTGCTAACGTCGCCTTGTCAACCATTGCCGGTGATCTTGGTTCATCCGTGTCACAAGGCACTTGGGTGATCACGTCATTTGGGGTTGCTAATGCAATCTCTATCCCGTTGACGGGCTGGTTGGCAAAACGGGTGGGTGAAGTCCGGCTGTTTATCATTTCGACCCTGCTTTTTATCGTTGCTTCCTGGCTATGTGGCATATCCAACAGCCTTGAAATGCTGATTATTACCCGGATTATGCAAGGTGCGGTTGCAGGCCCAATCATACCTTTATCGCAAAGTTTACTGTTAGCAAACTTTCCCAAGAACCAACACAGTATGGCTTTGGCCATCTGGTCTATGACCGTCATTATTGCACCGGTTTGTGGCCCGATCCTCGGTGGATGGATTAGTGATAACTATCACTGGGGATGGATTTTCTTGATCAATGTTCCCATCGGTCTGGCGGCTATTTTTATTACTTACTTGCTATTAAATAAACGGGAAACAAAAACTGAGGTTATTCCGGTTGATAAAGTGGGCTTAGTGCTTCTCATTGTCGGTATTGGTTGCCTGCAACTCATGTTAGACAGAGGAAAGGAACTTGATTGGTTTAATTCCAATGAGATCATCACGCTGGCTATTGTTGCAATGGTGGGGATTACCCTGTTTATTATTTGGGAGCTGACTGATGATAACCCGATTGTAGATTTATCGCTGTTTAAATCCCGGAATTTTACGGTGGGTACCCTTTGTATTAGTTTGGCGTTTTTGCTGCATATTGGTACTCTGGTCTTACAGCCTCAGTTGTTACAGATGGTTTTTGGCTATACCGCGACATGGGCTGGGCTAGCATTGGCACCTCTCGGCATTCTCCCTATTTTTCTAGCCCCGGTCATTGGCCGGTTTGGGGCTAAAATTGATATGCGTTATATAGTGACCCTGAGTTTTTTGGTCTTTGCTTTCTGCTTTTTTTGGCGAGCGTATACTTTTGAACCTGGCATGGATTTTTCCAGTGCAGCATGGCCACAGTTTGTACAAGGGATAGCGATTGCCTGTTTTATTATGCCACTCAATGTGATTATTTTATCTGATATTCCCCAAGAGAAAGTGGCCTCAGCCGGAAGTCTGTTTAACTTTTTTAGAACACTGGCGATATCGATAGGAGCATCGTTAACCAATACGTTATGGGTTCGACGCGAAGCAGTTCATCATTCTCAGCTCACTGAGAACATCACACAAAATAACGTTCTTGTCGATTTGGCTTATCAGGATATCAAGCTATTAGGGTTATCTGACTTACAGGCCACTATTTTTCTGGCAAAGAAGATCACTCACCAAAGTTTAATTTTGGCCGCTAACGAAATTTTCTGGCTGTTTGGTTTTATTTTCCTGACACTGATTTTGATCCTGTGGTTGTCTAGGTCAAATTTATCGCCTGCATAATCTGGGGATTGACCTCTTTTTCATGATTATTTTCCCTCTCGACCAGACCATGTATTGTCTGTTGATTGATGTTATGGCAGCACAGGGGCGTATTACATCTGAACGGTAAATTTTGTTGAATAATATGCTTAAGATCGGAGGGACGTATTCCATAAGCCATTTTGCAGGTCCGGCTAAAATGAGCGGTGTCAGAAAAACCACAGTTATTTGCGATCAAAGTTAAGGAATCGGTCATATGAATTTCTTCAATCGCATCACTTAAGCGTAACCATAGCAAATAAGCCCGAAAGTTGATTCCCAGTTGTTCGCGGAAAAGATGTAAAAAACGACTTTCAGAAAGGTAAATTTTATCCGCCACTTGACGGGATGAAATCCGCTTTACTGATAGCGATTCGATAAACGAAACCGCTTTCAAAATACGTTGATCAAATTGACAGTGGCATGGCAGGTGTGGGCTAAGTAGCAAATAAACCGTGAACATGTCGGGTTCTTCACCACCAAGAAACGACTTAACCAGATAATCTGTGACTGCCGCAATCTCATCATGCGCCAGCAAAATGACGGACAGATTCTCTGTGAGATGGCTGAATAAATGGTAGTGTTGATCAATCGGTTCAATAAGCAATGTCATGCTACAGGTATTGGCGGAATCCATCTTGTGCATGACGTTGGAACGGATCAGAAAACCCTGTGTAGAGTGAGTCTCATCCTGTATGGACAGGGCCAACAACTCATGGGCATGTAGAGAGAGGCTGAGTTGAATACAGGGATGCTGGTGCCACTCCGTTGATACATTGTAAAGAAAGTTTAATTCACTGGTAGCATGTTTATATTGCTGGATAAACCTCGTCGGGGCAGACGGAATATTTGATAGCATAACCTCAATCCTTATCAACAAAGCAGTGAGTGAATGTTGCCTATCTTAACTTGCAATGCTCTCGCTGGATGAATACCTTAATCTTTTAGCTGATATAGTCAACCAACCCAGTAACAAGACATAGTTTTATTAGTTTCATGAATATTGAAAAATAAAAAACAGTTCCTTATTATCTCATTTGCATTTCTTTCATTATTAATAACCTAAGGATACTAATATGCCTAAAGCGTTATTTACGGCAACCGTTGAATCGGCTGGCAATCTAAAAATGAAATGTTCATCACGGGGTTTTACTTTTCACGTAGACGAGCCGAAAAATCTGGGTGGAACGGATGAAGCGATGAATCCAGTGGAAGCATTACTGTCCACGTTGGGTGCATGTCAGTGTATTGTCGCAAAAAGTTTTGCCCGCAAGCATAAAATCAATTTGATCGATATTCAGGTTAACGTGGAAGGAGAATTGGATACCGATGGCTTCACTGGCAAAAATAAAAACGCCAAGCTGGGATTTTCCAAAATTACCTCCAAATTTTATGTTAAAGCTGATAATACTGAACAAGAGATCCGGGATTTTATTACGTTTGTCGAAAATCATTGCCCGGTTCTCGATACTATTGTTTATACACCTGAAATTGTGACCGAAGTTTATCCCGTCAAATAATATTTTTTATTACCCATAATTTTTTATGTTATGGGTAACTTTTAGCACTAATTACCATTCCATACCGCAAGCAAAGTCCGTTAATACTTCCACAAATTCATCAGGATGGGAAATAAAGGGGGCATGGGCCGCATGTCGCATAATAATGGAACGGGTATTCGGCCAATCACTGTCAAGCTGCGCAGCAATTTTACGGGGCACTAAACCATCAAGGTAACCATAAAGACGCAGGAACGGTAATGGGAGTTGTGACAGTTCTGCCCTTAAATCATCGGTGCGTAGGATTTCCAAACCCGCATTGAGTACCTCCACCGTTGGCATCGGCTGGTTCAAAATCACCGATTTCAGGACACGGGCGTCCTGACGGGCGCTTTCGGTTCCCAATGTCTGTAAGGCCAGAAAACGTTCGACGGTTTTCTGAAAATCTGCACTTAATTGATGTTCAAATGCACGCAAAACCTCCGGCTTAATCCCCGGCCAATCGCCATCGGTACTGAATTTCGGGGAGGAAGCGACGGTCACCAAACCCGCAACTTGTCCCGGATGATCCAGTGCAATCCGACTGGCAACCAATCCCCCCAGAGACCACCCCAACCACAGGGCATTTTCTGGTGCCTGCTGCCATACCGCCTCCGCCATGTCCGCCAGAGACATAGCAGGATACGGCTGACTGCGGCCATATCCCGGCAAGTCCACCAGATGCACGCGAAAATGCGAAGCCAAGCGCATTTCCACTGAACGCCAGACTTCCGCATTCAACCCCCATCCATGCAGCATCACAATATCGCGAGGTGCATCACCGATGGTCTGCCAAAACAGCTTCTCCATTGTTATTCTCATCTTATTTATCACCAAGGAAGATCACTATGCTAACAATGGTTGGATACTGTTGGCTATGCCATCAAAATTTGTACTTTGCCCATCATGGAATCTGCCATGTTTGCCATCAACAATTAAAACGGCTGCAACAGGTTTGCCCACGCTGCGCGTTGCCTGCCGGATCGCGGGGGGTTCCCTGTGGCCGCTGCCTGAAATCGCCTCCTCCGTGGCAACATTTGATCGCGATTACGGATTACGCCCCACCGTTAAACCAACTTATCCGACGATACAAGTATCATGCGACACCGCAACTCGCGACCGTGCTGGCCCGTTTGTTCCTGCTGCACTGGTTGCAGGGCTATCGTGAAGGCCGCTGGCACAAACCCGATCATATTCTGGGCATTCCTCTGCACCGCACAAAACGCTGGCAACGCGGTTTCGATCACATAGAATTAATGACTCACTCCCTGTCGCGCTGGCTGCAATGCCCGCATCAGCCCGATCTTTTGCAACGCTCACGTGCTACACTCTCGCAGCGGGGCTTATCTGCCGCCCAGAGGAAAACCAACCTTAAGCATGCCTTTCAATTGCGGGGAAATTTTACTGATCGACATGTCGCGATTTTTGATGATGTGATCACGACGGGCACAACGCTACATGAGGCTTCACAGTTGTTGATTCGTGCGGGCGCCCGCTCCGTACAGGCCTGGGCAATATGCCGAACCTTGTAGTTCCTTTATAAATGGGCGTATTATAACCAACTAGAACAGTCAACTATTGAGCAAATGACATGATTAATATTACTGAAGCAGCGCAAGCGCATTTTGCCAAACTACTGGCAAATCAAGAACCGGGCACGCAGATCCGTGTTTTTGTCATTAATCCAGGAACCCCGACGGCTGAATGCGGTGTTTCCTATTGCCCACCGGATGCTGTTGAAGCCACTGATGTCGAACTAAAATTCTCCCAACTTTCTGCCTATATTGATGAAATCAGTGCCCCTTTTCTGGAAGAAGCGGTCATTGATTTTGTCACCGACCAACTGGGTTCCCAACTGACACTGAAAGCACCGAATGCCAAAATGCGCAAAGTGGATGACGATGCCCCGTTGATCGATCGGGTTGAATATGTCCTGCAATCGCAGATAAACCCTCAACTGGCCGGGCATGGTGGCCGTGTCAGTCTGATGGAGATCACCGATGAAGGTTATGCCATTCTGCAATTCGGCGGTGGATGCAACGGCTGTTCCATGGTCGATGTCACCCTGAAAGAAGGGATTGAGAAGCAGTTGTTGCAGATGTTCCCTGAGTTGAAAGGGGTGAGAGATCTGACTGAACACCAGCGCGGTGAACACTCTTATTATTGATTTTTTCTTTTTCTGATATTTTTTGCCTACATTTCCACGCCTTTTCAATGTAAAAATTGGAAAGGCGATCAGGTCATACCAGCCAGACATTAAGAAATGAATATATTGGAAATGAAAATTTGAGAAACAACATTGAGTATTTATGGACCATTTTCAAACGATAGACCCTGAGCAGGCTTACCAGCATTGGCTTAATAAAACCGCAATGATGGTTGATATCCGTGACCCACAGAGTTTCAGTACCGGCCACGTAACAGGCGCGTTCCACTTAACCAATGAAACGCTCAATCACTTCTTGCAAGAAGCGGATTTTGACCAACCTGTCATGGTGATGTGCTATCACGGCCATAGCAGTCAGGGCGCCGCCCAATATCTGATCAACATGGGTTTTGAGACCGTTTACAGCGTCAATGGGGGCTTTGAGGTCTGGAAAAGAGACTATCCTCAAGCCGTCCACACCCTGTAAATCTTTAGCGCGCTAATTTCAAGGCGATGGACTCCTGTGCAATTAATTTCAATTTAAAGCAGAGATAAGACGAGCAATGATCCATGTAACCTCAATATCCAATCCTCGACTGGCTCAGGCCTTTATTGATTATATGGCGGTGCAGGGCATTCATTTGACCATGCAGCCGACCAATGAGCCATTGCTGGTGGAACTGTGGCTGGAGGATGACAGCCAGTTAAATTTAGTTGAACAGGAACTGCGCCAGTTTGCCCGCGATCCCCTCAATGAACGCTATCAAGCGGCCAGTTGGCAGGCCGGCAAATCCAGCGGCTCGTTGAATTATCGCAATAACCTGAACTGGAGTGACATCAAAAACCAGTCCGGTCCGCTGACAATTACCATAACAGCACTCTGTATCCTCGTTTATGTCTGGATGGACATCGCGGGGATGCCCGAGGTCATGAACTGGCTGGCATGGCCTGGCAGTGATCAATATCTGGAGTTATGGCGTTGGGTCAGCCCTGCCCTACTGCATTTCTCGCTGCCCCATATCCTCTTTAATCTCGCGTTGTGGTGGTATTTTGGCAGTCAGGTAGAGCGAAAAATAAGTACCGGAAAACTGTTTGAAATCACCCTAGTTTCCGCAGTATTCAGTGATTGGGCACAATCATTATTCAGCGGTTCTCATTTCGGCGGGTTGTCCGGCGTGGTTTACGCATTGATCGGATATGTTTGGCTGACGGGAGAAATGTCGCCCAAGCGTGGGATCAGTGCGCCCAGAGGGTTAATCGCTTTCTCTGTTATCTGGCTATTGGCTGGCTATTTCAAGCTGTTTTCATTAAATATCGCCAATGCCGCCCATATCGCCGGGCTAATCATCGGGTTATTGATGGGACTATGGGATAATTTGCGCAAACAAAAAAATCAATAATATTCCAAATAATTTGAACCAACTATACCCAAAATAATTCGAGTTGCATCGCGGCGGCAAGGGAGCGACAAATTCGTCAGGAACGAATTTGCCCAGCCAAAGGCTGGCCTCCGGTGAGAGGCAGGAGCCTCTCAGTCATCCCCGGGAGCATAGATAACTATGTAACTGGGGTGAGTGAGCGTAGCCAACAAAGAGGCAGCTTGAAGTATGACGGGTATACAATCCATCCATGCACACATTAGGGGAACTTCGTGAAGCAAACTCAGCGACATGACGCAATAATCGAGCTGGTGCGCCTTCAAGGTTATGTCAGCACTGAAGAGCTGGTTGAACATTTTGATGTCAGCCCGCAAACCATCCGGCGTGATTTAAATGATCTGGCAGATAAAAATAAAATCCAGCGTCATCACGGTGGTGCCGCGTTACCCTCAAGCTCCGTCAATACCGCCTACCATGACCGTAAGATCATGTGGTCAGATGAAAAAGCCCGTATTGCGCAGCAAGTTGCCACCCAAATCCCGAACGGCGCGACCCTGTTCATTGATATCGGAACAACCCCCGAAGCCGTGGCACATGCCCTGCTCAACCACCGCGATTTACGGATTGTCACCAACAACCTCAATGTTGCCACCCTGTTTATGGGCAAAGAAGATTTCCGGCTGATTCTGGCGGGGGGTGAAGTGCGCTCCCGCGATGGCGGCATTATTGGTGAAGCAACGCTGGATTTCATCTCCCAATTCCGCCTTGATTTCGGCATTCTTGGGATCAGCGGCATTGACAGTGATGGCTCCCTGCTGGAATTTGATTACCACGAAGTCCGTACCAAACGCGCCATTATTGAAAATTCCCGTTGTGTCATGCTGGTTGCCGACCATTCTAAATTTGGCCGCAGTGCTATGGTCAACCTCGGCAACATGAATCTCATTGATTTCCTATTCACGGACAAAACTCCCCCTCCCAGCATCCAGAAAGTCATTGAGCAACACAGCGTCAAACTGGAATTGTGCTAACTGGAACTGTGCTAATCGCTAATCACCTCTGTCTCTCGCGACGCTTCCCCACCTGAAATTCTGGTGGGGGCTTCCCCGGTAAAAATCCCCCTCAGATTTGTATCCCGCAAAATCCTTATTAATCTTATGTATATGATAGAAATTTGTTAGCTATATCACGTGAATATGTTTTTTCTGAGTTAATGGTTGGCGCTTGATGAATTTTTGATTACAATCTTTGAGCGAAAACGAACATTAAAGAACTGTTTCGAACATTTCAGAGGGTATGCAATGGAAACCAAAGACTTGATTGTAATCGGCGGCGGAATTAACGGCGCGGGTATTGCGGCAGATGCTGCTGGACGGGGACTCTCTGTCCTGCTGTTGGAAGGTCAAGACTTGGCCAGTGCGACTTCGTCTGCCAGCTCCAAGCTGATCCACGGTGGCTTGCGCTATCTGGAGCATTATGAGTTCCGTCTGGTCAGTGAAGCGCTGGCTGAACGTGAAGTCCTCTTGAAGCTGGCTCCACATATTGCATTCCCAATGCGTTTTCGCCTGCCGCATCAACCCCACCTGCGTCCGGCCTGGATGATCCGTATTGGTCTGTTCCTATACGATAACTTAGGCAAGCGTGTTAGCTTACCCAGCAGCAAGGGGCTGAAATTTGGTGCAAACTCGGTATTGAAACCGTCGATCACCCGTGGTTTTGAATATTCCGACTGTTGGGTTGATGATGCACGTCTGGTTGTTCTGAACGCACAAGAAGTGCAAAAACACGGTGGCGAAGTGCGTACCCGCACTCAAGTGACCCGCGCATGGCGTGAAAAGGGTTACTGGATGGTGGAAGCCAACGATCTTACCACCGGCGAAACCCATACATGGCGTGCGAAAGGTCTGGTCAACGCAACGGGTCCGTGGGTGAAAAACTTCTTCGATCATGGCCTGCAACTGAAATCGCCTTATGGCATCCGCCTGATCAAGGGTAGCCATATCGTGGTTCCCCGCGTTCACGATGAACCGCAGGCTTATATTCTGCAAAACGAAGATAACCGCATCGTGTTTGTGATCCCGTGGAATGACGAATTTTCTATCATCGGCACCACCGATGTTGAATATAAAGGCGACCCGAAAGAGGTCAAAATTGACGAACAAGAAATCAACTACTTGTTGAAAGTCTATAACGACCACTTCAAAAAGCAGCTCGGCCGCGAGGATGTTGTCTGGACTTACTCTGGCGTGCGCCCACTCTGTGACGATGAGTCCGATTCACCCCAAGCGATCACCCGTGATTACACGCTCGACGTGCAGGATGAGCAAGGCCAGACGCCATTGCTGTCCATATTCGGCGGTAAACTGACGACTTATCGTAAACTGGCTGAACACGCGATGGAGAAGCTGGTACCGTATTACCCGGATGCAGGCAAAGCATGGACCAAGAATGGGCAGTTACCGGGCGGTGAGCTGGAAGGCTATGACCGTGATGGTTACACCCGTCTGCTGCGCCAGCGTCACAACTGGTTGCCAGAAGGTGTGGCGCGACGTTATACCCGTACTTACGGCAGTAACAGTCAAATCATTCTGCAAGGTGCCGAAGCACTGAGCGATCTCGGCGAATTCTTCGGTCATGGCCTGTATGAAGCTGAACTGCGTTATTTGGTCAATCACGAGTGGGTAACCCAATTGGATGATGCCATTTGGCGCCGAACTAAACTGGGGATGTGGCTCACCGATGAGCAAAAACAGCGTGTAGCAAACTGGCTGGCACACAACGTCAAAGCCGCTTAATGACAAGGCTGATTTAACACGAATAAAAAAATGGTGGTAAAAATGATGATCGTTTTTATCGCCATTTTTACTTTCCATTCATCCCAATAATGGCGTCTTTTTCCGCTCATATCATTGTCCCTCATATAAGTTTCTTCCCGCTCATCAATCACCTTCCAAAAACAATAAACTTTCGAAATCAACCATCCCTATTTTTCATTGAAATGGTGCTATTTTTCATTTAATAACCTGATCCCCAGTCAATAAACTTGGAGATATTTATGTTATCCATCCGGGAAGCAACCATAGAAGATGCCATGTTATTATCCCAACTCTTTGAGACAAGCTACCGTTTTCACCTTTCTCATTTATGGCAGGACAAAGATGAGCTGGAAGAATATCTTGCGCAAGAGTGCTCAATAGAGCCAATATTAACCTCGCTAACAACGGCCAATCATAAGTGGTTAATTGCTGAGTCTCGTTCAGGCACTGAATATTCCAACACCCATTGCCCCAATATCGTCGGCTTTGGCAAAATCGTCTTTAATCAACCGGTTCCTGATCACGATTTCACTGGCGTCTATCTCCATAAACTCTATCTGATGCCACATCTGACCGGGCAAAAGCAGGGTAACCTATTATTTGATCATCTGGTGAAACTGGGTCGAGAGCGGGGGCAAAAATGGCTTTGGCTGGAAGTCTTGGAACAGAACACCTCTGCCATCAAATTTTATGTCAGGAAAGGGATGAAATGGCAGAAAGATATTATTTTTTCCAGCCCAAAACAGCGAAGTACCGTACATATCATGGTGAAGAACATATCCCAGTCGCTTTAGTCACCCATAAATTAAACTGGCTGGCACGGCAGTAAGAGATAAGACGCCCAGTCACAAACTAAACAATGTGACTGGGATGAATGAAAATAATCAACAAAATTTAATCCTTAATAAAATATAATATTACCTTGTAATATTATGATTTACATTACACAAATAACTAAATACCTCATCGCCAATATCTAAACATGCATCTTTTTTCGTAAGGTGGGTGTGTATTTTATGCTGAGGTTCAATGACCTTTTTTAAATATCTGAATTCTGAGGCTGTAATTGGCCCCACACATCTCCCCTTTGCAAACGAACTTTCCGTGTTCCAAGGACGATGAGACGTATTTTCATCAGTTAACTTATGATGACATTTTTTGACTTGATTATTAGAATCTAATTCATCTATAAAGTAATCTTCAATAAAGTAAAATCCCTTAATCGGTGAGTTGGGGTTCCGAGATTCCTCAGCAACCCATTCCAATCCTAATTTACATAATTTTCTTGAAATAGCGAAACAAAATGCAGATAAAACAATATAATTAGCACAATTTAAAGTGGAGTTTTTATTCTCAAAACCTTCTTCTATTTTTACTAAATCATTAATCCCTTTTTGATCACTTTCATTAAATTCACTAAAAACATGATCAATAATACTCTTCTCAACATTGCCAATTTCAAATTTTTCACTTATGTCATCCAATGTTGTATTCTTATTTATAAATCTAATGTTAAGATCTTCTCTTTTAATATCGTACTTTGATAATTTCCTCTTTATGCTTTCATGAAAGGACAGCTTGTCTTTATTTTTATTTAGAAAAGAAACCCAACTCATATAGATATATTGCAAGGAATCCCTTATTAATCTATCACCTTGTCCTAATACATAGTTATTCAGCCTTCCACATAAGTGGTTGATAGCAAAAGATATAGGCCCAACATCCAATCCCCTGTCAATAAAAGAAGAAAAATTTCTCATTATCCTAAAAGATGAAGTTTCATTTCCACTTTCAAGGTCTTGAACCTTATCTGTTGTAAAATTTAAGTCATCTATTGTCATGTAAAAATGTTCTCTATCTCTTCTTTTTGCAATAAGTTTAATATAATTCATTCTGGCAACATTTTCACCATAAATAAACAAAACATTCTTTTTCATATTGTGCACCCCAATGGCATTATTTTAACAGTCAGTAAGTTAGAAAAACAGAACCTCCATCAGGTTAAAAATATAAATTTATTGAACTATTAAATTTTCATTCCGAATATTCTATGTTTCATTGTGCGTCATGCAAAAACGGAATAATCTTATCAGTCATCGCTTGCATGAATTGAGGCGGGAAACTATGCCCCATTTTTGGGATTGATAAAAATTCAGCACCCGTAATCCGGTTAGCCGTATCCTCTCCACCACTCATAGGAATCAAAGGGTCATCTTCACCATGCACCACCAGTGTTGGACAACGGATTTGTGCCAAAAGCTCGGTCCGGTGGGAGTCTGCCATTATCGCCAGTGTCTGCCGAATTGAACTGTTGGGATGATATCCACTACGACGCAGAGCCATCCGCAAATGTCGGGTTAACGCCTCTTTATCTAATGACTCACAAGGAGAGGCAACAACCTGTATCATTTTAAGTTGATGAGCAATCAGATCATCTTCACGGGTGCTAACCGGCTTGGCCGACAATGCCGCCATAACGTCCGGCCGGGGCCGGGTCAGGGTGCGGGCACCACTTGAACTCATGATACTCACCAAACTTGTGGTGCGTTCAGGATAAGTTGCCGCCAGCCTTTGGGCTATCATACCTCCCATTGAGGCACCCATAATATGGGCATGTGGAATATTTAACCCATCAAGTATCCCCAAGGCATCATCGGCCATATCTTGCATACTGTAAAGAGTACGCACCGGCAATCCCAAACGAAAGCGGAGCTTTTGCCAGAAAAAAGCGCGCTGCCGGAGGTGATCAAATCGCTGGCTTAACCCGGCATCACGGTTGTCATAACGGATCACGCGAAACCCAGCGCTGACCAATAGGTTGACTATTTCATCAGGCCAGTCAATAAGCTGCATCCCCAGACCCATGATAAGCAAAACGACCGGACGTGTTTCCCCGCCGCTATCTTCCACTTCAATAGGGATATGATTGGTCGTTATTTTCATCAGTGGCAACCTTTTGATTGATCTATTTCATCTTTTGAGCAGGTTGAAAGTATAAAATTAAGATATGACCCTGAAATAAACCAGATTTATTATTGAATATAGCAACAGAAAAAACCCGGTTTTGGTGCTGTTAAATAAAATACGCTTAACAGGATATTTTATTGATTCATATAAGAATAACATGCAGAATATAACCTAATTATTCTGTCGCGTGATAAATAGTGTAGCAAAAATCACCATCCAGACAGGAAAATACCGTGAGCAGACAGAGATAATACTTCCCTATATTCTCCCATCGTGTTGATTTTTATATCTTCAATGCAAAATAAAAATATATCTTCAATATCTTGATAATATTAGACTTTATCATTTTTTAAATTTTCATTTTTTTTATAACTGTGATATTAATCCCCTTTCTTTAATTCGCTTGTTGCGATTTATGTTCAAATTTATGAAGATAAACGAGAATGGATAAAAACTTGTAATGATAAGTCAAACATTCATTAAAAAAGAGGGGATTGCACAGGCTTTTCTGGCTCGCTATCTCCTCGCTGAACAATGTGGCAACCGCCTGAAAACGATTGAGTTATTGGCAAAAGAATGTGAGTTGTCCGTGGGGTTGATGCAAGCCGCATTAAAATCTCTCGAACAGTCACAGGCGGTTGGTATTAAGCGTCGTGGTCGTAATGGTAGTTTCCTTGCTCAGGTAAACCACAAATTACTCTTGAAGTACGCCGATATCGGTAATGTGGTCTGTGCAATGCCGCTTCCTTATACCCGCGCCTATGAAGGGCTGGCAAGTGGTTTGAAAGCATTGTGTGCGGGCGTTCCTTTTTACTTTGCACATATGCGTGGCTCGGATATCCGCATTGAATGCTTACTGAATGGGGTTTACGACTTAGCAGTAACATCAAGACTTGCCGCAGAGCAGCACCCAGAAAATAAAGATCTATATATTGCGCTTTCACTAGGGACACAAAGTTACACAGACAGGCATCGGTTAATCTTTCGTCATGGCGAACGGGAATCCATTCGCCGCGTTGGATTAGACAGTACTTCAGCAGACCAAAAGATCATGACCGAGCAATATTTCGCAGGAAAAGAAATTGAATTGGTCGAGATTTCTTATCACGAATGCCTGAATCAAATCATCAAAGGCCACATTGATGCGGCCATCTGGAACGTCGGACAAGGCCACGAACTGGCAGCACAAGGTCTGATGACGCTACTTCCTGATAACAGCGGATGTTTTATCAAGGCTTCTGAAGCCGTTATCCTTGCCCGCAGGGATAATATCCCCATTCAGCAACTCCTGCATACGATGGTTGATCGGGATGCACTGTTAACCCATCAACAAAACGTAGTGGCAGGCATCATCGAACCCGTTTACTGAAACTCAAACAGCCGAAATACCCCGTTGATTAACAGCGATATATAATAAAAAGCAATGGTAGAACAACGCTTAACTATCCTGCTGCAAGGTGGCGTTATTGATCAAGATATCTACAATAACATGCTGGATGTTGTGCATGACCTGGAAGATATCTGGCTCATCCCTGTCCGTCACCCACAAGGCGAAATGGCGCTTACCCACATGGCAAGTGCTTTTATGCGTTCACGTCGTGGTGAAAAAGTTTCTCCGTTGGATAAAAAAATACTGGCAAAAATTGAGCAATCCGCAGACTACCCTCAACTACTGACCATTCATCATTCCTTAATAGAAAAATTTACCGTAACGCTACATCCTAATGAAGAAGGCTACCTGTTAGTCAATTTATATGGTTTAATGCTTTCGAACGAAAGTGATTAGCTTTCGATTCCCCTATAAATATTCAAAAAAATGAAAATTAATATTCAAAGAAAATTGTACTTTTTACACAGTTTTGCTGCTTTGCAGACAGACATGAAGGGCGGCCTATGTTTATTGACGCATTGAAAAAACAGAATCCTAAATTGATTGAAGTTGCAAAAGAACTTTGGCATCAGGGCGTGATTTTGCCGGACACGTATATCATTGATGTCGATCAGGTCTTGAATAATGGCCGACGTTTACTGCAAGCCGCAAAGCAATACGACATTGAACTCTACTTGATGACCAAACAACTTGGCCGCAATCCGTGGCTGACCAAGAAGTTGATTGAACTTGGTTATCGCGGAGTTGTCGCTGTTGATTTCAGGGAAGCCTATAGCCTGAGCCGGCATGGTATACCACTGTGTCACATCGGCCACTTGGTGCAGACGCCGACACATCTCATCGACACCATGCTCAAGCATAATCCCGACATCATTACGGTCTTCTCTCTTGAAAAAGCGCAAGCCATTTCAGATGCAGCGGAAAAATTGGGGCGAATTCAGCCCATCATGCTGAAGGTCTTTGATAAACGGGATATCACTTTTCCCGGTCAGGAGGCGGGTATCACTTTCAGTGAACTCGATTCCACCGTGGACGCCTTAAAACTCATGCCGGGCATCACATTGAGCGGGCTGACTCATTTCCCTTGCCTCTCATGGGATGCGCGATACCAGACAACCTTGCCGACCACGAATTTACTGACCCTGATCCGCGCACGCAACCGGCTTGAGCAACTTGGTATCCGCCTCTCACAAATCAATGCCCCGGCAGCATCAAGCTGTAACACCATCCCATTACTGGCCAAATACGGTGCCACCCATCTGGAACCGGGCCATGCTTTAACCGGAACCATCCCCGCCAATATTAGCGGTCAGGAGCCGGAGCATGTTGCAATGGTCTATGTCACGGAAGTTTCTCATCACCACGACGGCAATAGTTACTGCTATGGTGGCGGTTACTATAAACGTGGACACATGAAACATGCGCTGGTTTTCCCTGAGCGTTCGCTTTCCTCTGAACAAACTGTTTTCTCTCCAGAACGAACAATTTCCCCCAAAAAAGTGCGTATACTGCGGCTGGGTGAACCCTGCATTGACTACAATCTCCCGCTGTCAGGCACTCACCCTATCGGTAGCCCGGTGGTCATGTGCTTCCGCCCTCAAATTTTCGTGACCCGCAGTGATGTGGCCCTTGTTTCAGGGATTCAATCCGATTCCCCAATACTTGAAGGCATTTATGACAGCCAAGGCAATTGGAAAAATGGTGGCTACCTTAAATAATCCCCAATCAGAGGGATTACAGACAATATTATTCCGGTATTAAATAATGTTATTTCCGCTATAGTGGATTTCCCGCATGATCCTGCGCGACGATTCCTCGTCCAGCATTTGATGCAGTTAAAGGCACACTCAAGCCTTAGGGATATCAAGTTGAACGCCGGGGGGACACACTGCAATCTTCATCAGAAAATCAGGCCGTTAATCATCATTTGGCGATAGGGTCAAATAGCCGCATTGACGTTTCTGGCTATACCTATGTACATGAACATCTGCATATCGACCTTTCGGGTGCGAAAGGCAGCCTCGATTGCCGATTGGATCAATACGATCTGATTGTGGAGGAGCTTCATCATCTCTATGCCCTTGGGGTAAGAAACATTGTGGAGGTGACTAACCGTTACATGGGCCGTAATGCGCCTTTTCTGCTGGCTTTAATGCGTGATACCCACATCAATATCATTGCCTCGACAGGCTACTATAAACACCCTTTCTTCCCCAGCCATTTCAGTGCATTGAGTGTGCAGGCGATTGCCGATGAGATGATCTCAGAGATTGAAACCGGCATTGCCGGCACCGAATTAAAGGCCGGCGTGATCGCAGAAATCGGCTCCAGCCTTGGGCAAATCACGGCAGATGAGAAAAAAGTATTTGCCGCAGCCGCATTGGCGCATCAGGCTACAGGCTGCCCCATTTCTACCCATACCACCTTGAGCACAATGGGTCTTGAACAATTGGCTTTGCTAACAGAATTGGGGGTGCCTCCCGAACATGTCGCCATCGGCCATTGTGATTTGAAAGATAACCTCGATACCCTCATTCCACTGCTGGAAGCCGGGGCATGGGTGCAATTCGATACCATCGGCAAAAATAATTACTATCCGGACAGCCAGCGTGTTGTCATGTTGCAGAAACTGGCCCAATTAGGGCTGCTTGAGCGGGTGATGCTTTCTCAGGATATCACTCGCCGATCGCATTTAAAAAGTAATGGCGGCAATGGATTCGACTATCTGTTAACCGTATTCGTTCCCATGCTGCTGGAAGCGGGTTTCTCCCAAACACAAATAGACCGGATGCTACGCGATAATCCTGCTCGATTTTTCCACCAGTCAGTTTTCTAATTACGTTTTTTAAGGCAAGGTTTTTAAGGCAAAATTTTCTAAGGTCCGGTTGGCAAAAAACAGACTTTCAAAAGTAAAGGCTTCAAAAATATCATTTCTAATGATCCGATAAGAGACAAAAAGAGGGAGAACAATATGAAATTTGTCGTGGGTGGGCAAATGGAAAAAGAGACGATAGCCGAGCACATTCGTCAATTGGCCGGAGACAGAGCCACTTCCATTACCGTCATGAATGACATCGAAGCAGCAATGGCAATCAAAAATGGTGAAGCTGATTACTACCTTGGTGCGTGCAACACCGGGGGCGGCGGAGCATTAGCCATCGCCATCGCCCTTATCGGCTTCGAACAATGTGCCACCATAGGTATGCCGGGCAAAATTCTGTCTGACGACGAAATCATTGCCCACGTCAAGGCAGGTAAAAAAGCATTTGGTTTCACAGGCCAGGATATTGATATCGTCCTGCCAGTGATCATCAACACCCTTCTCTCACTATAAGGAGCCTATCATGCCACACCTCCATGATTTCCTGCTGAGATTGATGGAAGTTGATCCTTTCAAGGCCGGATTATTGGCAGCCATTGGTGCCATTGCCTCCATGATGGCAAACCGGGGTATCGCGGTTTTCCATGATGGCCTGCGCCCGCTGCTGCCGGAATACCTTGAAGGACGAATGAGCCGGAAAGCACTCGCCGCCACCAGCTTTGCCCTGAGCATCGGTTTAGTGGTCGGTTTTGGTATTCCCTTTTCACTCACCGCACCCATTGTACTGGTGCACAGTCTGTTACTCGGTACTGACATGATTGGCATCTGGTGTGCCAACAGCCGGAGAGGTTTTATCGCCTCTGGTATCATCGGTGCCCTGTATGCCATCGCTTTGCTGGCGGGTCTGCGTTCGGTGGTCGAACTGTTTGCCATGCTGCCGGTTAATTTCACCGATGACCTTAAGAAAGTCGGTGATCCGATTGTCGCCTGCTTTGCCCTATTTCCCGCCATGGTTGTCGGCTACCAATATGGCTATCGCAAAGGGCTTTGGGTTATGTTCACCGCGCTGGTCGGCTATCTGGCCACCAAAGCCATTGGCCCACTGAGCTTTGGTGGCCTGATCGAAAAACCCGTCAGCATTGACCCTAACGGTGCCGCACTGCTGCTATCCATGATTGCCATGTTCTACTTTGCGATGCGTGAGCGTCCCGCATCCTCATCAGGACAGTCATCATCATCGGGACAGAAAGGTGCCAATGAAATTCTGGTCGGCCTGTTCTCAACCCGTATAGAGCGTATCCAGAAAAACAAGTGGTTGCTGATCCTGTGCGGTGGCCTGACGGCCAGTGCCGCAACCATGTCCTTCAGCCTGCTGGCGGAAGGCCCCGTATCCCTGCAATTAATGGCGCAGGGCGAGCAAACGAACGCTCTGCTGGTCGCATTGGCGCGTGCCATTGGGTTTATTCCATTGGTGGGTACGACGGCAATAGCCACCGGGGTTTACAGTCCGAATGGCATGAAATTCGTCTTTGTGGCGGGATTGGCAACGAATAATCCGTGGATTGCCTTTATCGCGGGCGGTATCACTATGTTCATCGAGATCCAACTGCTGGCGAAAATTGCCATCTGGCTGGATAAATACCCCGGCGTGAAAGCCTGTAGCGGACACATTCGTACCGCGATCACCAAAATGCTCGAAGTTGCCCTGCTGGTGGGTGCGATGATCGCCTCCAACGCCATCCTGCCGGGTATCGGCTTTATGATCGTGGCGGGTATCTACCTGCTCAACCGGACTTCCAAACGTCCTTTAGTGGAAATGGCTATCGGCCCCATCGCAACCATTGCTGTGGGTATTCTTGCGAACCTGCTCTTTCTGCTGGGAATAAAATAAGAAAATGAAAACCTATCCATTACAAAGCATGACGATGGCACAGGCACAACAGCAACAGTTCAGGCTGGTGGACATCATCTGTCGTCACTTTCCGGGGGCTGATTTTCTTTCGCAAGGTGATCTGGGCTTAGTCCCGGATCTCCGTCAGCCACGCATGACCCGACGCATTGAAGCCGTGATTGCCGCGTTTTTTGGTGCTGAAACAGCGGCCTTTGTCAATGGAGCAGGAACCGGCGCATTGCGTGCGGGGCTGGCGGCTTTAGTCGGCCCCAACTCAACATTGCTTGTACATAATGCGCCCATCTATCCCACCACCAAAGCCTCCATTGAGCAAATGGGGCTACATGTCGTCCATGCAGATTTTAACCACACAGAACACATTGTGGCGGCCATCCGGCAACACCAGCCGGTGGCCTGTCTTGTCCAGCATACACGCCAGCAAATATCTGACCATTATTCACTGCAAGAGGTGATCGATACGCTGAATCAATATCGCATTCCTTCATTGGTGGACGATAATTACGCAGCCATGAAAGTGGCACAGATTGGTTGTGAATATGGTGCAACCCTTTCCACATTTTCTTGCTTCAAGTTATTGGGGCCACAAGGCATCGGAATAGTTGTGGGGAAACAGGCCATCATTGATAACCTGCGCCACAGCATGTATTCCGGGGGCTGTCAGGTACAAGGTTATCAGGCGATGGAGGCCCTGCGCGGTATGGTCTTCGCGCCGGTCATGCACGCCGTGCAGGCAGAAGTGAACAACGAACTGGTCACGCGCTTGAATCAAGGGGTATTGCCACAAGTGAAACAGGCATTTCTCGCCAATGCCCAATCAAAAGTACTGCTCGTGGAATTTCACCAACCCATTGCAGAAAAGGTACTCAACGCAGCCCATGCGTTCGGGGCACTCCCTTATCCGGTCGGCGCAGAATCAAAATTTGAAATCCCGCCCCTGTTTTACCGCATTTCCGGCACCTTTCGTCAGATCGATCCCACACTGGAACAACGTATGATCCGCATTAATCCCAATCGCAGCGGGGCAGATACCGTGATGCGTATTTTACGGGCAAGCTGTCAATCGGAATAGGAAGTTGTCTGTTGGAATAGAAAGTTGTCTGTTGGAATAGAAAGTTGTCTGTTGGAATTTTCAAGGACTGATAATATATCGTAAAGAAAGCGATGGGGCGGAGAACCTGAAATATAAAACTATTGCACCAGTATTACCAAAAAATATAACGCCTGATTAGCATTGCAAAATTAACCTATGGCCTTTCTGTTACTACATTACATAAGGTATTTCATCTGTTTTTATTATCTACCCACAATTTTGGATTAATGATACCAAAACAGAATCAGGCGTTAATAACTTAATTTGGTTTACATTAAGTATTAACATCTCGCTGAGTTTTGGTCAATTTAATTTATCAATTTAATCACATTCCCGTTCTTATTTTTAAGCAAAACGGCTGTTTTTCCCGGTGTCACATCACCAACTTCAAACAAAATAATCAAAATTAATCATAAAGTTAATCTTATTAAGCCCGGCAAATCATTCCCACTTCACAACGCTTATTCCATCTAATGTGATATACATCACAATAACATAATAACAATAAGTTAATATACATAATTGACACTATATTCATCGATTTATTTTAATAAGGAAAATAGATTATGGCAAATCCAAAAAAAATCCATTACTTTTGGATGGGAAAAAATATACCAGAAGATGATCTAAGGAAAATCATCACCATCAAATATGAAAACCCTGGTTATAAGGTTTATATATGGGGCGAAAGTAATATCCAATCATTAATCACAAAAACATTAGATTCCATTAAGTTTAAATTTAATGGCAAAAACTTTGATATTGGAATAATAAACCCCAATATTGAATACAGAAACATTCAGGATGCCTTTATATTCTTATGCAACAATCCCCAGCCTACTTATAAATCTTTAACAGTTCAGAACCACAAAATATTAGAAACAGATGAAAATTCTCTTAGTAATTATCATGAGAAAACCCAATACCTACAATATATATATTCTCTATTTTCGCGCGGAGTTTATCATAATTATGCCGTTGCAAGTGACATTGCCCGTTTGGTTATCTTATATATGGAGGGTGGGTTATACCTTGATGTTGATGTTGATTTGACTAATACTGATATAAAATATAAAGAAACAGAAATTTTTAACAGATATGTTGATGAGCAACCATTTGCTGATGAACACAAAGGTTCTCGACTGGAAAAAATAAGAAGCCTCATAGAAAAACCCTGTTTCGATCAATTAAACCATCGGTTGGATAAAAAAATTGTCGATATCAGAAAACCCAGGTTCGATAAATTAGACCCTCCGTCGGAGGATATAGGCATTGGCGACATTAATGGTCGAAATTGGACTGAAATACAACCGGCCGATAGAAAATGGAATCATGTTAACCTAGAAAAATTAAATCAGAGAAAACATGTCATTGAATGCCGTAAGAGTGCTATTTTACACAACAGGTTAGGTAATGCCATTATTTCAGCCCCGCCAAAATCAAGGGCTGTTTTAACCCTTTTAATTGACATGGCTTCCTCAATAAAAAAACATCATTTGCAACTTCAAATTAATCAATCCAGTAAGAAACATGAAATTAATTTTATAACCTCATTCAATGAAAGAGTCAAGCAGGCTCTAGAGTACCATGAACAGGGAATGATAAATATCGATATCAACTGCTCTCTGCCAGATCCGGTCTGGAGAACCGGTTTGAATGAATCTCAACCATTACGAAATACTGAAAGGCACCGTAGCTATAATCGCCTTAATGCCACCCTATCTTTAACAGGTCCCGGCTTTTATGCTGACGAATTAGGATTCAGAGCCTCTGGTACTATTCCTGAAAGAATGAAACTGGCTAGCAAAGATAAATATGATTTAGTGTTCAAAAAAGTCGATGCCTCAGCAAAATGGGCCAGGATCAATAAAAAATGATATGAGTGATTTCAAATAAAACCCATTTAAAAAATAAGGATAACTCATGCAAATACCTAAAAAAATCCACTACTTCTGGTATGGAAATAACATACCAGAAAAATTTTTAAGGAATATGATAGAGATTCAATATGCAAACCCTGGTTATGAGGTCAATATTTGGGGAGATAACAACAGCAAAACGTTAATTATGAAAACATTAAGAAATATTAAATTCAAGCATCATAATGCTTCTTTTGATATTGGTGAGATATCCGTTAATTTCACTTATAGAAATGTGGAGTCCGCTTTCAGATATCTATCTCAACAAGTTGATTTTCTGAGTACCAATCAACTTTCAACCTTGAATTGCTTTAGGTACTTCAAAAGACGAAAACAAGAAAATAATAACAAAAGGCGCTATGGTGACCATGTTGATTTAGTCAATTATTTACAGCACATATACCGTATTAATCTAAAAGGTAATTATCATAATTATGCCTCATCCAGTGATCTTGCACGCTTAGTGATTTTATATATGGAAGGAGGTATCTATCTGGATACGGATGTTGAATTGAGTGATGCAGATATAAAAAACAGGCTTAAAAGGAAAGGTGCCATATTTGACAATCTACATCTGCAATCTGATATAGGCATAGGTGATTCTTCTGGGCTAGGTTGGTATTCTGGTGTCCCATATAATGAATTTGGCAATGCGATTATTGCCTCCCTGCCTCAATCAAAAAAGATTTTAAATATGTTATTGGACATGGCTATCATGATCAAAAAACATCATCTTTCCATTCAAATGTATCAATCACCAAAATCTGATGAGATCTGTAAAATAAAAAAATTAAATAGATATCATGAAGTAGACAAACGAATTGATTTAGCGATCAAATTGAAAAATGCTCACCAGATTAATTTAGATATGAGATGTGGTATACAAGATCCTATATGGAGAACCGGTATCGACCCTAACGATGACAATGATGAATTTGCATGTAAACTGAGGAGAATTGATTACACGGTAAGAATGACAGGGCCTGATTTTATTGACGATTACCTTAATCCTCAACAAAAAATAGATTTCCCGGATAACTATAAACTCAAGTCTAAAAATAGAGGGGACAGAATGTTTAAAGATGTCGATGATGCGGGAGAGTGGGCCAACATCAAAAAGAAAAAATACCCGGATGAAGATCCATTCACTTAACGCCTAATATGGATAACCCTATATTTATAAGAACGGTTTATAAGAACGGTGATTGAGGTGAGCGGCAACGTGAAAAACGACGGGTATATGTAATGACTTTAAACGTTACCAAAAATCACCACAAAGCCCCGTCGTTCAGAGGCTGCCCATCTCACCGTCACTCTGCCGATGCCGAAGAATTTACCGACGCCGAAAAATCGCCTTGCAGCCGCTCCACCAACGTCAGGATACTATAAAGCGCCACCGGTTGTTGCTCCTGATTCAATACCTGTACATCCCACATCACGACGCCATGTGGCTTATCTTCCGGCGTTTTCTGGACTTTCTTAATCTTTTTCTTGCACGTCAGACGTACCTGAATGGTATCGCCAATCTTGACTGGTTCAATGAAACGCAGGTTCTCCATACCGTAGTTGGCAAGCACAGGCCCGACAGCGCCATCAACGAACAAGCCCGCCGCAGCCGATACAACAAAATAACCGTGCGCCACACGTTCACCAAACAGAGATTCAGCCGCCCCCACTTTATCCATGTGGGCATAAAAATGATCCCCACTCAGGCAGGCAAAATTAACAATATCCGCTTCCGTTACCGTCCGGCGAGCGGTCAGCAGGCTATCACCCATTTCAAGCTGTTCAAAATATTTGCGGAATGGATGGATCGGTTCTTCCTTCACTTTTGCGCCACGAACCCACTCACGGCCAATCGCAGCCAGCATACTTGGGCTGCCCTGAATCGCGGTACGCTGCATATAATGTTTCACCGCACGCAAACCACCCAGCTCTTCTCCACCACCAGCACGCCCCGGCCCACCATGCGCCAGCATGGGCAGGGGGGAACCATGCCCTGTGGATTCCGCAGAAGCCGCTTCATCCAACACCAACATACGACCATGAGCACACGCTGTCGCACGGATCACCTGTACAGCAATCTGCTCATCGGCCGTCACCAATGATCCCACCAAGCTGCCCTGTCCCATCATCGCCAGTTCGATCGCCTGTTCAGTATCCTGATACGCCATTAACGTAGCAACTGGCCCAAAGGCTTCTGTGCTGTGTACCACCTGATTGGTCATGGGATCAGCGCAATAAAGTAATGTCGGAGGGTAGAATGCCCCATTACTGTGACTATTGCCCGTCAGCACCCGTTGATCCAGTGACCCGCCACACAAGAGTTCACAACCACTATTGCGCAATGCGTTGACTTTCGCCTGCACCTCATCGCGCTGTTCCAGATTAATCAACGCTCCCATGCGCACTTCCGGTAAGCGGGGATCACCTACTATCACACCAGACAGTCGTTTGAGCAACGCTTGCCTGACGTCTTCCACATGACTGGCGGGCACAATAATACGCCGAATAGCTGTGCATTTTTGACCCGCCTTGACCGTCATTTCACGGACAACTTCTTTGATAAATATCCCAAATTCCGGCATGTCAGGCGTAACATCCTCACCCAAAATGCAGCAGTTGAGGGAATCAGCTTCCATCGTAAAGGGAATGGATTTTTCTATCAGCCGGGGATGAGCGCGCAGCATCTGTCCTGTGTGTGCCGATCCGGTAAACGTCACGGCATCCTGATAATCGAGATGATCAAACAGATCACCAATACCCCCGCAGATCAATTGCAATGCCCCTTCCGGCACCAGACCGCTGTCGATGATCATTTTCACCATCGCCTGTGTCAATTGGGCCGATGCCGTCGCGGGTTTGATAATCGCCGGCATTCCCGCCATCCACGTTGGCGCCAGTTTTTCCAACATCCCCCAACAAGGAAAGTTAAAGGCATTGATATGCAGTGCCACACCGGGACGAGAAGTCAGTACATGGCGAGCCACAAACTGAGATTGTTTAGACAGCGGGATCATCTCATCCTCCGGCCACAGAGTATCATCCGGTAGTTCACGCCCTGCCAGCCCGGCATAAGAAAAAAGTGTCGCCACTCCGCCTTCAATATCAACCCAGCCATCTGAACGGGTCGCTCCCGTCTCCGTGGAAATGGCATACAGGGCGTCTTTGTTGGCAAGCAGATGCTTTGCAACGGCTTTCATCATCTGCGCACGTTGCTGGAATGTCATCGCAGCCAGCGCCTTTCCTCCTTTTTCACGGGCATATTCCAGACTTTTTGCGAGTGGCAACCCCTCTGAAGAGACCTGATACAAGGCTTCGCCGCTGACGGCATGATGAATGGTTCTGGTGTTGCCCTGCCCATAAACCCAAGCGCCACAAATGTAACTCGTCAACTGTTGCATTTTTTTCTCCACTAATCTCATTAATGAATCAATCATGAAGTAACATCATGCTATTTATGTATCATATACCTCATTAACAAAACCACTGTTATTGTTAACAAAATAAAAACATCTGTATCCAATCGCGCGACTATTTTCTTATCCCCCTCCAATAGCGCAAATTAACCAATTGTTTTATAAGCAATATAAATTCATATTGTGATGTGTACGACAAATAGACAACTTAAACATTTGATATTTTTGTTACCAGTTTGTAGATTCATAGTTATTGAAAGTGATTCATTTTTATATTTTATATCAAAAAATAAGAATCATAATGGAGCCTAAAATGATAACTGACCCACTCCAGACGCACTTTGACGCCAAGATCGCTGCGGATCTGTCCATTGAGGCCAAAGATTGGATGCCCGAAGACTATCGCCAGAATCTGATACGCCAGATCGGTCAACACGCACACTCGGAAGTGGTCGGCATGTTACCGGAAGCCAACTGGATCACCCGCGCCCCGACACTACGCCGCAAGGCAATACTGCTGGCCAAAGTGCAGGATGAGGCAGGACACGGGCTTTATCTCTATAGCGCGGCCGAAACACTTGGCTGTTCCCGTCAGGACATTTACCAAAAGCTGCTGGATGGCAAGATGAAATACTCTTCCATCTTCAACTATCCCACCCTGAATTGGGCAGATATTGGCGTGATTGGCTGGCTGGTGGATGGAGCCGCCATTATCAATCAAGTCGCCTTGTGCCGGGCCTCTTACGGCCCCTATGCCCGCGCAATGGTAAAAATCTGCAAGGAAGAGAGTTTCCACCAGCGGCAAGGTTATGAAGCGGTCATGGCACTGGCAAACGGCAACGCAGCTCAACGCGCCATGTTGCAGGATGCGATTAACCGTTTCTGGTGGCCGACCCTGATGATGTTTGGCCCGAATGACCGTGATTCTCCCAACAGTGCCCAAAGCATGGCGTGGAAAATCAAGCGGTTCAGCAATGATGAACTACGGCAAAAATTCATCGATAACACCGTTCCCCAATTGGAAGCCTTGGGCATGACCGCCCCCGATCCTGAGCTGGCCTGGGATGATGCAACAGGACATTACCGTTTTGGCGAAATCAACTGGGATGAATTCTATCAAGTGCTCAAGGGACAGGGCATATGCAATCACGAGCGTCTTGAGGCCAAGCGCCGGGCGTGGGAAAACGGTCGCTGGGTACGTGAGGCGGCTTCGGTGCATGGCAAGAAAGCCGCTGCCAAAAAACGGGCGGCTTAATCCGTGGCCTGGTCTGGACAAAACTGAAATCTGAACAGAATCGAAGGGAGTGAACCTCATGAATGATAACGACTGGCCGCTGTATGAAGTCTTTGTCCGCAGTAAACAGGGATTGGCTCACCGTCATGTAGGCAGCCTCCATGCGGCAGATGATCAAATGGCACTGGAGAACGCCCGCGATGCCTACACCCGTCGCAATGAAGGCTGCTCTATCTGGGTCGTGAAATCCCTTTATCTGGTGGCCTCACAACCGGAAGATCGCGGGGCTTTTTTCGCGCCATCGGAGGACAAAATTTACCGTCATCCGACGTTCTACACCATTCCTGATGGCATCAAGAATATGTAGGAGGAGGAAATATGCATACACACCGCGTTTCATCCCCCCAACATGATCTGTTTCATTACGTGCTACGTCAGGGAGATACGCCGCTGATTCTGGCACAGCGTCTATGCGAATGGTGCGGACATGCACCCGAGCTGGAAATCGACCTCGCCCTGGCCAATATCGGGCTTGATCTGCTTGGGCAAGCCCGCCATTTCCTCAGCTATGCCGCCACCCTTTCAGGCACCGGGCTTGATGAAGACCATCTGGCGTTTGGTCGTGATGAGCGTGAGTTCCTCAATCTACTGCTGGTAGAACAGCCAAACGGCGGCTTTAACGACACACTGGTGCGCCAATTTTTTATTGATGCCTATCACGTTCTACTGCATCAGGCACTGGGGCAAAGTCGCCATTCCCCGTTGGCGGCCATCAGCACCAAGTCTTTGAAGGAAGTGGAGTATCACCTGCGATTCAGCCGGGGCTGGATGATCCGTCTGGGGGATGGAACAGAACTGAGCCACGGCAAAATTCAGCAATCCATCAATCAACTATGGCGCTTTACGGGTGAACTGTTCCATTGCGACGAAATAGAGCAACGGCTGGCTGACGACGGCATTGCCGTTGACCCCCGCACACTGCATGAGCCGTGGCTGCAAATCGTCAACGAAACGTTCGCGGCAGCCACATTAGCAATGCCCTCAGCACAACCTTATCGGCAAGGCGGCAAGCAAGGATTACATACAGAAAATCTGGGATATATGCTGGCAGAAATGCAGTATCTGCAACGCGCCTACCCTAACTGCAACTGGTAACCCAAACGGACCAAACGGATAGCAACGGGAGGAAATGATGGAACAGCCATGCAACACATTCTTGCGCACAGGAATGCCATTGCCGGAAATGTCATCACCGGAAATATTGTCACCGGAAATGCAAGCGCCGGAAATCCATCAGATCTGGCAATGCCTGCACCAAATTGCCGATCCGGAACTCCCGGTGCTCTCCATTACTGATCTTGGAATGATCCGGGCGGTCACCCCTATGCAAAACGGCTGGCGGGTGACATTTACCCCAACCTATTCCGGCTGTCCCGCAACGGAATATTTAATCAACGCCATTCAGGAAACCCTGACACAAGCCGGCTTTGCGCCAGTGGATATTGAAGTGAACCTGACACCGGCGTGGACAACCGACTGGATGAATGCCGATGCCAAACAACGCTTGCGTGAATTTGGCATTGCTCCACCCCAGGGATTGGCCTGTGAAAAACCGGCAGAGCTGGAACCCATCCTCTGCCCGCGCTGCGGAAGCCATACAACAGAAAAAATCAGCGAATTTGGCTCCACCGCCTGCAAAGCGCTTTATCGCTGCCAGCAGTGTCTGGAGCCGTTTGATTATTTCAAATGTATCTAATATTCAATAAGGGAGCAGAAGATGGCGACTTTTCACTATTCACGATCACAACATGCACGATCACAACATGCGCGATCACATGGCTTTCACCGTTTAGGCATCGCAGCCATTGAACGGGAAACACCAGATGCCGTGACCGTCACCCTGCACGTTCCCGATGAACTCAAAAGCCGTTTCTGCTATCAACCCGGCCAACACCTGACACTCAAGGCGCAGGTCAATGGCGAAGAGCTACGCCGCTGTTATTCCATCTGTAGTTCACCGTTGGATGATGTCTTGCAAATTGGGGTCAAAACCGTCCATCAGGGCCGTTTTTCGACTTTCATCAACCAACAGTTGAAAGTCGGGGATGAGTTGGACGTCATGCTGCCACAGGGCACCTTTGGGCATTGTCCCGATGCAAACCAATCAGGGCATTATCTGGCCATCGCTGCCGGTTCAGGCATCACACCGATTTTGTCGATCATCAAAAGTACGCTGGCACAGGAATCAGATAGCACCTTTACGTTGATTTATGGCAACCGAACCAGCCGTTCAGTGATGTTTAAAGAGGCATTGGCCGATATTAAAAATCGCTATATGGAACGTTTTCAGGTGCTGTACCTGTTCAGTCAGGAAGCCACTGACAGCCGCCTGTTTAACGGGCGCATTGATGCCGAACACTTGCAGCGCATTGGCAAAACCCTGCTCAACTTCGCCCGGTTTGACCAGGCTTTTCTTTGCGGGCCAGAAGCCATGCTGGATGATGCCCATTCGGCACTAAAGCAGGCAGGGATCGCCGCCAACTGTATTCACAGTGAACGTTTCAATACCGGCCCGCCCCAAAAAGCGGGGATGAATGTTCGCCCAGCCCATCTCGCCGAACGTAACGAAACTCGTGTCGAAATTCATCTGGATGGCCGCATCCTCAACATAACCATGAACGCTGAAGATAACAGCATTCTTGATGCCGCCCTGCGTCAGGGGGCTGATTTGCCCTATGCCTGCAAAGGGGGAGTATGCGCGACCTGCAAATGTCGGCTTAAATCCGGTGAAGTGGACATGGCGGTGAATTACAGCCTCGAACCCGATCAATTGGCGGCGGGTTATATCTTAAGTTGCCAGTCATGGCCAAAAGGCGATGGCGTAGTGGTGGATTTTGACGTCTAGCTGCTTTTATCAATAACAAACCAGCATCAATAAAAAAATCAGGCATGAGGAACCAGCATGAGTCAGGAATGGATTTTATGTCATCAGCAGCAAAGAGTACGCACACTCATCCTTAACCGACCAGAAGTGCGTAATGCCCTTAGCAATGATTGTCTGGAACAGCTCGTCCAGCAGTTAGAGCTGGCAGATGCAGATAGCGGAACCGGAGCCATTGTCATTACCGGTTCATCACACTGTTTTGCGGCAGGTGCCGACCTGAAAGAACTGCAAGCTCAGACCGTCGCTTCCGCCATGACAGATCGCCGCCCACAACTCTGGCAACGCTTGAACAACATCAGCAAGCCCATGATTGCCGCCGTGAATGGCTATGCGCTCGGCGCGGGCTGCGAACTGGTGTTGGCCTGTGATTTGGTCATTGGTGGAGAAAGTGCACGTTTTGGCCTGCCAGAAATCACTTTGGGGCTGATACCGGGGGCTGGGGGAACGCAGCGACTCATCCGCAGCGTGGGTAAGGCACTGGCTTACCAGATGGTATTGACGGGTGAGGCTATCGATGCCTACCACGCACGCGAAGCGGGATTGGTCGGCGAAGTGTGTCCTGACGCAATGACACGGGAACGGGCAGAACAAATCGCGCAACGCATCAGTGAGTTCTCGCCGCTGGCGCTGCGGGCGGCCAAAACCGCCCTCAAAACCGCACAAGAAACCAGCCTGTCGCAAGGACTGATTGCCGAACGCCAACAGTTTGTCACGCTGGCAGGCACCACCGATCGTCAGGAAGGCATCAGCGCCTTTCTGGAAAAACGTAAACCAATATTCAAGGGGTTCTGATAGATGGAAAACATATCAATGGTTCTCACTGATATTAAAGCGGGTGTCCTTAGCATGACCCTTAACCGCCCAGAATGCCTCAACAGCTTTAACGAGGAGCTCCATCAACAGTTAAGTCAAGCGATGGATATGGCTGAACAGGATCAATCGGTGCGTTGCGTTTTGCTCACAGGAGCCGGGCGCGGCTTCTGTGCCGGGCAAGATTTAAATGACCGAAATGCCATTATCTCGGATGGCAGTATTCCCGATCTCGGTCAGTCCATTGACCGTTACTATAATCCGCTGATCCGGCGGATGATCGCCTTGCCAAAACCGATTATTGCCGCCGTCAATGGGGTGGCGGCGGGGGCTGGCGTTTCTCTTGCCCTGGCCTGTGATATTGTCATCGCCTCCCGTACCGCCAGCTTCATTCAGGCTTTCTGTCGCATTGGCCTGACACCGGATTCCGGGGGTAGCTGGCTCCTGCCGCATAAGATTGGGCAGGCACGGGCAATGGGAATGGCATTATTGGGAGAAAAAATCAGCGCAGAACAGGCACTGGCATGGGGGATGATCTGGCAAGTCGTCGAACCCGAAGAGTTAGCGCACACAACACGGGAGTTGGCCCACCATCTGGCGACTCAACCTACCGTGGCCCTTGGCTGCATCAAACAGGCCACTTATGCCGCCGCTGGCAATACACTGGAGCAGCAACTTGATCTCGAACGAAACTTACAGCGCCGGTGTGGGCACAGTGAAGACTTTCGTGAAGGGGTCAATGCGTTCATTGAAAAACGCCCGCCTGCGTTCAAGGGGAAATAATCATGACTACGCCTCTACTCTACGGCCCCATCGCCGTCATTGGGGCGGGAACGATGGGCATCGGCATTGCTCAGGTCGCCGCTCAGGCAGGACATTCCGTCCTGCTGTTTGATGTGAATGGCGAAGCGGTGAATCACGCTCTGGATCATCTGCGTGCCCGTCTGCATCAACGTGTGGCCGCAGGCAAAGCCGAATCCGGCCCAACAGACACGTTGTTACAGCACATCACACCAGTGAATTCGTTGCAGGCACTGGCACCCTGTGCACTGGTGATTGAAGCGATTGTCGAACAACTGGCAGCCAAACAACATCTCTTCCAACAACTGGAAGCCATTTGTTCAAATCAAACCCTGTTTGCCAGCAACACCTCATCCTTGTCGATTACTGCCATTGCCCGTGTTCTGTCTGCGCCGCAGCGCATGGCAGGGCTGCATTTTTTCAATCCCGCGCCATTAATGAAACTGGTGGAAATCGTACAGGGTCTGGAAACGTCCTCCCAGACCGTGGAAACCCTCAAAGACCTCGTTATCCACTGGCAAAAACAGCCTGTACTCTGCCGTTCTACGCCGGGGTTTATTGTCAATCGCATCGCCCGTCCGTTCTATGCGGAAGCCCTGCGCGCACTGGAAGAACAGGTTGCGACTCCCGCCACACTGGATGCCGTACTCAAAGAATCTGGCGGCTTTGCGATGGGACCATTGCAACTGATGGATTTGATCGGCCATGATGTTAACTACGCCGTCACCGAATCCCTGTTTCACGCTTTCCACGGCGACCCCCGTTTTCAACCTTCGCTACGGCAGAAAGAGCTGGTGGACGCCGATCATCTGGGCCGTAAGCGCGGTCGTGGTTTCTATTCTTATGATGAGCAAGGAAACCGCGCAAAAAAAGAGCGGGCGCCACAGCCGAAAACAGAGCCGAAACAGACCGGCAAACAAACACCAACGGTACGGATCAAAGCAACGGGAAATTGGGCGGTGTTACCCCATTTTGCCGCCCTGTTACAGCAACCTGAACAGCAGCAATATGGGATCATCTTCGAACAAAGCAAACATGACCGATTCCATTCTCCCACCTTGCAGATTGATGACATTATCCTGACGCTGACCAAAGGGAGAACCTGCGCGCAAATTGCTGACGAAATCAGAATACCTGTGATGCAGTTTGATCTCTCAGCCAATCACCAATCGGCTTCCATCATCACCCTCAGCACCGCCTGCCAGAATCCCCCCCCACAAACAGCAAAAGTGATTGGTTTTCTGCAATCGCTCAACAAGCAGGTGATCCTCCTGCCGGATTATCCCGGCCTGCTGACAATGCGTACCGTCGCCATGCTGTGCAACGAAGCACTGGATGCCATTAATAAGGGCATCGCCAGTGCTGAAGATATCGATCTGGCGATGTGTCACGGTGTGAATTATCCGATTGGCCCGCTGACATGGGGGGAACGACTGGGCTGGAAACACATTCTCAGTACGCTGGAAAATTTGCAGAAATTCTATGGTGAGCCACGTTACCGCCCGGCTCCTCTGCTGCGCCAGTTAGCGGCAGGACATGCCCGACTTTCCACCCGGTTCTCCCAGCCATCCACCCAAAGCCTCCGCCAGCAAGCCGAAAACCACCAGAAAGGAGATCCCCATGCAAGATAATGCTGCCAGTCAACAGGCCCGTCGCCACGTTGAAACCATGTACGCCCAGGATGCCTGTGCTCAACAGATGGGAATGCACATTGAGCATATCGATATCGGGTTCGCCCGACTCAGCATGAAGATCATGCCCGACATGCTCAACGGTCATCAAAGTTGTCACGGTGGCATTCTGTTCAGTCTGGCGGATACGGCTTTCGCCTACGCCTGCAACAGTGAAGGACTCGCAGCCGTCGCCTCCAGAGGCAGCATCGATTTCATCCGCCCGGCATGGGTTGGCGATCAACTTACTGCCAGTGCTTCTGTTCTGCATCAAGGTAAAAATAACGGCCTGTACAACGTGGAAATTATCAACCAGAACGGCAAAGTTGTGGCCCTGTTCCGTGGTCATTCCCATCGCATCAATTCCCCCATGTTGGACAAGGAGCAATGATGACCCAGGCATTTATCTGTGATGGTATCCGAACCCCCATCGGGCGTTATGGCGGCGTGCTATCCAGCCTACGGGCTGACGATCTGGCAGCCCTGCCGCTCAGGGCATTGATGGCGCGTTATCCGGCACTGGATTGGGGGCAAACTGATGATGTGATCCTCGGTTGCGCCAATCAGGCAGGGGAAGACAACCGCAATGTCGCACGCATGGCCGTCTTGCTGGCGGGACTACCGGCTGCCGTTTCTGGCACAACGGTCAATCGGTTGTGTGGCTCCGGTCTGGATGCGCTGGCTTTCGCCGCGCGCAGCATTAAATCCGATGATGCCCAACTGATTGTAGCGGGTGGCGTTGAATCCATGACCCGTGCCCCTCTGGTGATGGGCAAGGCGGATCGGGCATTCAGCCGACAGGCTGAGATGTTTGATACTACCCTTGGCTGGCGCTTCATTAACCCGTTGATGCAACAGCAATTCGGTACAGATTCCATGCCAGAAACGGCAGAAAATGTGGCTGCCCAGTTTCACATTGCCCGTGATGATCAGGATGCCTTTGCCCTACGTAGCCAGCAACGTGCCGCCAGCGCGCAGCAACACGGCGTACTGGCCGCAGAAATCATCCCTGTCACTCTGCCTCTCATCCATAAAAAAGACGTCAACAAAAAAGGCGTAACAACCGTCGTCTCACAGGATGAACATCCCCGACCAGAAACCACATTCGAACAACTGCAACGGCTCAAAGCGCCATTCCGTACTGGCGGCACCATTACCGCAGGTAACGCATCCGGCGTCAACGATGGCGCAGCGGCACTCATCATTGCCTCAGAAACAGCCGCATTACGTCAGGGGCTGACACCACGGGCGCGTATCGTCGCGACAGCAACCTGTGGCGTTGAACCGCGCATCATGGGGATGGGTCCACTATCAGCCACCCGCAAAGTCCTGGCGCTTACCGGCCTGAGCCTGAATCAAATGGATGTCATTGAGCTGAACGAAGCCTTCGCCGCACAGTCACTTGCCGTGATGCGCCAACTGGGGTTACCGGACGATGCAGAACACGTCAACCCGAATGGGGGGGCAATTGCACTGGGCCATCCTCTGGGGATGAGCGGTGCCCGCCTTGCGCTGACCGCAACCCTTGAGCTGGAACGGCGTGCGGGGCGCTATGCCTTGTGTACCCTGTGTATTGGCGTCGGACAAGGCATCGCCATGATCCTTGAACGCATTGCATAACAATTTCATTACCATTTTATAACAACAGGTTATTCCTGACGATTTATCCCTGATGTTCTGACTTAATCAACACCTGCACATAATGCCAAAAACCACCTGTTACACACAGACCAATAAAAGGACAGGAAATGATGAACAACAACGTACAACACCTCAAAAAGTCCCAGAAACAACACGAATTTGCTTCACGTGATGAACTTGAGGCATGGCAAATTAAACAGATAAAATGGACGCTCAAACACGCTTATAACAACGTTCCCATGTATCGCCGCAAATTTGATGCCGCAGGTGTCCATCCCGATGATTTCAAACAACTTGATGACATCACCCAGTTTCCTTACACCACCAAGCAAGACCTGCGGGACCATTACCCTTTTGATACGTTTGCCGTTCCCATGGAACAGATTGTCCGTATCCATGCCTCATCAGGCACCACAGGGCGCCCCACCGTGGTGGGTTATACCCAGCGGGACATCGATAATTGGTCAGAACTTATCGCTCGCAGCCTGCACTTTGCCGGGGTAAGTGCCAAAGACAAAGTTCACATCGCCTACGGTTATGGCCTGTTCACGGGGGGACTGGGGATGCATTATGGCGCCGAGCGGCTGGGCGCAACCGTCATTCCAATATCCACCGGCAACACCGAAAAACAGGCGCAACTGATTATGGATTTCAAGCCAGATATCATCATGATCACACCGTCTTACTGCCTGACCTTACTGGATGAGCTGGAGCGTCAAATGGGCGGAGATGCCAGCACATGCTCCTTACGTACCGGTATCTTTGGCGCAGAGCCGTGGACAGCCGCTTTGCGCGCTGAAATTGAAACGCGCATGGGCATCAAGGCATTAGATATCTATGGCCTGTCCGAAGTGATAGGGCCGGGTGTTGCGATGGAATCACTGGAATATTCTGACGGCTCCACCATTTGGGAGGATTATTTCTACCCTGAAGTGATTAATCCCGACACGCTGAATAACTTGGCGGATGGAGAAACCGGAGAGATGATCCTGACCACGCTGACCAAAGAGGCCATGCCCATAATCCGTTACCGTACCCGCGACCTGACACATTTATTGCCCGGAACAGCACATCATATGCGGCGTATGAACAGGGTTACCGGACGTTCCGATGACATGCTGATTATCCGTGGCATTAATGTTTTCCCATCACAGCTAGAAGAGCAAATCATCCGCTTCAAGGCGCTGTCGTCACACTACCAATTAGAAGTGAATCGCAAAGGTAACCTTGACTGCCTGTCAGTCAAAGTTGAACTAAAAGCACCAGACCTGCTCAACCATGAACAATGTTGCCACCTCTGTGATCAGTTGCGCCATCACATTAAATCCATGGTGGGACTCAGTGTCGATGTCATCATCGTCAACTGTGGCGTCATTCCACGCTCAGAGGGCAAGGCAGTGCGGGTGATCGACAACCGTCCACATGAATAACCTTTCGCCACCGCGAACCCAATGATATCAAACTGCGGTGGCTGACTCTTTTTCCGGCGTTAATTTCCTTAATGATATTTATATATTATGGTTTTCAAAATGCAGCGCGACAGAGATATCAGTTATGTTAATGTCATGACACACTTTTGAGCAGATCACGGAAAAATATGGCACATAAACTCGACGACTTTATCCGGCATGCCCTTGATGCCCAACCTATCAGCGGAACATCTTTGATCATCTCCCTGTATGGCGATGCTCTCAGCCACCGGGGTGGAGAGGTCTGGCTTGGCAGCCTGAGTCTGCTGCTGGAGCCGATGGGATTCAGTGACCGTTTCGTGCGAACCTCCGTGTTCCGTCTGCAAAAAGAGGGGTGGCTCACGGTTGAAAAACTGGGGCGACGCAGTTATTACCGCATTACCGAACGGGGCATGAATCAATTTCGCCATGCAGAAAGCAAAATCTATCTCAGCGAACAGCCGGAATGGGATGGCAAATGGGATCTGCTGCTGCTGGAGGGAGCCACCAAAGAAGAACGCACCCGTCTGAAAAAAGAGTTGGGCTGGCTGGGATTCGGTCAACTCAACAGCACCCTGATGGCCGCCCCAAGCAGCTCCCAAAGTGATATCCCCGCCCTGTTGAGCGAACTCAACGCCAGCGATTCCGTTATCTACTTCCGCGCCGATTATCCTTATCCACGTTCAGAGCAGAGCCTAAAGGAGCGCGTATCTGCAAGTTGGTCACTGGAACAAGTCTCGCAGCACTATCACGAATTTATCGTTTCCTTCCGCCCCTTGATGGCGCTATTACGGGATTGCCATGCAGACGATCTGACCCCAGAACGCAGCTTCCAGTTACGTCTGCTGCTGATCCACTTTTACCGCCGCGCAGTCCTGCGTGATCCCCTGCTGCCGGATGCCTTGTTGCCGGCACAATGGGAAGGGCAAATTGCCCGTCATTTATGTATCAATATCTATCAGCGCATTGACCTTGCTGCGACCCGCTACGTCAGCGAACGTTGCGAGACAACCATTGGTCAATTACCTCAACCGGCTGCGGCTTATTACCGACGTTTTCATTCATAATCAAAAATACCTTATGAACAACGACTTCGACACTCCCTTTAAGGGCAAAACATTAGCGGAACAGGTCACCAATCCCAATATTCAGGTTGGCCGTTTCAGTGACTATTCCGGCTATTATCACGGTTATTCCTTTGACGAATGCGCCCGCTACTGTTTTTCTGGTAAACACATTGCCTTACTGCTGGAAATGCAGTGGTGGAACTGGCCGCTGGAACAGCTTAAGGCGGCGATGAAACTGATAACATCACCGGATATTGAAACACTGTATCGGTGGTGGAAAGATCAAAACGGGGCAAAATAAGCGATTGCCCTCCCTTGTTTTGACTAAAACTGCCCGCTATCTGTGGGCAGATTCAGTATTATTTAAATTGGTCATGACTCCAAAGCGTTATGGTAATGTTTTTCAATTAAAATTATTGAAATGAGTTTTTATTCATCTGTTTTATATAAAAAAAACAAAATTTAATTTTTTTTGATAAATAAACCTATAAATTGATTTAATCCACAAATAAAAAAGGTGATAAAGTATATAAAGTAAAGTAATTAATTTTTTTGAAAAAAAGGAGTTTTTAATGGCTTGGATTTATCATCAGTACTCAGGCGAGTTATATCATGACGAAAAATTGGTTTACCGTGACGGATACAGCGGGAATGGAATACATAAAAATAATCCTGCCTCAGAATCGATACGTGGGAAAGGACCAATCCCAAGAGGACAATATACGATTGGAGGTTATACCAGTAGCAAAGGTGCAATGACTATTCATTTAGAGCCGCGTGAGGGTAACAATATGTACGGAAGAGATCTTTTCAGAATACACGGTGATAGCACGAAAAGACCTGGTGAAGCATCAGAGGGTTGTATAATTGTTGGAAAAAGTGCGAGAAGAGAGATAATTGATTCTATGGACAGAGAATTGATAGTGAAATAGATCATGGAAAAAATTATTTTATTTGCAATGTTGTTTATTCCTACTATTGCTTTTTCTTCAATAAAAGATGATACCGAAAAAGCTTTAGATTATTGTGCAACTACTGAGTCTTGGGCTTCGCAAATTGTTATAACTAATTCTTATCGAAAAAATAATCAATTCGATAGAATGAAAGCAACATCTTCTCTACTAGAACGAACTAGATTAGCAAAAGAAGGTAAGCCAATTGTTCTTAAAGAATCGGGACAGTTATATACGCAAACGTTAGAAATAACTATTCCGTATATTGATAAAAACAAAAAACCTGCTGTTTTTATTGCTTCATCAATTATTTCAGCAGAAGAATGCTCATTATCCGAGGTAGCCTATTTTGATATAACTCCTGAGATCGATTAATTTTACTTTAAATATCTTTAGTCTCTAGTCGTTAGTTAAGGCGTTTTGAGAGGCGGCGTCACTTGGATTTTTACCAAGTGACGCCGTTAAAAAAACGGCGGTAAACCTTGTCCGACCTGCTTTTCTACAAAACCATACCCAGTGAAGCCACCTAAAAAGGACTTCTCTGACGTAACTTCCCCCAATCATCAGTCGTCATGAAACCCATGTGAAAAGGGGATAATAAGTCGAGCCGTTTTCGGCAGGTAGTATCCGTTCAGAGGGGCCGAATACATGGGCTATGACCTGCTTCCTTTTTGTATCAGAGGGATACTAAAGCCAAATTTATGCCGTTTTTTCGATCAAGATCGCGCAAAAAAATTCATCATTTTCTTACCCGCCTGATAAGGTAATAGGCTTATTTATCACTATTATTTATCGGATCAGGCATCATCGTCTCTCCCTGATGGGTTCGCTCTACGTATAAAAATAAGGAAACGCCATGTCGAAACTGATCTATTATGTCGCCGCCACAATGGATGGTTATATTGCTACTGATAACCATGAGTTAGGCTGGTTAGATGAATGCTCCCTAGGGGATGATGCCACACCTTATGATGCGTTTTATCAAGATATCGGCGCCGCGATTATGGGAGCGGGAACCTATGAATGGGTTATGCAAAACACGTCTGGAGAATGGCCTTATCAAACTATTCCTTCCTTTATCCTCTCCTCAAGAAATTTAACCGTTCCCGCTGGCATTAATGCCGTTGTCACGCAAGACAGTCCCAAAATTATTGCTGCCAAGGCAAAAGCCGCCGCCAAAAATAAAGATGTCTGGGTTATCGGAGGAGGTAAAACTGCCGCCAGTTTTGCCGATGCCGGGGAGCTGCAACACATGTTCGTTACCACCGTCCCGGTATTTTTAGGCTCCGGCATTCCCGTCCTGCCTGTCAGCCAAGCTATCCATGTGACGCCCAATAAGCAGCGGCTCCTGCGCAGTGGCGCGATTGAAACCCTCATGGATATCCAATTGAACCATTAACCCTACATGCAGGGGATGACCGTGGCTCTGTTTCCCTATCCGCGCCTTGCCCATCTCTTTGAGGTGATTCAAGCAGAACTATTGCCACAAGATGAGTTGGCAAAACGCTTTCGTGTTTCCAGCCGCACCATTCGCACGGATATCAATGAATTAAATGATATCCTGCACCATTACGGAGCGCAGATCTCTTATAAACGAGGGATCGGTTATGATCTGCGTGTTGATGATCACACTTTATTTGCCTCCCTGCCAAAACAGCAGCAAATGATCCAGACGATCCCCAGAACCGCCCGTGATCGTGTCGATGCCCTATTGCTAAAACTGTTACTGCCGTCCGAGACCATCAAACTGGATGATATTGCCGAAGCATGGTGCATCAGCCGTGGTACGTTGCAACATGACATGAGCGCAGTGCGGGCAATACTCAGCAAGTATCCCCTGAAACTGGAAAGCATTCCCCGTTTGGGCAGCCAATTGCAGGGTGATGAACGCGCTATTCGGGCCTGCCTGACCGACACATTGCTAAACCGCTTCTTGCGGCAGATGGATCGGCCACTCAGCCGATTCAGGATGGATATTCTGGCGCATATCGACATCGATTTGCCCTATATTGAAGAGGTTCTGCAAAACAGCCTCCGTCGTTTTGGTATCCGGCTCACCAATGAAGGCAGACAATACCTGATATTTAACTGTGCGGCTTCCTTGCTCCGCATTCGCTATCGTCACCTCATAACACAGGGTGAAGCTATAGCACAGGGTGAAATACCCCCGTTAGATAGCCCCATCCAGCGGGCTGTCGAGGAGATTTCAACCGCGTTCGCCCTCTTTTTAGATGATGAAATCTCTCACGCAGAAGCCCATTATCTCGGCCGGCAAATCGCCGTGCAGCGTGTTCCCCAACATGACGATCCTGTTTGCCGCCTCCTTGAGGGTCAACACTGGGCAAATGAGATCCTCAACGATATCCATCAATCCTATCATTATGATTTACGCCATGACGACAGGCTGAGAAGCGATCTGGCCGCCCATTTAAGTTTGTTGGTCAACCGGTTACAACACCAAATCAGCACCAAAAATCCCCTGCTGGCGGATATCAAACAGTATTATCCTTTCGCCTATGATGTCACGGTCAGCGCACTGACACGCATTGAAGATCAACTCCCCGGCTCCCTCAATGAAAATGAGCTGGGATATCTGGCCGTACATATCGGCGTGGGTTTGGAACGAAATTACGGGACAGGCAATAACCGCCCGATCCCTGTTCTGCTTGTCACCGATGCAGGTAACGCAATACAACGCATGATTGAAGCACAAATTGTCCGCGAATTTCCGCAACTCAAACTACAACGCATATTGCCATGCCATGAATACAACCGATTGGCCTATGTGGAAGAGAATTTTATCCTTACCACGTTGTGCCTGACCGCAAAAAATAAACCCATCATCAAAATCTCCCCTTTCCCTACGCCTTACCAAATAGAACTGATCGGACGGCTCACCATCGTGGGGCAAACTCGTTCTTACCTTCTGGAACGGTTCTTTGACCGACGTTATTTCATCGTCATCAGGGAGGAGATGACGCAAGAAACGCTGTTCAAAAAGGTCTGCCGAAAACTGCAAGCCGACGGCTATGTCAGCGATGATTTTCTCCCTTCACTCATTGAACGGGAATCCATCCTCACCACATTATTGGGAGAAAATATTGCCTTACCCCATGCGTTGGGGCTACTGGCACTCAAAACGATGGTCGTCACGATCCTCGCTCCCAAAGGCATTGAATGGAGCAAAGCAACCAAAGAGCGAGCGAATGTCATTTTTTTGCTCGCCATCAGCAAAGAGGATTATGAGGAAGCCATCGCCATTTACGATCTTTTTGCCACATTTGTGAGGGAAAAAGCCACGAAGCGGCTGTTGTGCAGCCGGAATTTCAATGAGTTTCAGATGATCGCAAAAGACAGCCTTGGGCGCGTGATCTCATCAACATGAAAGAAAGGATGGCTATAATGTGACCCTATTCAAAGGTTAAGAAAATCATTTTCTTCGCTTTTTACTCCTTTTCTCACTTAAAAAACCAACCATTCTGCCTAACACATGGCTATTTTTAATTGATTTCCACTTTGAAACGGAAATTAACCTGCTCCAAAGCCAGAAATAAAATCGCTAAGGTCATTTCAGCAAACAAAACCGGATTCGTTTGTCGCCAAGCGACGATTATCGTGATCGATTTGACGGGGAAACGTTATGCATAATCCCTCCATGCCTTTCAATATGACAGACGGTGTTTTTGAGCCCGAAATAATCAGCCAGCACGTCCTGACGCTTATTGAAAAATGGTTGGCTGCCGAGGGCGCTTACACCACGCCCGTACAGCAGCAAATGCTGGCCTCTCACATTAAGGCGATGGTGATGAGAGCCAAGACAGGGGAACCTTTGCCAGAAGTGGATATCTCTTTATTTGATGAGATTTCACCGGAATCTATCAAGCTGGCCGCACAAATCGTCGAAACGCTGCCAAATCTGGCAATCGAAGAAGTTTATCTACTATCAGTACATGTTGAGATTGCGCGTTCCAATCCCTGAATATCTGGAGACAGAACCCATGAGCAAACAGCCATTTATTGAAAAAAAGAACATTGAAAAAAAGAACATTGAAAAAAAGATCACTGAAAAACAAATCGTTGTGGTTATCGGTGATCGTTTAGGTAAAGGGCAAAATGTCGCCGTCGGCGTTGAAGCTGCTGGCGGAAAAGCGATTGTGATCCCGGGCATGGCGGCAGACATGAAACTGGGCGATGTGATGCATCAGGAGCAGGCAGATATCGGTATTTCGTTTTGTGGCAGTGGTGGCGCGGGGGCAATTACGGCACAAAACAAATATGGCTACTCAGTTCGTCACGGAATGCGTTCCATTGAAGAAGGTGAAACGGCGATCCGTGAGGGCTGTACGGTGCTTGGTTTTGGCTTTATGGACAAAGCTGAGTTGGGCGAGCGTCTGGTTTATGCCTTGAGCAAAAAGCAGAGTGAACACTCATGAAAGCGTCGCGTGAAACCGCTGTTCGCGTCAGTGGCTCCGGCGATTCCCGGCAAAAAGCCATCGCGGATGCCCTGAATGCCGTACAGCGCACCGTGTTGCAAGGCAGCTCTCATATTATTCTGCGCATAGAACCCAAGGATGTCGCCATTGTCAGCGCCACCCGCCAAGTCACAACAGAAAAATTCCTGTTCTTTTTTCTGCCCCGTCAGCGCGAACACTATTCAGTGGTGCTGGATGTGACCGTCAATGTCACCTTGCTGGATGTTGAGTCTATCCATTTTGAGACCACTCATTTTAAGACCGTCCATTTCAAGCCAATCAGAGTCACACCGCAGAAAAACCCCATTCCGGCAGAACAGGATAAGGAGGAAAAATGATGGGTGCTACAGCCTCTTTGATCGAAATACTGGGCATGTCGCTGATTATCGGGGGTCTGTGCGGTTTCGGCCTTGGGGCTGGAGCGGCACGCATGTTCCACGCGCCCACCGTTCAGGGCATGGGGGCATTTCGCACGTTAGGTGAACTGAATGCCTGTGAGGGCGATCCCGCCTCTCATTTCTCTTTTGGACTCGGCTTCTTTTTTAACGCTTGGGCGTCATCGGTGGCGGCCGGCGCATTCACGCAGGATGTGGATCACCGTATTATTCCCCATTGGGGCGCCGCCGCCTTGATGATGAAAAACCGCAACGTCGCGCAAACCCTGCACAATCCGAAAAAAATGGCGATCGCTTGCACCATTGTCGGGGCGTTGCTGGTGGCATTCCTGAATACCACCGCTTCCGCTGTTCCGGCCGCCTTGCAGACCACCGCCACCCATGTGCTTGTCCCGGCCGCCAACTTACTGGTCAATACCGTGATGCCGGTGCTGTTCTGGCTCGCCGCAATGGATGCCGGCCGGCGTTCCGGTTTTTGGGCGACGCTCTTCGGCGGTTGTGCGCAACTTATCATGGGCAATGCCATTCCGGGTTTGGTATTGGGCATTTTGATCGGCAAGGGGGTCGATGACAACGGCTGGAATAAACTTACCCTGACCCTGTTGATCGCCGTCGTTTTGCTGTTCACCCTCAGCGGTTTCTTCCGTGAATTCGACCTGAAGCTACTACAATCTTTTATGCTGGATACCCCAAACTGGCTAAGCCATATCCATCAATTTTTGGGTGGGAGATAACCATGAATACGCAACTGAACAAGCCTGATTTTTGGTACGCAGAATGGACATTCCCCCTGTTTGTTGGCCTGCTGTCAGCGGGAATTTTTGCCGGCACGCATATGTATGTGGTGTACGGATTTGGTGCATTTAATGAAGTGGCTTTCGTCGCGATGTTGCGTTCCGGTATCGACACCGGGGTTTATGGCGCGGTTGCCGCATTTGGTGCCAGTTTTCTGTTTGCCCGTATTGTAGAAGGATCATTGGTTGGCATTCTGGATATCGGCGGCGCATTGCAAACAGGCATTGGTTTAGGGGTTCCCGCACTCTTGCTGGCGGGAGGTTTTGATTTTCTGGTCACTAACTTCTGGGCATCTCTGATCACGGGCATGTTGCTGGGTGTTCTCGTCGGTCTGGTGATCATCCTTGCCCGTAACTTCACGATTGCGCAGGGAAATTCCACCTTTGGTGCAGATGTCATGATGGGCGCAGGGAACGCTTCAGGAAGATTCCTCGGCCCTCTGATTATGTTGGCAGCAATGATGGCTTCCATTCCGATTGGCCTCGGTTCGCTGCTTGGCGCACTGCTGTTCTATCTGTGGAAAAAACCCGTGGCAGGGGGTGCCATTCTGGGAGCCATGGCACTCGGCTATTTTTTCCCTGTCGCAACATCCTAATAAGGACAGGTGTCTATGAATGACTTAATTATTAAACAAGGAAAACACATTAATGGGGATGTGATTGATATTGTCATCAATGGTGGCAGAGTGACTGCCGTTGGCCCTGAGGCAGCGGCAGGCTTGCCCTCTATCAAGGAAATTGATCTGCACGGCCATTATTACGTCAGCGCGGGCTGGATTGATGCTCACACTCACTGCTACCCGCAATCGCCCCTCTATTATGATGATCCCGATTTAATCGGTGCCGCCTCGGGTGTGACAACCGTGGTTGATGCGGGGAGTACAGGGGCAGATGATATTGATGATTTTTATGCCATGACGCGCAAGGCTAAAACCCATGTCTATGCCTTGTTGAATATTTCCCGCACTGGTATCTGCTGCCAAAACGAGCTGGCTGATATGGCACAAATCAACAATGAACACTTACAGGATGCCATCAGGCGTCACAAAGGTTTTATTATCGGATTGAAAGCCCGCATGAGTCAAAGCGTGGTGGGTGAAAATGGCCTCCAGCCGCTGATTAAAGCCAAGATCATGCAGAAAGCGAACGGACTGCCGCTCATGGTGCATATTGGTAACCCTCCCCCCCATCTGGAAGAAATGGCTGACCTGCTGACCAAAGGCGATATCATCACTCACTGTTTTAACGGTAAGCCCAATCGTATTCTTGATGAAGCCGGCAACCTGAAACCCGCCATTCAGCGGGCACTTGCGCGAGGCGTTATGTTGGATGTCGGGCATGGCACAGAAAGTCTTAGCTTTTCCATTGCTGAACAGGCGATTAAATTCGGCGCCCATCCTCACATGATCAGTTCAGATATCTATCAAAGAAACCGCGTTGGCGGGCCAGTCCACAGCCTCGCCACGGTGATGACGAAATTCCTCAATCTGGGGTTGTCTCCTGAATACATTCTTAACTGCGTGACAATCAATGCAGCAAATCTGCTCCATCTTCCCCACAAAGGCAGGCTGGAACGGGGCTGCGATGGCGATATCACTATTTTTGATCTAAAAAATCAACGCATTGAACTTGTCGATGCCGAAGGGCAAATCAGGATCGGCACGCAACAATTTGTTCCCATCGCGACTGTCATCGCGGGAGTCCATATCGTCGTGGCAGAAAATGTCACAAAGAAAAACATGTCAGTGGAAAATACCCCGGCCAAAAATGCAACGACGAACAGGAGTCCCCTCAATGGCATCCCTCTATGAAAAATACCAATTACGCCAAGTGATCAATGCCGCCGGACGTATGACGGCGTTGGGTGTTTCAACACCTGCCGAGCCAATCGTTGCGCAGGTCACGGCCGGGCTGACACACTATTTTGAGATGGATGATTTGGTCGATAAAACCGGCAACTACATCGCTAAATTACTCAATGTGGACAGTGCGGTGGTCGTTTCCTGCGCTTCTGCTGGGATCGCGCAATCCGTGGCTGCGGTCATCAGCAAGGAGGATGATGACCTGCGGCTTAACCTGCACAATTCGGATAAATCCGTTGCGCGTGAAATCATCCTGCCCAAGGGACATAACGTGAATTTTGGTGCCCCCGTTGAAACCATGATTACCTTGGGAGGCGGTAAAGTGATTGAAGCGGGCTTCGCCAACGAATGCAGTGCGGCACAACTCGCCGATAAAATCACGCCACACACTGCGGCGATCCTCTATATCAAATCCCACCATACCGTACAAAAAAGTATGCTGACCGTGGCAGATGCCGCTCGCGTTGCACAGGCCCACAACTTACCCCTGATTGTGGATGCCGCCGCAGAGGAAGATTTAACGCTCTATTATCGGCAAGGGGCCGATTTAGTGATCTACAGTGGTGCCAAGGCCATTGAAGGCCCTACCAGCGGACTGGTGATTGGTAAACAGCCTTATGTTGAGTGGGTCAAAAATCAGCGTTACGGTATCGGGCGGGCCATGAAAATTGGCAAAGAAGGCATTCTCGGCCTGACGCTGGCCATCGAAAGATATCTTAATGATCCCGAAAATGATCACAAAGAAACAGGCGCAGAAATGGTGGCAAGAATGGCGCCGTTTATTGAGAAGCTGAACCAGATTACCGGCGTCACCGCCAACGTCGTTTGGGACAGTGCCGGCCGTGATATTGCCCGGACTGAGATCACGTTTGATGAACGACTCATCGGCAAAAATACATTCGATATTCTGGCCCAGCTCAGGCAGGGCGATATTGCGATCTACTTTCGGGAATACCACGCCAATGAAGGCAAAGTCGAAGTGGATATCCGCAGTGTGACATTAATGCAACTGGATACGATCACAACGGAGCTTAGGCGGGTGCTGATGGATGGAAAATAATGGCTCTCTTACCCTATGCCCTTCATACTTCAAGTTGCCTCTTTGTTGGCTGCGCTCACTCCCCCAGTCACATAGTGCGTCAAATTCTATGATCAATGCCACCCAAGATCGGGTGGGTGCCATGTTCTTCCTCGGCAGCGGCAATAAAGCAAAAGGAATTGATAACTATCTGCACGCTAATCCTTATTTTATTGACGATGATTGCCTGCTGGCTGGGGCACAAATCTTTATTAATCTGGTGACGCATTAATTACCACTTACGTCCGGTCATAGTAAGATTGGCCGGACGCGATGTTGTACTTTTTCTGTTTATAAGAACATAATTCATTATATTAATCAGATAATTTTTTAATTATTAAAATTTCTTAATTGATAACCTCCTCTTAATATACCTATCATTCTTGGCACTCGGACTTCAGGACGGAATAATCCATTTACAATCAAATTAATCTCCTTATCACTGCGCGCTGAGAGAAGTTTTTTCTTATCATTTTCATCTTTCAACTCCCTTATGTCATGAATGATAGAGTACAATAATCCATTGATAGAATTTTCATAACCTGAAAAAATACTTCTCCCTCGGCGGAGTCTTCTTTCTCGAAGATGATCTTTTGAAACGACACTGATATCAAGATGATCTATCGTTCTATTAATACCTTTAATAAGATGCTGCTTAGGTGATAAGTGATCAAACAAAACCATAGAAGAATGTCTTAAAGAAAAGTTTCTCGGCGTATATCTAACGCGATAAAAAAAGCAGCCAAATCGGCTTTGAATTTTCTTAGGCTCTTCACCTACCTCAAATGAAAAAAACACATAATCATCATTTCCTAATCTTTTTATATCATCCGGAGTTGAATTTCTATTATTAAATTCAACACCTTTCTCCAAAAGACGAACTCTTGAATAGAGATTTAAGTCTCCGGTTGAATTATTTTCTGTAAAGTTTTTATCGCTAACATGTACAATATAAAATGCTTGTGACATAAAGTTTTCTGCAAACGTTGATTCCTCATTTGTCAAATTACCTAAACTTTTTCTCAGATCATCTGCCATCGTTCTCATATTAAAATGCAGATTAGGATAATAATCAAAATTCACCGTTTTGTTAAAATCGTATATTTCCTCAAATGTAGAAACACCATGTTTGGCCTTTGCATTATCTGCATTACGTCTCATTGTATCACTCATTCTGTCAATGGCGCGGTTTTCCCAACACTGACGAAAAGCCCTTTTTATTCTATTCGCGGCATCTTCTTTATTCATATCTCACCTCATTATTATTTACATAAAAACATTGAAGATTTAAATAATAAGTTAATTGGCAGGCAGAAAGTCAGATTCAATAGTGAAAGATAGAGTTTTTCTACCACTCGATAGCACTAATCATAACTCACATCAATTAATTACTAAAGAAATTAAAACCCCTGTAATCTTTTTTGCAAACAGAAAAAAGCATTTAATTTCAAATAAATGCCGTAAAATGTGATCCAAAACTCAAACAAAAAATATTTTAATATTAAAAAGCGAGAAATCTGACTAGGATAAATCAGCTATTATCTCAGTCTATACACTATCTCATCACGAGAGTAATCATTCTGTTAATCGCAAAACTCCATTATTTATCACTCCTGCCATACCAAGGAGAAAAGGCATGAAGAAAAAACAAATAAATCAAAAGGATATTGATAAACTTATTACTTTAATTGGCGGGAAAGAGAATATCGCTTCCGTCAGTCATTGTATCACCCGCCTCAGATTCGTTCTCAATACACCAGAAAATGCCGATGCCAAAGCGATTGAAGAGCTACCCATGGTTAAGGGGTGTTTCACCAATGCCGGCCAATTTCAGGTGGTTATCGGGACGAATGTGGATGTTTATTATAAAGCCCTGCTTGAAACCACAGGAAAACAATCCGTTAATAAAGAAGAGGTTAAACAAGCCGCTCGTCAAAATATGAAATGGTATGAAAATGCAATTTCACATTTTGCTGAGATTTTCTTCCCCTTACTGCCCGCCCTGATAAGCGGCGGTTTGATCCTCGGTTTTCGTAACCTGATCGGGGATATCCCATTCAGTGAAGGCAAATCACTTGCACAACTCTATCCGGTCTGGCAAAGCATTTATGATTTCCTCTGGCTCATCGGTGAAGCGATATTTTTCTACCTCCCTGTGGGTATCTGTTGGTCTGCCGTCAAAAAGATGGGAGGAACGCCAATTCTAGGGATTATTCTCGGCATTACGCTGGTTTCCCCGCAATTGATGAATGCTTACCTGCTTGGGCAGCAAACCCCCGAAGTCTGGAATTTCGGCTGGTTTACCATCTCTAAGGTTGGTTATCAGGCACAAGTCATTCCTTCCTTATTAGCCGGTCTAACGTTGGGATGGATTGAAACCCGGCTGAAAAAATGGGTGCCGGATTACCTCTATCTTGTGATTGTTCCGGTGACTTCCCTGCTATTGGCCGTTCTCCTTGCCCACGCTCTGATAGGGCCTGCCGGACGCGCTATCGGTGATGGCGTTGCCTGGGCGGTTAAAGGGTTAATGACCGGTAGCTTTGCTCCAATCGGTGCCGCCTTATTCGGTTTCTTCTATGCCCCGCTGGTGATCACAGGTGTCCACCAGACAACGCTGGCCATCGACCTGCAAATGATCCAAAGCACCGGCGGAACCCCCATCTGGCCTATCATTGCACTCTCTAATATCGCCCAGGGTTCTGCTGTTACCGGAATTGTCTGGGCCAGCAAGCAACAAAAAGAACGCGAGGTTTCCATTCCTGCGGCAATTTCAGCCTATCTCGGTGTCACCGAACCCGCCATGTATGGTATCAACCTGAAATACCGCTATCCCATGTTCTGCGCCATGATCGGGGCAGGTCTGGCCGGGCTGATTTGTGGCCTCAACCATGTCATTGCCAATGGCATCGGCGTCGGGGGAATACCGGGAATTCTTTCTATCAAGCCACAGTTCTGGATGATCTATTTTATTGCCATGCTCGTCGCAATTATTGTGCCATTCTTACTGACTGTGCTGGCTTATCGTAGAAATGAACGCAAAGCGACCTTACCTAATGAACTCGCCAATTAATTTTGCAGGTATCGATTTATGACGGAACAAAAACCATGGTGGATGGACAGCGTTATCTACCAGATTTATCCCAAGAGTTTTCAGGATAGTACCGGTAGCGGCACGGGTGATATCAACGGGATCACCCAACGGCTGGACTATCTACAGCGACTCGGCGTTGATGCCATTTGGATCACCCCAATTTATCCCTCTCCACAAGTTGATAATGGCTATGATGTCGCCGATTACTGTGCCATCAATCCTGATTATGGCTCCATGGAGGACTTTGATAATTTGGTGCAAAATGCGCATCGTCGCGGTATTCGCATCATTTTGGATATGGTTTTCAATCACACCTCAACCCAACATCCATGGTTCCAGGCAGCACAGGATGTTAATAGCCCTTACCGCCAGTTTTATATCTGGCAGAAAGGTGCTGAAGGTGCCCTGCCTAATAACTGGAAATCCAAATTCGGCGGTAATGCGTGGCAATGGCAGGCAGAAAGCCAGCAATATTACCTCCACCTGTTTGCGGCAGAACAAGCCGATTTAAATTGGGAACATGAACCGGTTCGCGCCGAGCTGAAAAAAATCTGTGAATTCTGGGCGGATCGGGGTGTTGATGGCTTGCGTCTGGATGTCATTAACCTGGTCTCAAAACAGCAAGATTATCCTGACGATCCTCACGGAGATGGCCGCCGATTCTACACCGATGGCCCACGGATACATGAGTTTCTGCAAGCAATGAGCCGCGATGTTTTCCAACCCAGGGGATTGATGACCGTGGGTGAGATGTCCTCCACCGGTCTTGAACATTGTCAACGCTATGCTGCTCTGGATGGAACGGCGCTGTCCATGACGTTTAATTTTCACCATCTGAAAGTCGATTACCCCAATGGAGAAAAATGGACTCTCGCAAAACCGGATTATGTTGAACTGAAAAAGATTTTCTCAACATGGCAGCAAGGTATGCACCAAAAAGCCTGGAATGCGCTCTTCTGGTGTAATCATGATCAACCCCGCATTGTGTCTCGATTTGGGGATGAAAATGAACTGCACAGAGTATCTGCCAAAATGCTGGCAATGGTGCTGCATGGTATGCAAGGTACGCCTTATATCTATCAGGGTGAAGAATTGGGCATGACAAACCCTCATTTTGCGCGTATTGAGGATTATCGGGATATCGAAAGCCTGAATATGTATCAAGAGCGCATTGAGAAAGGGATGCCACCAGAGGATGTACTGGCGATTCTGGCACAGAAATCCCGTGACAACAGCCGAACGCCCATGCAATGGAATGATTCAGCCAACGCGGGTTTCACTACGGGAACGCCGTGGATTGCGCCTTGCCATAATTACCCAGAGATCAATGCCGAAACCGCCTTGCAGGACGAAGATTCCCTCTTCTATTGCTACCACAATTTGATTAAATTGAGAAAGCAACAGCCCATTCTGACATACGGTGATTACTTGGACCTGCTGCCAGAACATCCATCGCTGTGGTGTTATCTGCGTCGTTGGCAAGATCAAACCTTATTGGTCATTGCCAATCTCAGCGATGAAACACAACATTGGTCTCCAGAATCCTCAATCACGCATAAAGAGTGGCAGGTATTAATAAGTAATTATCCATCATCTGCGAAAATAGAGAGTGAAATTAAAATTAAACCTTATGAAGCGATATACTTAATTTCCTCATCATAATATGATTCACGCAGTCCACTCGTTATAACAAGTGGTTTATCAAGGACTTTAAATACCCTACTTCGCTGAAATCAAGGCGAAGCAGGGTATCAATATTTTTAAAACATCAAAAAAAATATTTTTCATTATTCTGGACCCTGACTCAAGGTGCGGCAGAGATAACATCATGTAACATAATAACCTCCTATAGCATTAGATAAATGGCAGATAGGGCAAATACTCAATTAACCGATTCTCTTTATCCACATATCACAAAAAATGAATATCCCAATATCATTATTATCGATAATGTGAAAGATAAAGTAGCGACAACTTTAGCTCTGGCTATCAATTGGATGGTCACTTAATCAAGAATAATAAATATATCGCTATTAATCTTGTCAACAAGTCAGCGAATATTCATGCAATGGCTGTACGTTCGTGGCACTCTTAAAAAATGTGTGCCATACTTTTTGAGTCTCAAACGAGGAGTATACCATGATGTTTTACTCGAAATACTTAACTTATTTGGGGATCTTCTGCCTATTGCCTGCCTTTGCACAAGCACAAGTCCCCTCTCAACAATTATCCCCAAGCCAGAAAAAATACCTGCAACAACAAATTAATGAACAAGTTACAGATAAATCAGCGCTGAAAGATATACAAAATTGGTCAGATAAAAAGAAAGTGGCCGAGTTTATTTGTCGCCCTTTTGCTTTACCTATCATTAAGCAACATGACAAAAACGCCGATAAAGTTTTTCTGGGTGATGAATCGCCGGATAGCATAAAACTGAAATATCCTGCTGAATTGACGGGTAAAGGTATGTACCGGACAGATGAGGGCTGGAAGGACATTCGCTTCTCCTGCAAATTAAATGCGACCGGTAAGGCACACGCATTCAAGTTCGAAAACATTGTGCCCCCCAAATTGCAAACCGGGCCAGGGCCTGTCGTTCCTTCCCATCAGGAGCAATAAATGAGATATCTCTGTCTTATGTTACTTATCCTGTCGCCACTCAGTTTCGCTGCCAGTTTTGACTGTGCGAAAGCGAAGACAGCGGATGAAAAAGCGATTTGCTCGCATCCAAAGTTGAATGATCTGGATGTGGAAATGAGTGTGAAGTATCACTTTCTACAGGGGTTATTTGCCATGGGCGTTTCAGGCGAAATGCATGATAACCAAACGGCATGGCTGAAGCAGCGCCAAAAGTGCAAGGGAGAGACCGCCTGTTTGCTGCAAAGTTACCATCAACGCATTAAGCAACTTAATACTCTGTATAATTCGATAGATAAACCCATTTGATAATAAATATTCAAGGACTCAAGGAGAAATATTTCCTCCTTGAGTTCGATGAAAAAGAGTTAAATTATTTTATTTATTAAAGCCTAATCTCAACACCAACAATAATTCAATTAACACGTTATACATTAAAGAATATAAATAAACCTTCATAATAGTGACACCCTGAAATTCCGAACATTCCTTATTCCCTGCACTGCGGGGAGCAAGGAAATACCCTACCATTTTGAAATTTTATTTATAGCCATAAATTTTAATAAAAAAACAACATTAAAAATTATTTAATCAAAAGAGAAATATATGAAAAATAAAATAACACCATTTTGTTGGTATATCTTTTATATATTAACAATACTTTCTTCATTATCTGCTCAAGCAACAGATTACTACATCGCTTGCTCTGGCAATAGCGCCTCCGGCAACGGTACATCCACTTCACCTTGGACAACACTGTCCCAAGCCAATAAAGTTAAATTAAAGGCAGGAGACCACATGCTCTTTGTTAGCGGGCATACTTGTAAAGGCAGTTTCCAGCCAACGGGAGGCGGCAGTGAGAAATCGCCTGTGATCATTGGTAAAACAGGTAAAGGCACCACGCCAATTATCGACGGTAACGGGGAATCAAATGCAATTTTGCTGGTCAATATGTCAAACTTAACATTGCAGGATTTAGAAATCATTAACGCCGCCAAGGCTGGATCAAAACGTAATGGTGTACACGTCAGACTGACTGATTTTGGTAAAAGCGAAAATATTACGCTGCAAAATCTGACAATCCACCATATCCGTGGCGGTGATTATAAAAATATTGACGGCTCTGCCGGTATTCAAGTTGGGATAGAAGGCCAAAAAATAGCATCCTATTACGATAATTTAAAAATCCTCAATAATCATATAGAAGATGTCGATCGCTCAGGGATTTATTTTAAGTCCTTATGGGATAAAAGAAGTCATTCTGTCACTACCCAAAAATGGACACCCAGTACCCGGGTTGTCATTCGCGGTAATACAGTGAAATCAATCGCAGGAGATGGAATCAAAGTTGATACCACTCTGGGCGCACTCATTGAATATAATACCTTAGCGGGTTTTCAACTCCGTTCCCATTATAATAATGCCGGGATCTGGACGTTTGATACCCAAGATACGATTGTGCAATTTAATGATGTTTCTGGCGGTGGGAGTTCTGGCGACGGCATGGCATTCGATGCAGACGCTGGCTCTATGAATACCCTTTTCCAATATAACTACAGTCACCACAACAAAGGTGGCTTTGTCATGTTGTGCCCCTATACGGGGGTATATTCTGATGGCACGATTGTCCGTTATAACATTAGCTATAACGATAAAACACGCGTGTTTCAGATGTGTCACGGGAACACCCATAAAAATAAAATATATAACAACAGCATTTATTATAACGGAACGGATAAGGTGAAATTTCTTCAGGGGCAAATGCCAACGAATTCAGATCTTGAATGGTCAAATAATATTATTTACAACACAGGTCCGGTGATGGAATTGGATATTCAGAAACAAAAACCTAATCTGAATTTTTATAATAATGATTTTGTTGGTGTTGGAAAGCTGCCGAATAATACAGATGGAAGACAACATCCGAATGGGCTATCAGTCGATCCCGCGTTTATCAGTGTGAGTGAACAAAACATTAACGGATTTAAACTCAGTTCAAAAACGCCTTTGAAGGGTAAAGGTAAAATCATTCAGAACAATGGCGGCAGGGATTATTTTAATCACCCGGTATCAACCGATAAAGCCCCCACCATTGGCGCAGATGAAGAAAAACATTGAGTTAAATACCCTGAAGATTTGGTCGGACTATTTGCCAAACAAAGTTTTCTCTATTAACAGGAGAGTAGCCAGATTTTTCATATAACCAAGGTGCCGTTGAAGTCACGAGCATGATTCTTCTTAATTTTTGCATGATGGGATGAGATTGGCAGCATATCATTAACCAACTGCCCAATTGTTTTTTCTGGTACTCTTCTAACACATAGACATCACATAAATACCCAAAAGTAGCAAAGTCTGTCACGAGTCTGGCAAAACCGATTTGAATTTTCTCTTTGTACAATCCAAACGTCAGACTGTTTTCAATCGAAGTTGTTACTGTTTCGAGATCAATGCCTTCCGCCCAATGGGAACGTGTAAGAAATTGGTGAATGGCGGTGATATCTAACAGCGATTTATCTGTTGATACACGATAGTTTTCTTTTTGCCAATGGAAGTGTTTTTCCATATTTTTATTTTTCAACATTTATTCTCCAACATTTATTTTCCAACACAATGAAATTGAACTTCTTTATTGAAATAAGAAAACAGCATTAGGCATGATATCATCGAAGTCAAACCTGCCGCTGACTCCATCTGGATTTAAAGCCAAGCCCCCCCACCGGAGACGATGATCTTCCATTGAAGAAACTGATATCGAACGGGAATTATAAAGCGTCTCCCAAGATATCCAAATTTTTACATCACTTCACAGATCTCTGACATAAAAAGACCCCAATGACTCGCATAAAAATGCGGCATTCGCATTGAACTCACGGTATCTTATCCCCATCTATCGTCAACAACCCACGGGATATAGGGCTGGTTTCAGCATATAGCCTACTACACACATATAAGGCGCTCATTATGACTAATCCGTTACTGACACCTTCTGCATTGCCTAAGTTCTCTGCAATTGAACCAAAACATGTCGTGCCTGCTGTGAAAGAGACGTTAGCCAACTACCGTCAAGTCATTGAGAGAATTTTGTCCGAAAATGCCACTTTTACTTGGGATAATCTGTGCCAGACCATTTCTGAAGAGAAAGATAAACTTGACCGGGTGTGGTCGCCAGTCAGTCATTTGAATGCCGTCAAGAATAGTCCAGAGCTGCGCGAAGCCTATGAGCAAAGTTTGCCCCTGCTCTCTGAATTCGATACTTGGCTGGGGCAACACAAAGGATTATATCTGGCCTATAAGTCACTGAAAGACAGTGAGGTTTTCAATCATCTTACCCAGCCACAGCGCAAAGTTGTTGAAAATACCCTGCGTGATTTTGAATTGACCGGCGTTGGTCTGCCAGAAGAGAAGCAGAAACGTTACGGTGAAATTACGGCCCGTTTATCTGAGCTTGGCGCGAAATTCGGCAATAATGTGCTGGATGCCACCATGGGATGGACCAAGCTGATTACGGATGAATGCCTGCTGTCAGGTCTGCCTGAAAGCGCCAAAGCCGCTGCCAAAGCGGCCGCTGAAGACAAGGGGCAGGAAGGATGGTTGCTGACGCTGAATATGCCAAGTTATCTGCCTGTCATGATCTATGCCGATGAGGGTGAATTGCGTGAGGAGATGTATCACGCCTATACGACCCGTGCTTCCGATCAAGGGCCGGATGCCGGGAAGTGGGATAACAGTGGGATCATGGCCGAAATGCTCGCGTTACGTCATGAACTCGCCCAATTGCTGGGTTTCAAGAACTATGCTGAAAGCTCTCTTGCCACTAAAATGGCTAAAACACCTCAGCAAGTGCTCGATTTCCTGAATGACCTGACCCAACGCGCCCATAAGCAAGGTGAAGAAGAGTTGGACACTCTCACCGATTTCTCCAAATCTCACTACCAAGTTGATGAACTGAAAGCGTGGGATCTGGCCTATTATGGCGAGAAGCAAAAACAACATCACTTCTCCATTGATGATGAACAATTGCGGCCTTACTTCCCTGAACAACGGGCGTTGGAAGGGCTGTTTGAAGTCGTTCGCCGCATTTATGGCATCACGGCTAAAGAGCGCCACGATGTGGATACATGGCATCCCGATGTCCGCTTCTTTGAACTGTATGATGATAAGCAGGTCTTGCGCGGCAGTTTCTATGTGGATCTCTATGCCCGCGAGCATAAACGTGGCGGTGCATGGATGGACAGTTATGTCAGCAGAATGCGTCATGCATCAGGCGTACTGCAAGACCCTATCTCTTACCTGACCTGTAACTTCAACAAGCCGGTCGGTGACCAGCCCGCGTTGTTCACTCACGATGAAGTCATCACGCTGTTCCATGAGTTTGGGCATGGCCTGCATCATATGCTGACCCAAGTTGAAGCGCTGGATGTGGCGGGTATCAATGGCGTACCTTGGGATGCGGTAGAGTGCCCAAGCCAGTTTATGGAGAACTGGTGCTGGGAGCCGGAAGCACTGGCGTTTATCTCCGGACATTATCAAACGAATGAACCCCTGCCGCAGGCAATGCTGGATAATATGCTGGCGGCCAAAAACTATCAGGCGGCAATGAAAATTTTGCGTCAGCTTGAGTTTGGCCTGTTCGATTTCCGCCTGCATGCGGAATATGATCCCGCCAAGGGAGCACAAATCCTGGAAACGCTGCACTCAGTGAAAAAACAGGTCGCTGTTGTACCATCACCGGATTGGGGACGTTTTCCGAACGCCTTTAGCCATATCTTTAATGGCGGTTATGCGGCCGGTTATTACAGCTATCTGTGGGCGGATGTTCTGGCTGCCGATGCCTATTCCCGTTTCTCGGAAGAGGGCATTTTCAACCGCACAACCGGTCAGTCGTTCCTCGACAATATTTTGAGCCGTGGCGGTTCAGAAGATCCCATGACGCTGTTTGTCCGTTTCCGTGGCCGCGAGCCAAAACTGGATGCGATGCTGCAAAGCTACGGCATCGGTGGATGAAAACCCGTGAAGATTTGTTTGATGTGTGAAGAAGGCGCTGATCGCAGCGCCTTATCGCTATTGGCTGAACGTTGGGATCTGATCCACGATGAAGATGCCGTTATGGCGCTGGTACTCACTCCCGAACGGCTGGAATTGCGCAAGCGCGATGAGCCAAAGCTGGGCGGGATTTATGTCGATTTTATTGCCGGGACAATGGCACATCGTCGCCGCTTTGGAGGGGGGCGCGGGGAAGCTGTCGCGAAAGCCGTCGGCATCAAAAAAGGTTATTTACCTTCCGTTGTGGATGCCACCGCAGGATTGGGTCGCGATGCCTTTGTGCTGGCATCCATTGGTTGTCATGTCAGAATGCTGGAACGCCACCCCGTGGTGGCTGCATTACTGGATGATGGTCTGCAACGTGGTTATCAGGATGCAGAGATTGGCGGCTGGCTGCAAGAACGAATGACCCTGATCCATGCTTCAAGCATTACGGCATTGACGGATATTACCCCTGCGCCGGATGTGGTTTATCTTGATCCCATGTACCCACATAAGCAAAAAAGCGCGCTGGTCAAAAAAGAGATGCGGGTTTTTCAATCGCTGGTTGGGGCGGATGAGGACGCAGACCATTTGCTTGAACCTGCGTGTGCACTGGCAAAACGCCGGGTGGTGGTGAAACGGCCGGATTATGCCGAACCCTTGGCGGGTGTTAAGGCATCCGCCGCCATTACCACCAAAAATCACCGTTTTGATATTTATTCTTGTTGACGGCTCCCCGCCGTAAAGAGGGTGTCGTAAAAGAGTTGAGGTCATTTTTTTAACGTGTCAGGTTGAGCCTATATCACATTCTTTAGAGCCTGTTATTTGTACGAATAACAGGTTAAAAATCCCCCATAATATCAGAACCACTGCTCTTGATAAGTTATAGGCTATCGCATGCAGGGTAAATTCCAGCTTTACCGCTGACAATCCCTTACGCCGGAAGCGTTCCAGCCCCTGAATTCCCAGCAATGCTGAAAATACCGGTTCGACTATGCTCTTTCGTTGACACAATAGCTGTTTTGACTCAAGGTTAGCCATATGTAAACGAAGTTCATCCCGCTTTTCATCTTCCAGATAGCATTTTATTCTTCTTCCGCCTTTGCCCTAAATACAAGGGCTTACGGCAGATGTTGCTAAGGTTTTATTATTAATTTTATGTGATTATAAAATAAGTGATAATTCACAATTGAAAACATTTAATCTTGTACTATGCTTTTAATATGGCTCAATTATCGTGACATCAATTTTCTGATGTATACCGAGCCAAGATATAGGATAAACCAAGTAACTTAAATAAAAATGATTAATTATTTTCTGACAATTGAGAATTAGAAATTATTTTTAAACTAACTCTGTCGATCTATAAAGTTTCGACGAGGGGGAATTATGAAAAAAACATTACCTGATGAATCACCACGTTTTTTATCTGATGAACAGAATTTGGAAATTGTCGATATTTTATCTGATATGCTAAAAGGGAAATTAGAACAGCAAACGATTGATAATGCAAGAAAAAAATTATTAGAACCTAGACCTACAGAACAATCATTTATTAATTCAGGATTGCTTGTAAGTAGTTTTGTTTTTTACCATAAATATACTTTAAATGTTTCTGGAGGAAAGGTTTTTCATGGAAAAGGAGGAGGATTATTGTCGCTAGGAAAGGGGGCATATATAGGGCATATATTTACAGATGATTTTGATATACTTTATACATATGGAAAAAAAGTTACTGTTATTTTAACACCCATTACCTCCGGTGTACAATTTTGGGATGATAATTATAATATAGTGGGGCATTTTGCAGGGGGTGGTGGAGGGAGTTTAGTCGGTACAGGTGGTGGTCATGGTTATTGGGAATAATGCTTTATTTTTCTTTAAAGAAAAATAAAGCATCGATACGGTTCAGTTATATTTTTCAATAAAAACGAAAGGGTATTTTTGAGTTTTAATAATCTGAAGAGTGAGGGTGGCCAATCTGCTTTTTTTTCAAAAAACAGTCAAAAAAGGTTGGCCATTCCCAAAAACAGTATTTTCTGCAATATCTCCCATTTCTTTAGCAAAAATGGCGGTTGACACAGTCTGAATCCAATATTGTACCGGATTCAGACCGGTTAACTTAATTTTCTATTACTGCATTGTCTAAGCAATGATTGTTTAAAACGAAAATAAAGAGCAGTAACCATTTTTGTTTTTTATATAAAATTGAAATTCTTAATAAAAAGGATCAGAACAAGCATTATTTATAGTGAAAATCATTTCATTTTTAATGCTAACCAGGTGAATTAATATCATTGAAATTTAAATTAAAAATTTCATATTTTGATTAAGCAGAATTCTATCCAAACTGACCGCACTGTTCAGTAATTTCACGGCCTCAAGCCCCACATTCTTATGGGGCTATCCGTATTTCTTATTTCTTATTTCTTATTTCTTATTTCTTACCGAATTACACAATGCCCTGCGATAACATGGCATCCGCCACTTTGACAAAGCCAGCGATATTCGCGCCCTGTACGTAGTTGATGTGTTTCCCTTCGCCGCCATATTCCACACAAGATTGATGGATATCGAGCATGATGTGATGCAAGCGAATATCCACTTTCTCCGCTTTCCAACTCAGGCGCGCTGCGTTCTGTGCCATCTCCAGACCGGAAGTTGCCACGCCGCCTGCATTGGCGGCTTTACCCGGTGCAAACAAAACACCCGCTTTAAGGAAAGCCTCAGTCGCCGCAATGGTCGCCGGCATGTTGGCACCTTCCGCAACGACTTTTACCCCCTGTTTAATTAATGTCTTCGCGGCTTCCAGATCCAGCTCATTCTGGGTCGCACAAGGCAAAGCAATATCAACAGGAATTGACCACGGTGCTTGGTCTTTAAGGAAAGTGAGTCCTCGCTCTTTCGCATACTCTTCTACACGGCCATATCGCTGGTTTTTAATTTCTGCAAGATGAGCCAGTTTTTCTGGTGTAAAACCCGTTTCATCCAGCACTGTACCGCCTGAGTCCGAAGCCGTAACCACTTTTGCTCCCAACGCCATACATTTTTCGATGGTATATTGCGCGACGTTTCCCGCACCGGATACAGATACCCGCATACCTTCCAACGCCATGCCGTGGCGTTTTAACATCTCATGGGTAAAATAAACCAGACCATATCCTGTGGCTTCAGGACGGATCAGACTTCCACCAAATGACAGCCCCTTGCCCGTGAAAACACAGGCCGTATTGTTGGATAATTTTTTCATCATGCCCGCCATAAAGCCGACTTCACGACTCCCCACGCCAATATCACCGGCTGGCACATCGGTATCAGGCCCCAAATGACGATAAAGTTCGGTCATTAATGCCTGACAGAATCGCATAATTTCGCCGTGGCTTTTTCCTTTGGGATCGAAATCAGAGCCGCCTTTTCCGCCTCCCATTGGCAGCGTTGTCAGCGCGTTCTTCAAGGTCTGTTCAAAGCCCAGGAATTTCAGGATAGAAAGGTTCACGGAAGGATGAAAACGCATCCCGCCTTTAAATGGACCAATGGCAGCACTAAACTGAACCCGCCATGCCCGGTTAACCTGTACTTTTCCTTGATCATCCACCCAGCAGACGCGGAATTGGATAATCCTTTCCGGTTCGACCAGACGCTCCAACAGCCCCTGCTCACAATATTGCGGGTTTTGCTGAAGAAAAGGCCAGAGAGAGGTCAACACTTCTCGTACTGCCTGTAGGTATTCTGGTTGATGCGGATTGCGGGATTGAACCGAATCGAGAAATGTGACTAAAGATGATGAAACATTCATTTAGGGCTTCCTTTGTGTCATTCAGAAGTGATGACCCCCAGCCATTTTCCATATTATTTTTTGTCGAAAATGTGAGGTAATTACGGTTTGCTTTCTGAATATAGCACTGTTTTACTCTTAAATTTCAACAACTATTTTTTGTAGGTTTCTCTAAAAATAACTTTGACAATTTCTAAAGCAGTTTCATCCTCTTTTCTGAGGGCAAAAAAATCGCCTGCATGAGCAGGCGATTTTATAGAATAAAATTTCAACCGAAGATTATTCTTCGTCACGCAAAGGCACGATCAACATATCAACATGAACGGTGTTAATAAGCTGGCGAGCTGAAGACATCAACTTACTCCAAAAATCCTGATGGTGACCACATACCACTAAATCCATATCGTATTGCTTGATGGCATCAACAAGGACTTGCCCTAAGTCACCACTGCCACTCAACGTTTCCTGAATAGGGTAACCTGCACTGGCAGACAACTCTTTCAGGGAATTGCGGGTTTCATCCGCGATACGTTCCTGCATATCGCCAAGATTAACGTCGATCAGGCCGGTATAAAGATCGGAGTAGTTCACATCAACATGGATCAGGGAAACTTTGGCGTTGTACGGTTTTGCCATTGATACCGCTTTTTCCACCAAGATCTGACTTTCTGGTGATAAATCAACCGCAACAAGAATATGTTTGTAAGCCATAAGAGCTCCTTCCATAACGTCGATTAAATGGATTGACAGCACTGAATGCCATGGTTCGATGTTTATACTATAACTGCTCGATACACCTTTCGAGTGTTGTTTTGATCACAACTTATTGTTTTTCTTTCTTACCTGAATCAATTTCCCTATTTTCAGTGATTCTTCAATACACTGGACACTGTATTTTTTTCTAAAATTTAATATAGTTATTATTCACATTAAAGTCTTTTCGGTTGATTTCTTCTTTCTGGCAGCACTTGCTACCGCGATAAATAGGAGGAAGTATGTTCAATGTTATTACCCTTTTTTGGGCAGTTTGCCTTATCTGCATGATTAACATGGCTCGCTACTTTTCTTCACTCCGAGCCCTCCTGTCAATCTTGCGCCAGTCAGACCCTATGCTGTATCAATCTGTTGATGGCAATGGTTTTTTTACCACCAATAGTCAATTCAATAAACAGATCCGGCTGGTGCGCTATATCAACTCGCAAAGTTATATCAACCACCACGATCCCGATGTCGTCTTGTTGTGTGAAAGGCTGAGGAAACAGTTTATATTGATGGAATTGTTGTTTGGGGTGGGTGTGGTATGCCTGATAACTATCGTCGTTTGAACTGGCTTTGAAAAATGAACGTGAACAAAAAAATGTCGGAAATAAAAAAGGGTTGGCTTACAGATACACCGTAGCCAACCCTTTTTTTAAGCTGTCATTAGATCAGTTTCAAGGCAATCCAATACAGAATACCTGACAATCCAATTGAAATAGGTAACGTCAATACCCACGCCAGCATGATATTTTTGATGGTCTTACTTTGAACACCGCCACCATCAACCAGCATCGTCCCCGCTACCGCAGAAGAAAGTACCTGTGTCGTGGAGACGGGCATTCCCGTATAACTGGCAACACCAATAGAAACTGCGGCTGTAACCTGAGCAGAAACGCCTTGGGCATACGTCATGCCTTTTTTGCCAATCTTCTCACCAATGGTCACCGCAACACGCTTCCAACCCACCATTGTCCCCAAAGACAGAGCCAACGCGACCGCAACGATGATCCACAACGGTGCATATTCCACAGTATTCAACAAATCTTTGCGCAGTTTATTCAGGAAACGAGCATCTTCAATACTGGTTTCCGGCAACTTGGCCACCGCGCTAGCTGTATCGGTGATGCACATCAGCATACGACGCATGTTGTTGCGTTGATCTGGCGTCAATTCATTGAAATTCTGGATATTCCCCAGCATGTTTTCAGCTTTGTTCAGCGTCACCAGAGAGCGTGAGCTATCACAATGGAACTGCATATCCAATTGATCATCCACGGAAGGGATGGCTGGAGCCAGCTCAATCGCATGAGCCAGTGCCGGGCCGTGCTGCCCATAATACTGCTGCAAATGGACAACGGCATCATGAGTACGGGCGATATCATAACTGGTTGAGTTCATATTGACGACGAAGCCCGCAGGCGCAACGCCAATCAGAACCAGCATGATCAAGCCAATACCTTTCTGACCATCATTCGCGCCGTGGGAGAAACTCACACCAACAGCGGAAAGGATCAGGGCGGTACGTGTCCAGAATGGGGGTTTGCGTTTTCCGTCCTGTTTTTCACGTTCAGCCGGCGTCATGTGGATACGGCGACGTTTTTTCGTACCGCTCCAATAGCGGCGCAGCAAAAACACCATCGCTCCGGCAATCACCAGACCAACCAGAGGAGACAGGATCAAGGACATGAAAATCTGTATCATCTTCGGAATATTCAACGCATCCACCACCGACGAGCTGGTCACTATCGCATTGGTCAAACCGATGCCGATAATAGAGCCAATCAACGTATGCGAACTAGATGCTGGAATGCCGAAATACCACGTACCTAAATTCCAGATAATCGCCGCCAGCAGCATGGAAAAAACCATGGCCAAACCGTGAGACGAACTGACATTGAGCAGAAGATCCGTAGGCAGCAGATGCACAATCGCATAAGCGACACTTAATCCACCAAGGAGAACACCCAAAAAGTTAAAAACCCCTGCCATGACAACGGCCAGTTGCGAACGCATCGCCCGGGTATAAATAACAGTTGCTACTGCGTTTGCGGTATCATGAAACCCATTGATGGCTTCATAGAAAAGCACAAACAACAGAGCAAGCACTAACATAAGGCCGGTATAAAATTCCAGGCCAGTGAACAGATGTAGCATAAACGTTAAGCCAGTTAGTAGGACATGAACGCGCGCATTATCAGTGACAAACGTTAGCGGGAAAAGAGAAATATGACCTTTTTTTGATTTAATGACAATAAAATGACCTGAAGATTCTTATATTTATCAAGTATATCAAATAGTTATTTAAAATTAATATTTTGATATTTTTTTGCTGAAAAATAACTTTTTGCAGCCAAAAATTAAACCAAATGCGTATTTTTCTCCGTAGTTCGTGAATACTACCCCCACAATGCGGTGATTTCTGATAAATAACCCAGCAAAAAAGAGACAGATGAATGGAACAGTTTGATGTAGTTATTATTGGTGCTGGCGCTGCGGGCTTGTTTTGTGCAGCTCAGGCAGGACAAGCCGGATTAAACGTACTGGTCGTGGATAATGGTAAAAAAGCGGGGCGCAAGATTTTGATGTCCGGAGGCGGGCGCTGTAATTTTACCAATATGTATACCGAACCTGCGGCATTCCTTTCTGCCAATCCCCATTTTTGTAAGTCAGCACTTGCTCGCTATACCCAATGGGATTTCCTTGACCTGGTGCAACGCTATGGCATCCCTTATCACGAAAAAACATTGGGTCAGCTTTTCTGCGATGAGTCAGCTCAACAAATCATAGATCTGCTTTTAAAAGAGTGCGAAATAGGACGTGTCACTATTCGATTGCGGAGTGAAGTTACTCATGTAGAGAAGAAAGAACCGGGTTTTGTGATTACGGCATCAGGAAAAGAAGTAAGTGCACACTCACTTGTTGTTGCCTCGGGTGGCCTATCCATGCCGGGCTTGGGGGCTTCTCCTTTGGGTTACCGCATTGCCGAACAATTTGGTCTCCATATCCTGCCTACCCGTGCGGCGTTAGTTCCCTTTACCCTGCACAAACCTCTATTGGAACAACTGCAAACCCTCTCTGGTGTCGCAGTTCCTTCCGTTGTCACCGCAAAAGAAGGCACCGTATTCAGGGAAAATATTCTGTTTACCCATCGTGGTCTTTCCGGCCCGGCTATTTTGCAGATTTCCAGCTATTGGCAGCCTGGTGAGTATGTGAGTATTAACTTACTTCCTGATACAGATTTGGTACGTTTTCTGGATCAAGAACAGGAATCCCATCCTAACCAAAGTCTGAAAAACACACTGGCTAAACTACTGCCTAAGCGTTTGGTTGAATGTCTGCAATCTCTTGGACAATTGCCGGAGCTATCCCTGAAACAGTTTAATCTGGCACAGAAAAAAGCGCTGATCTCGACCCTGCAATGCTGGCAGGTGCAACCCAATGGTACAGAAGGTTATCGCACGGCGGAAGTGACCCTTGGCGGGGTGGACACGAATGAGTTGTCATCCAAAACGATGGAAGCCCATCAGGTTAAGGGGCTGTATTTTATTGGTGAAGTGGTCGATGTGACCGGCTGGCTCGGTGGATATAACTTTCAATGGGCGTGGAGTTCGGCATGGGCTTGTGCGCAGGCGTTGGTGGGTAGTGTGAAAAGACAATAAAGTTTACCCGTAAGCAATCAATTTCGCGAAAATCGCCTTCTGTTATCACAGTGTGATCGAATTTCACCAATGGATAGAAGACGTGTTTACCGGCCGTGTGGATTATCCATCCGCGCTGGAGAAACGACTGTGAGCGGTTTCAACCCTGATTTCAGTATGGTGACATGAAACCGCCGTTGTGGAATAGAAGATGAAGTGGACGAACAGTTTTTTATTGTACAAGTGTTTTTTCAGCTTACGGCGTCCTACCTAAAGAAAAACACCCATCTATTCCAAATCACCCCGCTATCTGGTCAAAATTATTTTCACAGCCAGTCAAATTTTGACGGCAACTGCATGTAACCCCCACACAATAACATAATAATAAATAATATCTCCCCCCTATCAAATAATGATTAAATGAAACACAAAGCATTATATAAATGATTTGATTGTTGCCTTGTGGTTTGAAATAATGCGCTCCGCAAACGCAGGACTGACATTGACTATAAAAACGTTAAAAAGCGCTAAAAAATAGCGAAAAATAGCTTATACCCAATAAAACCGTCTTACTTATTGTCAAAAAACAAAGCATCACACTCCAACAAAGCTCAAAGATTAAATAAAAACAGACACCTTTATTTATTATATTAAATAATAAATAAAGCCTATTAAAAATTATTACACCAATATAAAAACACCAAAATTAATTAATAAATTTAATTAAACACCCTCTATGGTTGTTATTAAAGAATGAGCCTTAACATGGAAAATTTACCTTACGTCAAAGCCCTGTGTGCTATCACACACCCATACCATGCTTGTGCCGAATATGATGCATTATTTGATGCAGCCATGCGTGAACTGACGCTATATCACTGTGAGCATACCCCTGGCTATAAGCAGTGGCTGGCAGATCATGGTTTGGATAAACAAGCGCTAATGACGCTGGATGATTGGTCAAACCTGCCGTTGCTATTTGCCAATTATTTCAAGCGTAATCTGATACTCAGTGATAGTGCACAAAATGCGCTGGAACTGACCTCCTCCGGCACAACCGGACAAAAAAGCCGTATGCGCTATGATGCTGAAAGTATTGCTGCTGCCCAGCATATGGTGGATTGTATTTTCGACTATTACGGTTGGAACACGCCGGATCAATCCTGTAACTATCTACTGCTTAGTTATGAGCCAGCGGGTGCCATTACTTTGGGGACGGCCTACACCGACCAGTTTTTGGCTAAATATGCGCCGGTAAATCGAGCTTATTATGCTTTACGCCATAATGGGCAAGGTAATGAATTCGACCCTTTCGGTACTATTACTGCCCTCCAGCAATTTGCTGAGGAGGGATTGCCGGTACGCATTTTCGGCTTTCCTGCTTTTCTCTGGTTTACCCTGCAAAGAATGGAGCAGATGCGGCTCCCGGCCCTGAAATTACATCCGGAGTCATTGGTTTTTCTTGGTGGAGGCTGGAAGACACATGCCGATAAATCCATCCCTAAACACGAGCTGTATCAACGTCTGACGGAACAACTGGGTATTCCTGATATTCGCTGTCGCGATGGTTATGGTTCGGTGGAACATCCGGTGCCTTATGTTGAATGCTCCCACCATCATTTTCATGTTCCAGTCTATGCCCGGGCTTACGTGCGTCATACCGCCAATTTATCGTGCCAGCCTTATGGAGAACCGGGTTTCCTGCACCTGATATCGCCTTATATCACTTCCTGTCCCGCCCATAGCATTGTCACCAATGATCTCGCCGTGCTGCATTCCGGTCATAACTGTGGCTGTGAACTGGACACGGACTGGTTTGAACTGCTGGGTCGTGCCGGCACCAGTAAGAATCGGAGTTGTGCTATCGCTGCTTCAGAATTGATTAAGAGATCTTGATATGTCTTCCATAAATACCGTTTCCACAAATACTGCTTCCATAAATACTGCTTCCATAAATACCATGAACAAGAATAATCCGGTTTCTCCAGAGCCATTGGCAGGGCAAAAAATCGCAGAATTACGCAGGCGGTTACCAGAGCTGCTGGCACGTCCCCATACCTCCGGGCAGGTGCTGGATTGTGCACAACGCTTTGCTGATTATCTGTCCACACAGGATGATCATCCCCTGTTTGATGCTCAGGCCCGAACAGCACTGATCGCATTCTGCCAACGCAATGCGCTGGAAACGAAACTGGAGCGGGAACTCGGACAAAATGCGTTTTCGCTGCGGCGGTTCGATTATAACCAGAATCGCTATGAGGCTTGGAAACCATTGGGATTGGTCGTCCATATTACGCCTTCCAATGCTGAGCTACTGCCTTTTATGGCCGTAATAGAAAGTTTGTTGGTCGGTAACATCAACTGGTTACGCCCCAGCAGCAGCGATAAAGGCTTTAGTTCACAACTGTTGGCGGAATTTCTGGCGCACGATATTTCAGGTGATTTAGCTGATCGGGTCGCGGTATTACCGTTGCCCGTCACGCAACTGGCTGAATTACTGAGTCAGGCTGATGCGGTTTCTGCCTGGGGCAGCGATGCGTCTCTGGCCTCCATTCGAGCCCAACTACCAACAGGTTGTCGCTGGATAGATTGGGGACACCGCATCAGTTTCGCCTGGTTACGTCCTGACGCCATTGATGATACTCAGTTAGATGCGTTGGCTGATGATATCTGCCGTCATGATCAGCAGGCTTGTTCCAGCCCGCAATGTTTGCTGGTCGATAGTGATGATCCTGACGTTTTGCGGCATATCGGCCAACGCATGGCCGTCGCCTTACAGCGCCGCTCAGGATTACATCCGGCACTGCAACCGGATATTCAGGAATTCGCTGAAATGACGACTCAAGCCGCTTTTCAGCAACTCGATTTCGCCTTTACGCAGGTGCGTGGTGAAGTCTGGCAAGCGGATGGATGGCGGGTGATATGGCGACATGAAGAAGAACTGGCCACTTCCCCGCTGTTCCGCACGTTGCAGGTACGACCGGCGCCACGTCAACGGCTGTGCTCTATTTTGCAGCCTTGGCGTCATTATCTGCAAAGCTGTGCCTTGATGACTCATCAGGAAGATATCACCGGGATGAGCCATGTGCTGTTCGCCGCAGGAATTAGCCGTATCACTCCTGCAGGTCAGATGCATGATGGCTATAGTGGGGAGCCACACGATGGCGTTTATGCACTATCGCGCTTGACGAAACGAGTTTCTGTCAGCCTTGCCCCCGGCTTAATGGCAGGCTGTGCCCACCTTGATATTCCGCCATCTCGTCCGTATGGGTTGGAAAATCTGCCTGTCATGACTAAAACCGATTTTCATGCGCTGGTTGCGAATGAAAAAGCCCGTCTGTTTTTCCGCAGTGGTGGCAGTAGCGGTGAACCCAAACTGGCCGCATACAGTTACCATGATTATCACAGGCAAATGCAGGCAGCCGCCGATGGCGTATTCGCGTCAGGGATTGAGCCAGCATCTGATCGGGTTATGAACCTGTTATATGGCGGGAAATTGTACGGTGGAATGATGAGCTTTTTCACCATTCTGGATAAATTGGGGGTGGCTCAATATCCAATGGGTGGCCCAGCCGATAATGATTTCAGCGAAATCGCCGATTTCATCGTACAACAACGTATCAATACGCTGGTGGGCATGCCAAGTACGTTACATCGGTTATTTCTGAATGAGGAAACCAAGCTACGTCAATATGGTGGCATTCGTAAGCTGTTTTCTGGTGGTGAACACCTGAACATGAGCCAACGTACTTTTTTGACCAGTTTTGGCGTTACCCTGATACGTTCAGCCATTTATGGTTCCGTGGATGCCGGCCCCGTCGGTCATGGGTGTGCCGCCAGCGAGGACGGCGTGTTCCATTTAATGGCCGATACCCAATGGCTGGAAATCCTCAATGTCGATAATGACCAACCCGTCGCAGAGGGTGAAACCGGTCGCCTGATATTTACTTCCCGACATCGTGAGGCCCAACCTATCCAACGTTATGATTTAGGCGATCTGGGTTGCTGGGTGAATCAACCTTGTTCTTGTGGCCTGTCTTCACCCCGCTTCCGCCTGATGGGACGTAACGGCGCTCTGTTACGTATCGGGAGTATTTTCTTCAATCTGGCAGATTTGTCTGAAACGCTGGCATTACCCGTGCAATGGCTAATCGAGCATGACAGTGACGGTATCGATAACATTCAACTATGGGTTGACTATTCCGATCCCGACACCGTGCGTCAGCGTTTATTACAGGATGCAAAAATCGCAGAAGTGGTTAACGGAAATTTACTGAATTTAGAGGTTATTTCTGTTTCAGCAACAGAGTTCCGCCGCAATGCACACAGCGGAAAATCACCATTATTTATTGATTTGCGTAAATATTAATGGAGTAAAATTAAAATGAGAACCCGTACCGCATTAATTAATTTGCTCCAGCATACACGCGAGCATTCTGCGTATTATCAGGCACTCTACCAGTCGGTTCCTGAGAACTGGACGCTAAAAGATTTACCACTGGTAGAACCCAGTACTTACTGGGCACATTCAAACGATTTACCGACATGGCCAGTACTGACGGCGCCACTGGAAGGAGGTCATGTCTATAAAACCGGGGGATCAACCAGCGATGGGCGTTTGTCGGTTTTCAGTCAACAGGAGTGGAAAGCGTTCATCCATTCCTTTGGGCAAGGCATTGCCCGTCAGTTGAAGCCGGGAGATCGCATCGCTAACTTATTCTTTGCCGGCGATCTGTACACCAGCTTTATCTTTATTCACGGCGCATTGTCGAATGCGCCACTTCCCATATTGGAATTTCCCTTCACCAGCAAGGTTGAAGATGAATTACTCCTTAGCCATATCCAGCAACATAACATCAATGTGCTGGCGGGTGTCCCCGCCCAGTTAATCCGCCTTGCTCACTATCTGAAAGAGACCGGACAAACTTTGCCGATGGTGGAGACGATCCTTTACGGTGGAGAGAGTCTGTTTGATTCACAGGTCGCTATCATGCGACACGTTTTTCCTCATGCCCGTTTGGGATCGATAGGCTGTGCCAGTGTTGATGCCGGTTTGATCGGCTTCGCTGATCCTGAATGTCAGCAAGGAGAGCACCGGGTATTTGAGGACGACACGATTATCGAGATTGTGGATGAAATCACTCACCAACCCATCACGACGCCGGGTCAATGCGGCCTGCTGGTTGTCACTAATCTACAACGCCAACTGATGCCCGTGATCCGCTACCCTACCGGCGATATGGCTTGCTGGTGTGAACCAGAACAGGCATACCGCAAGTTCGCCCTGCAGGGACGCGCCAACCAAGGCTACCGAATTCGGGTTGGCACCCTGTCATTGTTCCCTGATGATCTAGCGGCACAGCTATCACAGCAGCCGGAACTTCTGGCCTGGCAATTGGAACTCAGTCAGGAGGCAGGACAGGACAAAATCAGACTGTTGGTAGCAAGCCTTCAAACTATCGACATTGACAAGATACGCCATAGGGTACTGACGGCCTTCCCCAATCTGGATAAGACTTGTGTCCATCAAAGTCTGTTGGAGATCGTTCAAACCAATATCGATGGAATGTATACGCATCCACGATCAGGCAAGTTGCAACGAGTTGTGGATCTGCGTAGCTATAATTAAGGGTTTAAATCGATGACTATCTTCCCTTCCGCTATTCAGATTAGAGGCTACCAGTCGGGTGATGATAAAAAAATCAGCCAATTATTCCGTGACGTTTACGGCGACTCGTATGTCTATCCTGATATTTATCTGCCAAGACTCATTGATGATAACCAAATCTCTGGGCAATGGTATTCAGCTTTAGCATTCCACCAAGGACGGCTCATTGGTCATGCTTCACTGGTTAAAGATTCCGTGCAGCAAAACCATGCGGAACTTGCACTTATCGCCGTCTATCCCGATTTTCAGGGTCATGGCGTGGCTAAATCCCTGGGCGGTTATTTATGCCGTTATGCAAAAGAGCAGAGTTATAATTTATTGACGATAAAACAGGTCTGTTCGCATCCGAAAAGCCAGTATATCGCCCGGAATTTAGGCTTTTATTCGACAGCACTGATGCTGGATTATGTCGATTCCCCCTTTGGGCGGCCTGAGCCTGAAAGCATCGTTCAGGGTATTTTACCGCTGAAATCACTGCCATTGCCTAAACTGAACTGGCCACAACTCTGGCGAAACTGGGTCACCCAGATAAGCCAGTATGTGGGTGAATCATCACCCAGTGCCCCGCCGTCATATCGGCGTTTCTTTGCCTCAGAACCGTTCACCATTAAAAAATCCGGTCGGCGTTTGGAAATCACACTCTACGACGTTCATTCTGACTTTCTATCGGAAGTCATCGATTTTCCCACCGGGCAGTTAATCTATTTAAAACTGCCCGCTATTGAAGCGTCTCTGGGATTTTACTCATTGTTGAAAAAAGGGGGATTCCGGTTCGCAGGATTATGTCCCGATACCCATGATGGATGGTTTTTACTGTGGCTACGGGGCTATCAATTAACGCCATATCAGTTCTATGACTCAGGAACACAACACCTCTACCAAATGGAGCTGGGGGTATAATAAATGAGCACACCCCAAAATTTGCTAAAAAAACACTTTACAAATGATATTGAGAACGATTATCATTCTTAACACTTTCAGTGCACCACCTTCAGGGTCCATGTGAAAGTACGACATTGCTCACATTGCTTCCAGTGTTTACTTTTATAGGCCAACTTAATGTTGGCTTTTTTTTTGCCTGTGTCCCGTCCTAAATAAAGTTGACACTTTCCTTCATCTCTTTAGGAGAGTGTTATGAAATCAGAAAGTAAACGCACTCAGCGTGATTATTCATTGGCTTTTAA
>NZ_MUBK01000008.1:110637-138393 GCF_002127545.1 Xenorhabdus beddingii
CCGACCCCACTTAGCCCTAAAATATCAAACGCCCGATGACGTACATCATCAGGCGGTGATGAGTAAAATAAGTGTCAACGTATATCAGGACTAGACACTGTCCGTCGAATATTATTCAAAATTTTTGAAATCCAAGATTAAAATTCCCATCTTTTATATTTCAGCCCTTCCACTAGACTACAAAAAAACATTGAGGGGTTTTGAAAATGATCTACTTACGTCGAGCTTCAGAACGAGGTCATGCCAATCATGGTTGGCTGGACAGTTGGCATACCTTTTCGTTTGCTAACTATTATGATGCAGATTTCATGGGATTTTCCGCTCTCAGAGTCATTAATGAAGATGTGATTGATGCGGGTCAGGGATTCGGTATGCATCCTCACAAGGATATGGAGATATTGACCTATGTACTGTCCGGGGCGGTAGAACATCAAGACAGCATGGGGAATCAGGGACAGGTGCCGGCGGGAGAATTCCAGATTATGAGTGCCGGTACGGGTATTCGTCATTCAGAATATAACCCACATCATGATAGACCATTACATCTTTACCAAATCTGGATCATGCCTGACAAAACAGGACTCACTCCCCGTTATGAACAGCGTCGCTTTGAGACTGTTGCAGGCCGCCAGTTAATCCTTTCTCCTGATGCCCGTGCGGGTTCACTGCACGTTTTTCAGGATATGACGTTGTGGCGTTGGCTATTTAAAAATAATAAAAATAGTCAAAATGGCGAATATCATCCGGAAAAAAACCGGAAAATCTGGATTCAGGTTATTCATGGTGAAGTGATGGTTAATGGAATACAGGCGACCACCAGCGATGGTGTCGCTATCTGGGATGAGTCCCTTCTCCAAATAACGGCCAATCAGGAAAGTGAAATTCTTTTGTTTGATCTGCCATCTCACTGATGCCAGCCTGAATGCCACAGTATTGCTCTATATTGAGTCGAAAAATAAGTTGAGAATGAATCCCATCCGGCCGGATGGGATTCATTCAGGGAAATGGCTTAATAAAACAGAATTACAGTTTAGGGCCGGCTTTCACCAAGGCAGCTCCCGCCGCAGTATCGGTATATTTATCGAAGTTATCGCTAAAACGCCGGGCCAGATCTTTGGCTTTCACATCCCATTCGGATTTATCCGCGTAGGTGTTGCGGGGATCAAGAATACCGGTATCAACACCCGGCAACGCGGTCGGAACCGCCAAATCAAAAATCGGCAGTTCGATAGTATCCGCATCTTCAATATCCCCACTTAAGATAGCATCGATAATCGCACGGGTATCTTTGATAGAAATACGCTTGCCTGTGCCATTCCAGCCCGTATTAACCAGATAGGCTTTCGCACCTGATGCCTGCATACGCTTAACCAGAACTTCTGCATATTGTGTCGGATGCAATGACAGGAACGCGGCACCAAAGCAGGCAGAGAAGGTCGGTGTGGGTTCCGTCACACCCCGTTCAGTTCCCGCCAGTTTCGCGGTAAAGCCTGACAGGAAGTGATATTGAGTCTGTTCTGGCGTCAGGCGGGAAACCGGAGGCAATACACCGAAAGCGTCTGCCGTCAGGAAAATCACTTTAGTCGCGTGTCCGGCTTTTGATATTGGCTTAACGATGTTATCAATGTGGTAGATAGGATAAGAGACGCGGGTATTTTCTGTCTTGGAACCATCATTAAAATCCACCGTGCCATCCGCCAATACCGTGACGTTCTCCAGCAAGGCATCACGGCGAATAGCATGATAGATATCCGGCTCGGCTTCTTTGGACAGGTTGATGGTTTTCGCGTAGCAACCTCCTTCGAAGTTAAACACGCCGTCATCATCCCAGCCATGCTCATCATCACCGATTAATTTACGCTTCGGATCAGTGGAAAGCGTGGTTTTGCCCGTACCGGAAAGTCCGAAGAAAATAGCGACATCGCCCTTTTCGCCCACGTTGGCAGAACAGTGCATGGAAGCAATGCCCTTCAGTGGCAGCAGGTAGTTCATCATTGAGAACATCCCTTTTTTCATTTCCCCACCGTACCAGGTGCCACCAATCAACTGCATACGCTCTGTCAGGTTAAACGCAACAAAGTTTTCAGAATTCAGTCCCTGCTCTTTCCATTGCGGATTCGTGCACTTGGCACCGTTCATCACAATGAAATCAGGCGTAAAGCCAACCAACTCTTCGTCTGAGGGGCGGATAAACATGTTTTTCACAAAATGCGCCTGCCACGCTACCTCTGTGATAAAACGGACTTTCAGCCGTGTATCTGCGTTGGCGCCACAGAAAGCATCCACAACAAACAAACGTTTGCCTGAAAGTTGTTGAGTCACCAATCCCTTAAGATGCGACCAAGTTTCCTGACTGAGCGGTTTGTTATCATTCTTGCCTTTACCCTGATCAGCCCACCATACGGTATCGCGGGTAACATCATCACGGACAATGTATTTATCTTTCGGGGAACGTCCGGTAAAGATACCCGTATCTACGGCGATAGCACCAAGATCCGTTAATGTGCCACGCTCATATCCTTGTAGAGAGGATTGGGTTTCTTCAGAGAATAACAACTCATAACTTGGGTTATAAACAATTTCACTCACACCACGAATACCATAAACCGCAAGTTCCTGCTCAGTAATGCCTGTCACGCTCATTTGTTGCTCCTGGTCAGTTATACTTTATCTCTGTGGGGGATAATAAATAATTATGACTAATTAACCGCGATTATTATCAAAAAAATGAAATTCCATTATTTTTTTTAAGTTTATATGAGACACAGGACACGAAATGATGAAGGGAGATTTAAGGGTAAAAATTTAAGGATAAAAAGGGCGTATGTCACGCCCCATGAAAATCGTTGTTCACAATGAGTGCAACGGGTCGAGTTTAGTGCAACGGCCAAATTTAGTGCAACTGTTCTTTTTTCGGCGCTTTCAATGCGCTGATATCTTTCTCATTGAAAACATAATGCGTACCACAGAATTCACACTCCATGTCGATTTTGCCATCGTTGTGCAAAATTTCTTGCAGGTCCGCATCCGGTAACGTAACTAACGTATTAGCACAACGTTGTTGGGAGCAAGTGCAACGAAATACCACCTGCTGAGGCTCATATAATGTGACATCTTCTTCATGATACAGACGATGTAAAATCTCTTTCGCATCCAGAGTAAACAACTCTTCTCCCTTAATGGTTGCAGTGAGTTGCACCAGATGATCAAGAACCTCTTCGCTGCCTTCCTGCGCCCCCGGCAAAATCTGCAATAACATACCACCTGCGGCCATTTTTCCATCCTGCATGCCAGTCCGGATAAACAGGCGGGTTGGCAACTGCTCAGACTGTTTGAAATACGCATCCAGACATTCCGCCAATGTATCGCCTTCAAGCGCCACAACGCCCTGATAACGCTCACCTTCTGTCGGCGTAACGGTAATGACCATATAGCCATTGCCGATCATGTCCCGCAGACGACTTCCCGCATTAATATCACCGTCAATGCGTGCCGTACCGCGCATCTGCTGCTGGTTGTTGCCATTAATTACCGCTAATTTCACCGGGCCATCACCCTGAATCTGTACCGTGATATCGCCATTGAATTTCAATGTCGCCGTCAACAGACTGGTTGCGACCAACAATTCACCCAATAACTGCTGTACGGGTTGAGGGAAATGGTGGTTTTCCAGCATCTGCTGGTAAGTTTCACCGACGGAAACCAGTTCCCCTCTCACAGAGTGAGTTTCAAATAAAAAACGGTGCAATTGGTCATGCTTGGTCATAAATCTCTCTCATTTCACTGAGACGGTTATTCCGACTCATTTAATTTGGTGTTCTTGAATTTAATCAGTGTACGCCGTTCTTTTTTATCTGGGCGACGATTCGGATGCGGCATCGTAAGCGCATGCATTTTACGCGCCAATGCCGTTTTTTCCCGATTGATAATACTTTCTGCCGTTTCCTGATAAAGTTGCTGGGCTTCAGTGGCGCTACGCCTGTGGCTGTTCAATGCCAGAACAATCACCGTTTTTTCATCATTCCCCTGACGCAGTTTGATTTTTGCATTCAACTCAACCAGCTTACTCGGCTTACTCCGTTGCCCATTATAATGGACTTTTCCCCCCTCAATCATTTCTCGTGCCATAGAGCGGGTTTTGTAAAAACGTGCAGCCCACAGCCATTTGTCAAGACGAATAGCCTGTTCGGTGTCTGAATTCAGCATGATTGTTTCTCCCAATGATCTCATCCTACTATCTCATCCTACTGGCCAATCGGTGCTGGCAAAAAACGGCGTGAGGGTAACACAGCCCCTCGGATCATCGCCAATCCGCCGGCGGTGGGGATGAGTTGAAACAGTTATCGTAGTATGTCGTGATATTTTGCAGCCGCTGCTGATTTTTCTGCCTTTTCTTGATAATGATGATGACGTTGATAGTGAACGTCGCCAACAATATTGCCAGTAGCAGACAGCTTCCCAGATAACGAATAAGGTCAGTGGAATCGGGTTCACGATGCAGCATGATATGGAGGGTGCCATTCGCATCTTCAGACAATTTCGTCACAATGCCCCCGGTTTCAAACGGCGTCCTCATCAACATTTCTAAAAGAAACTGCAATTCCTGCCATCGATCCAAAGCGGTGTGTTCATACATATTGCCTACCCGCATCGGATATTCGATTAATGCCCGGTCTTCGTCACTGAGCAGCAAAACCCCGCCCGGGGACGGGCTATTAACCAGAACGGACGCTTTTTTTATTTCCTGATGGATAAATGAGGCAGTCGTCATATCAACCAGTTTTTCCAACGCATCGGCACTGGCACCACGCAATAACACTTTGGCGTCATCCAGCTTGCCGTTTTCAGCATCGTTTAATAGTTCATCCCAATTTCTGGCATTCCCCAAATTGACCAGCGCATTTTTCAGGCGATGACAATCTGGGTTTTTCTCGCACAAGTTACGGGTATGCAAGATAATTTGTGGAAAATTGTCGAGTAGGATCATGCCCGATTTCGCAATGGCTTCATTCAGGCTTGAGTTGACTTTTCTGCCATTTTCACCCGGATGCAATTGTTTACTGACAGCGGTAATCAGTGCCGATGCATTCTCAATGACGTCAGATTCCAGTATGGGCAAGGGTGTTTCGCTGTTCCAATAGATCCCATAGCAATCAAATGGGGCGAAAATCGTGATATTGACTTCGGGTATCAGATCGGGCGGCACATAGCACATCCCGATACCTTTGACCTTCAGTACATCCCCTGGTTTCAGCGGCATTTTTCGCAGCTCGGTGAAACTGGTTATCACCTCGGTATTGCTGCCATATAGCCAAGCCAAACTGAGCCGCATGGATAAACTCACGGGTTGATGAAAGTACAGCAATGACATGGCAAATAGCGAGAAAGCCAGCAATATCAGATTCTTTCGGTAACGCTGATAAGGATAGTGTTTTTCTTCTTCATGTAAGGAAAGATAACGCCCCTGCCGGACAACATGGCCGTTGGTGTACATATCGATATCGGTATTCTGGTCAAGATCATGGGAAACATAGGGTTCCCAGTGAGCCGGATAAATGAGATCAATACCGCCCAATGAAATATTTTTTCTTTGCTCCGGTTCAAACTCACTGAATACCCCCCAATGTTTGGGAATACCGCTGAAACAATGAATATTGGATAATTTTCGGCTCGAAGGCAATCGGAAATGCTGCCAGAAACTGCCCAATATGCACAAAAAAGCAACCAGCATTAACCAGGGCACCATGGGTATGGGCAAGAAAAGGGCAACAAACCAGGCAGAAAGCCCCATGCACATGAGAATGCCTTCCTGTATGCCGGTTGAATATCTCAGGCGATGCTCTTCCAGTGTCTCCTTGCGGGCATGCAGTAAGTTAGCTCGCGAATTACCATTCTTTTGAATGGATGCCTGCTCTGTTTTCGCCATGGCGCGCGGAATGGGCAAATCTTGCTGATAATCTTTCAGAAAGTGACTATTGACTGCGATGACAAGCGGCATCGAGGTTGTCTGAACAATTTCAATGGTATTCTGCTGCTTGATAAATGGCTCAAGCAAAACAGGCAAATGTATTTCCGTTTCATCAAGATAATAACGCCAATGGTGAACGTCTTCCCTGGCGGAAGAAAAACGGGTAATAGGCTGGCTGATAGTATAAACATTCTCATTTTTGACAGATAACACGGGGTAGCCGGCTTGATGCTGACGACCCTGCTCCATCAGCAGACGGGTATTCTTCAAATAAGATTCAATGGATTGATATTCATCAGCATTCAACTTACGACTGGCTATTTTGGTCACTGACAACAAATAACGCGCATTATCAAACCGCCTCCATCTGAAATTCAGAAAGGAAGCCATTATAATCAGGCTAATGATAAAAATAGCCAATATAATGACCAATGAGCTCATTTTTTTCTCCACGCCCATGACAGCAGTACAGAGACTGGCAGAATAACAATCTCGTGAAACATACGGAATCAGGCTATTCCTATTCTTGCCTTCCATTTTAATTTTATTTACAAAAGGTTATATAAAATTTCTTATACCTTTCCATAAAATAGCGGTTTTTTGCAAGGGTAAGATAGCAACAAAAAGGCATTCAAGCGATAATCGCTATCATTCACTCACATAATCAGCCATATTAAAGCAAAGTTTGGGGTGTCTCCAATTTCATCACCAGACTTGAATTAACTGTGCAGATCGAATTAATTGGGCGCACTACTGTTTTCAATTAGCCAGCACATGGCAACCATCAGGGGCAAGCATGATTGATCATAAAAAACCTAAGATATTGAATGTAAATGATATTGCCCACTCACGTTTATTCAATATTCAATCTGTTGATCTTGAATTCAGCAATGGTGTAAAACGGGTTTACGAGCGTATGAAACCCACCCATCGTGAAGCTGTTCTCATTATTCCCATTATCGGGGATGAGTTAGTCCTGATTCACGAATATGCAGTCGGGATTGAACAATACGAGTTAGGCTTTCCAAAAGGTGCCATTGATGCCGGAGAAAATGTTTTTGAAGCCGCCAACCGGGAATTGAAGGAAGAAATTGGTTTCGGCGCGGGAAAACTGGAACTGCTGAAAAAATTGACGATGGCACCCTCTTATTTTTCCAGCCGGATGAATATCATGATTGCTCATGACCTGTATCCCGAACGTCTGGAAGGTGATGAACCTGAACCCTTGGTGCAAAAACGCTGGCCTATCTCTGAAATGATGTCATTGCTGGAACATCCGGATTTCAACGAAGCCAGGAATGTCTGCGCTCTATTTTTTGCTCAACGCTACCTGCAAGCAAAAAATAATGAGTGATTTCAGTCAAATTAATGGCAAAAACGGGTGTAAAAATGGATATTACAAGACCCATTTTCACACCCGTTAAAAAATAGAAATAAAAAATCACCCAAATAAAGTAAGGTTTAATTTTATTTTCATAACAATGAAATATTATCTCACAAAAATAATTTTGTTTATTAAAAATAACAAATAAGCCCCTTTATTATTTATTCAGCATTCATTCCTATCGTGGTCATCTCTTTCATATAAAAAGCCCCATCAGTTTTCCGACGGAGCTTTTAGCTTTGATCTACGTTATTTTGACTGCCTGAAACTCAATCAGAACAACTCACGGCTTTCACCATTTTCAGTCACTGTCGTTCCGACATCCGGCACAGCATATTCCGTCGGTTGTGTCCCATCGATGAAATATTCTTTGCGGGTATCTCCGCCACCAGAAGATAATTTACCCGTCGCTCGATCAATGGTGACAGAGACAATACCAGCCGGAGGGTCCATCATTTTCACAGGAACACCTTCCAAGGCGGATTTCATGAAATCATCCCAGATGGGTTGCGCCGTTTTCGCGCCCCCTTCGCCTTTTGTTACCGGAGTGCGCCCCAGACTTCGGCTGTGTTCATCGAAACCAATCCAAACCGTCGCCACCCTATCCGGACCATAACCAGAGAACCAGGCATCTTTCGAGCTGTTGGTCGTCCCCGTTTTGCCACCAATGTCACGGCGTTTTAAATCACGGGCAGCACGCCAGCCTGTTCCCATCCAATTCGACTCACCAAAGATATTGGTGTTCAAGGCATCATGGATCAGGAATGCAAGCGGTGTACTGATAACATGAGGGGCGTAATGGTCATCGACGTTAGCATTGGGCGATACCCCCTTCAGATCGGGTTGAGGCGGCAAAGCTGAATTTTGCGGAACATCAGAATGAGCCACATTTTCAATGGAGTCTTCGGACAATTCGATGGAGCGCGCCGTATCACCATAAATGACCGGAATATTTTCACATTGCGGGCAGGCGATTTTAGGCTTGGCTTCAAACAGTACCTTTCCTTCATCATTTTCGATTTTGCTGATGAAGTAAGGATCAACCAAATACCCGCCATTCGCCATCACCGCATAACCGCGTACCAACTGCATCGGGGTAAAAGACGGGGAACCCAAAGCTAAGGACTCGGTGCGTACCACGTTTTCACCCGGCAAACCGAAACGCTGCAAATAATCCGCCGCATAATCGACACCCATTGCACGCATGGCACGAACCATCACCACGTTTTTGGATTGCCCCAAGCCCCGACGCAGGCGAATAGGCCCCTCGTAAGACGGGGGTGAGTTTTTCGGACGCCAATCTGTCCCGGCTCCGGCATCCCAACGGCTGATTGGCGCATCATTCAGCAAAGAAGCCAACGTCAGCCCTTTGTCCATCGCAGCGGTATACAGGAACGGCTTGATATTGGAACCGACCTGACGCAATGATTGTGTCACACGGTTAAATTTACTCAGCTCAAAATCAAATCCACCGACCAACGCTTCTACCGCACCATTCATCGGATTGATGGAAACCAGCGCAGCATTGACATCCGGCAGTTGCGCCAACCACCAGATGTCATTGACTTTTCTTACCCAAATCTGTTCGCCCGCCTGAATGACTTCATTGACACTACGAGGAACCGGCCCTTGCAAACTGTCAGTTTTAAATGGACGCGCCCAGCGAACACCAGCCATCGTCAGCTCAACTTTACTGCCATCCACCAACATAGCTTCTGCCTGACTGGGGCTGGATTTCGTCACAACGGCCGGCACCAGCGGCCCATACTGGGACAGGGCTTTCAGCTTATCGATAATTTGCGTTTGGCTCCATGCCGGTTGGCTGGTTTTCCACAACACTTGCTGCGCACCGCGATAACCATGACGGACATCATAATCAATCACATTGGTACGGACAGCATTCACCGCCGCCAACTGGGTTTTGCGCGTAATGGTGGTATAGACTTTATAGCCATCGGTATAAGCATTTTCGCCATAACGGTTGATCATTTCCTGACGAACCATTTCGGTCAAATAAAACGCAGAAAAAACAGTCTGTGGGGTATGGTAACGGGCAACCAATTTTTCTTCTCTGGCTTCATTATACTGGCGCCGGGAGATATACCCCTCTTCCAGCATCCGTCCCAGTACCACATTACGGCGATTGATAGCCCGATCATAGGAGTAAATTGGGTTAAACGTTGAAGGTGCTTTCGGCAATCCGGCAATCATCGCCATCTCACTCAATGTCAGCTCATTGACGTTCTTGCCAAAATAGACGTGAGCCGCAGCACCCACGCCATAGGCACGATAACCGAGATAGATCTTGTTGAGATATAACTCAAGGATTTCATCTTTCGTCAACAGTTGTTCGATTTTAATGGCCAGAAAGGCTTCTTTCGCCTTACGTATCAGGGTCTTCTCTCGGCTGAGGAAAAAGTTTCTCGCAAGCTGCTGAGTGATGGTGCTCGCCCCCTGAGAAGCATGACCCGAAGTCATCACAACAGAAACCGCCCGGATAACCCCAATCGGATCAACACCGTGATGATCATAAAAACGACTATCTTCTGTGGCAATAAACGCTTTCACCATGAGAGGCGGCACTTCGGATAGGGTAAGGGGCAGACGACGTTTTTCACCATATTGGGCTATCAATTCGCCATCAGCACTGAACACCTGCATAGGTGTTTGCAATCGGACATCCTTTAGAGTTGCGACATCAGGCAACTGTGGCTCGATATATTTGTATAAACCAAAAATCGAGGCAGTTCCCAATAAAATGCAAACAACGATAAGGATCAAAAAATACTTTATGAACTTCACCTGAAATTTCTCACGCCATGTTAATCGGGTAGTTTATAAACGATCAGTACGTAGTATAAAAGGCAGTACGTAGTATAAAAGGCTTAGTAGAAAGAACTTAGTATAAAGGCTATACAACCCTATGGATATGACCTTTCATGAATACGGTCGTCATAAATAACGACGTTCATTAATGAACGCTGTTAATAGTAGATAAGGAGATCTCTACATGTATCCATCTAAATGGTATATCGGACTGGATATCCAGGATCATTACATTCGTGCCCTCGCAGCCATTAAACGTCGTGACGGCTGGCAACTCCGACATTGCTGGCAATATCGTTTATCAAACGAAATTATTTCAGGGGGACGGCTACAGCATCCTGAAAAATTACTTCCTATCTTAATGCAATGGAGACCAATATTACCCAAAAATATTAGCTTGAGGTTAGCTCTCCCTATTCAACAAACCTTACAGCGCCAGATAACCTTACCCAACCATACCGCATTGCAGGAGCCTGAACTTGGCTGGTTCGTGCATGCCAAAGCTGAAAAGCAATTTCCCGTCAGCGATCTTGCATTGGACTATCGCGTTCATGGTCAGCAGGTTTACCTCTGTGCTACCCGCCAAAAAGATCTCAACCTCTGGCTAAATTTATTGGCGGATATCAATTTATCCCCAGATGCCATAGATATTTCGCCCTGCGCGCTACGTTATGCCGCCAAACACGCAGGAATACCGGATGACAGTTGGTTGGTCCACAGACGCATGACGGACTGGCTGTGGGTTGCCCCCGCCAATCATTCTGTTGGCTATGGGTTGGTGGCATCACAACCTTATCCTCATCTAACCCAAGTTATCAGCCAGTTACCCATGACGCCGGAAACTGAAGGCGATGCAATCTATTATAGTGATGAGGAACAACTTACATCGGTAAATCTCACTGCGGCACAAGCCGCTTCGGTGCCGATAGAACCCGCTAATCTCTGGCAAGTTTTGGCGGCATTCCGCCATTATCATCCCCCATTACCAGAGCAAATCAATGCATTCACCATTGCCGCAGGTCTGGCGCTCAGGCCGGATGACCAATAATGATGTATCAAGTCAATTTCTTACCCTGGCGGCAGAAAAGGCTAAAGAGAAAATGTCAAATATGGGGATTATCACTCTGTTTGCAGGCCATTGCATGGGTCACAGTATTGATCTTCATTTCAATCCAGCAAACAAGCCAGATTGCACAATATCGGGGGCAGTTAACAGAAATTGAGCACCAATTGGCTCAAGTACAACAAGCTATCAAAGAAATTGATCAGGCCGTTCATCACCATAACCAACTGACACAACAATTACGGAAAAAGCAGGTATTCATGGAACAGAATCAACGGTATTTACAGTTATTTCGTCAACTTCCCCATTTATTGCCAGAAAAAAGCTGGCTTACTGCATTTAGCGACGACAGTGGACAGTTGATCTTTACCGCGCACAGCCAAAACTACGCGGAGATATCCGATTTGCTGGATAATCTGACAGACGAGACAGCACTTATCAATGTACAACTGCAAAAAATGACCACAACTGAGGATCACCTTAAAGCCTTTACGATTGATGCAGACTGGCTGACCGGGGGATCCCGTGAAAAATAATTATCTTGAATGGTTTCACTGGCCGACATGGTTGTTGTTTCTCTTGCAGCAATTGCTCACCATTCCATTGCTATTGGGATTCTATTTTCTCGCCTGGCAGGATCATCAGTATGAAATTCAGGCCCTACAGAGCAATATTACGGAACATCAGCACAATACGATGCAGTATCAACAGCGGATTGCTGCGCTGCCATCCCTGCATGACACTCAGCAGAAAATCCAGCGGATAACGACAGAACTCGGTCAGGACACTCAAGCGACGTCCAAACCGGCTAGCGTGCTAAAACGACTGCATATGCCGCTCATCCATTCTAGTGGCCAGTTGATTGAATGGAAAACGCATAAAGAAAACAATCAGCTTTTCTGGCACATCAAGCTGTCACTCAATTATGCTCAATTTCTCCATTTTCTGGATGAAATCCAGCAACTGCAACCCCCGTTACTGATTAAACATCTCACAATTACGCCGGCTGATGATTGGCTGACTGTCCGTATGGTTTTATCAGATATCCCTTTACCGGAAACAACCCTACCGGAAATAGCTCAACCAGACAGGATACAACCCGCGTCTGCCCATGAGAGGGAATCATGAACAGATACGCATTGATCCTGCTAACCTGCCTGTTACTGCCGGGTTACAGTTTTTCTGAAGAAAACAGCGGCGGGGAAGATCCAACCTTCAAAATGTCGGTGAGAAACCCGTTCCAGCCCCCTATGGCACCCAAAGAGGACGACACTGATTTCCCCCCGGCCGCCTACGATGAACCAGAACAGGAGATAGAATATCAAGCGATTACCCTGCTATACGCCGATGCTGGGCAGATAGCAGAACAGTTGCAGAAAAATCGCCCGGCCCTACTGACAAAATGGGGAAAAGTTGAACACGACCATTTAACCAACAGTTTGATATTAGAAGATAAGTTTGATGCGATTACCCGTATCAAAAACTGGCTGAAAGAAGTCGATACACCACAGCAACAAGTACAGATTACGGCACATATTGTTACCAGTAGCAGGGAAGCGCTGCATGAACTGGGCATTCATTGGGGCATGGTCGCTGATCCACTGAATCGATCAATGGGGCTAAATCGCTTGAATCTACATCAACCCGCCGGTACTCAGCGCCATCGATTAGTGCTGAATACCGCCCGTATCCATGCGAACTTGCTGGAAATGGAACTCAGCGCACTGGAGCAGGAAAACCAACTCGATATTATTGCCAGCCCACGGCTGACAGCTTCACACCAGCAACCCGCCAGTATCAAGCAGGGTTCTGACATCCCTTATGTCGTGCAAAATAAGGACAAAACAACCATTCAATTTAAAGAAGCCGTATTAGGTATGGAAGTCACTCCCCAGATTTTGAGACAGGGAAAAATTCGACTGGCACTGAAAATTAGCCAGAATTCCCCCGGTTTTCCTATCAGTCAGGGAGGAAATGAAAATTTGGCCATTGATAAACAAGAAATTATGACCCAAGTGACGGTCAGAAATGGGGAAACCTTGATTTTAGGTGGGATATTTCAACAGAAAAAAGGCGCTAGCCTACAAAAAGTCCCCTATCTGTCAGATATTCCGCTGTTGGGTTCATTATTTAATCAAAAAGGAGAACAACACAGCCGAAGAGAACTCGTAATTTTTATTACACCTCAATTGAGTGACATTTAATCAAATAAAAAATATCACTTATATATCAGCTAATTAATAAAAGTAATTGTGCGTTTTTTATCAAATTGCCGACCATTTTTCTTGGTCTGACCTGTTTATGGATTTGACGCTGAGAGCAATTTAGCATACAAGGATTAACTAATTGAGTGAGCGGGTCTAACATCACAAGTCAGAGCCTATTATATATGAGGCTCTCAACCAACCAACAAGCATGAGCCTGATAACAGAGACTCGTGCCAAATTTATATAGTTGCAATACAGGTTGATGTACTGAGATAATTTTCCCATCTGATCTCACATTCTCACTCATGAGGTTTCAGTTTAGGTCCCGCGGCTAATCTGATTGGCGGGGCGGGTTATCATTAACAAATAGTCTTAGTAATACCAAAAACATGGCAGAGAAACGCAATATCTTTCTGGTTGGGCCTATGGGTGCCGGCAAAAGCACTATTGGTCGTCAGTTAGCTCAGCAACTCAATATGGAGTTTTACGACTCCGATCAAGAAATTGAGCGACGTACCGGAGCTGACGTGGGCTGGGTATTTGATGTGGAAGGCGAAGACGGCTTCCGCGACCGCGAAGAAAAAATAATTAACGAACTGACTGAAAAACAAGGCATCGTATTGGCTACCGGAGGGGGTTCCGTTAAATCCAAAGAAACCCGCAATCGCCTGTCTGCCCGTGGTGTGGTCGTCTATTTAGAAACAACCATCGAAAAACAGTTAGCTCGTACCCAGCGCGATAAAAAACGCCCTTTACTTCAGGTTGATGCACCAGCACGAGAAGTTTTGGAAAATTTGGCTGATGAGCGTAATCCTCTTTATGAGGAAATTGCCGACGTGACTATTCGTACGGATGAGCAAAGCGCCAAAGTCGTCGCTAACCAAATCATTGAATTACTGGAAAAAAACTGATTATAGCGAGTCCGCACGGCGGCAAACGATAAGGCGAAAGCTGATATGGAACAAGTGACTGTTACGTTAGGTGAAAGAAGCTACCCAATTACCATAGCCGAAGGGCTATTTTCTGACAATGAGGCATTCAAGCCCCTGCAAGCCGGCCAACAAGTCATGATAGTGACCAACGAAACGCTTGCACCCCTGTATCTTGAACAGGTGAAGTCCACATTGCAAAGAATGGATCTTCGGGTAAATGAAGTTATCTTGCCTGACGGTGAACAGTACAAATCACTTTTTGTGCTTAATGACATCTTTTCCGCCCTGCTGGAAAATAATCATGGTCGTGACACAACACTTATCGCTCTCGGTGGTGGTGTAATCGGTGATATGACGGGGTTTGCCGCAGCCAGTTACCAACGCGGCACTCGTTTCATCCAAGTACCCACCACCCTACTTTCTCAGGTTGACTCTTCTGTTGGCGGAAAAACAGGGGTCAACCACCCTCTCGGCAAAAACATGATCGGCGCTTTCTACCAGCCCGCTTCTGTTGTTGTCGATCTCAATTGCTTGAAAACATTGCCCGCCCAAGAGCTGTACGCAGGTCTGGCTGAAGTTATTAAATACGGCATCATTCTGGACGGTGAGTTCTTTAGTTGGCTCGAAGATAATATTGAGAAATTACTGGTTCTCGACAATCAATCAATGGCCTATTGCATTCGCCGCTGCTGCGAATTGAAAGCACAGGTCGTGGCGGCGGATGAACAAGAACGCAGTGGAATGCGGGCGTTGTTAAATCTCGGTCATACATTTGGGCATGCGATTGAAGCTGAAATGGGTTATGGCGTCTGGCTGCACGGTCAGGCAGTAGCTGCAGGTATGGTGATGGCAGCAAGGGCATCTGAGCTTGTTGGCACATTTTCACAACAAGATACCCAACGCATTATTCGCTTGCTTGAACGGGCAAAACTGCCTATCAACGGTCCCGAAAAGATGTCAGCAAAAGCCTATCTTCCCCACATGATGCGCGATAAAAAAGTCTCCGCAGGAAAACTGCATCTGGTGCTGCCCACGGCGATTGGGAAAGCCGGGCTTCGTTCTGATATTGGGCAGGAAGTGATATTGGATGCCATTCGCTTATGTCAGCCATCCACTCGCCAATGACCCGATTTTACTCATAAATTTCAGGTTACCGCTTGCGGTTCAGCAGAGAATCAAAGTGACGGTCAATGCAGTAACGTGGAAGACAATGAGAATAAAAGCTGAATAATGAATCATTTTCTAGCTGTTATGCTATAAAATAGCTACATTATCAGATATAACTTTATCGGTTTTAGTTAGGTCAGACTGCCAAACCTCTTAAATAATAATTGGCAGTATTATCTCTGCTGGGAGGGCATATGGACGAATTAAAATCAGAAAACAAACAACAAACAGAAAACGAATTCAAACCTGATACGTCTGATCGCCGCCCTCAGCGATCCAAAAATCAATCCAATCGACCTAAGCTGGCCGTATCTCGTCAGCAAATGATGATTGGTGTTGGTATTCTGGTGCTTTTGCTTCTGATTATTGCTATCAGTTCTGCATTAAAATCACCCACTGAGCATGAAAAGCAGCAAACGCCAAATACGACCGAAAAGAGTATCGACCTTTCCGGCTCTTCTTCACTTTCCCCCGATACTCAAGGTAGTGAGCAGGAAAATTCATCTATATCTGAAAACCAGGCTCCCACAGCCCATGAACCCTCAATCAATGGCACTCGTGAAATCAGCCCTCCGCCAGTGAGTAGCACCCCAAGCAAAGATCTTGCTCCCGCAACCGGAACGGGGGGTTACAACCAGCGTATCGAATTGCCCGGTGACATCACTGATGCCTTGAATCAGCAACAAAGCAACATCAATAATTCAGTACAAAACACCCTGACGTCACCGCAGGCCAAGCCAACAAAACCAGCCAGCGCTCCCCCTGTTGAGCAGAAAAAAACGGAGAAAGTTGCTCCTCAAAAAGCGGCCACAGGCAATCATCACCTCAATACAAAGAGCATAACTGATGCAGGTGGTGACTTACTGAAAGCCCCCGCCAACCGATTTACGCTTCAATTAAGCAGCGCTAGCCGCTCCGATACTTTGGTTGCTTTCGCGAAAAAACATAACCTGACTAATTACAAGGTTTATGAGACCAAACGTGACGGTAAGACATGGTTTATTTTGATTCATGGTAACTACAGTTCAGTTTCTGATGCTAAAATCGCCATTTCTTCACTCCCTTCGGAAGTGCAGGCTAAAAATCCATGGGTCAGAAAACTACGACAGGTTCAGCAAGATCTGAAAAAATAAAACTATTTTGATTAGGCGCTGATATGCTGTCCTAAACAGAGTACAATCTGCGACTCTGAAATTATTGAATAGCTAATTTGACGGCATGAAAAAAAAACGCGCTTTCTTAAAATGGGCCGGTGGAAAATACCCCTTGGTAGGTGATATTAAACATCATTTGCCACAGGGCGATTGCTTGATTGAGCCATTTGTTGGCGCAGGCTCGGTATTTCTGAATACCGATTATGATTCTTACATTTTATCAGATATCAATAGTGATCTGATCAATCTGTACGACACCGTAAAATCTCGTGCGGATGAGTTTATTAATCATGCCCGTCCATTATTTTCATCGGAATTTAACACCTCCGAAAACTTCTATCGCCTGAGAGAAGAGTTCAACAAAAGCAAAGATCCCTTTCGCCGCAGTTTGTTGTTCCTTTACCTCAATCGGCACTGTTACAACGGCCTCTGTCGATATAATTCACGCGGCGAGTTTAACGTTCCTTTCGGACGCTATAAAAAACCTTATTTTCCAGAAGATGAACTTCACTGGTTTACAGAAAAGTCCCAAAAGGCGACTTTTATCTGCCAGCATTACGAAATCGCACTGAACAACGCACCAAAGGGTTCGGTGATTTATTGCGATCCTCCGTATGCCCCACTTTCGGCCACCGCCAATTTTACGGCTTACCATACAAATAGCTTTAACCTTCTTGATCAGGAAAATCTGGCGCAAATAGCCTATCATCTCTCGTCTCAACAAGGCATCCCGGTACTCATCTCCAATCATGACACACCGATGACACGGGAATGGTATCATCAGGCTTCCCTTTACATTGTTAAAGCCCGCCGGACAATCAGTAGAAATATTCTTGGCCGAAGTAAAGTTGATGAACTTTTGGCGTTATACTGCCAAAAATAATTGAGGTTTCCTGCCCCAGAAATAACGGGGATAAAACAATGAATTGGAGAAGATAATAATGAAGAAAGACTTTCTGATTGCCCCATCCATTCTATCCGCAGATTTCGCCCGATTAGGTGAAGATACCGCTAAGGTTCTGGAAGCCGGCGCTGATGTTGTGCACTTTGACGTCATGGATAACCATTATGTGCCGAATTTGACGATTGGCCCAATGGTCTGTCAGGCATTGCGCGATTACGGCATCACCGCCCCAATTGATGTTCACCTAATGGTAAAGCCGGTTGATCGCATTATTCCTGATTTTGCCAAAGCCGGCGCAACCTATATCACTTTCCATCCTGAAGCCAGCGAGCATCTCGATCGCACCCTGCAACTCATCAAGGAACATGGCTGTAAGGCTGGCTTGGTTTTCAACCCAGCGACACCCCTCAGCTACCTTGATTATGTCTTGGATAAGCTGGATGTGATTTTATTGATGTCCGTTAACCCGGGTTTCGGCGGTCAGTCCTTCATCCCTGAGACTCTGAACAAACTGCGTCAAGTCCGTAAAATCATTGATGACAGCGGATACCCTATCCGTCTTGAAGTTGATGGCGGCATTAAGCCAGATAATATCGCCGCAGCAGCTCAGGCCGGCGCGGATATGTTCGTTGCTGGCTCGGCTATTTTCAGCCAGCCAGATTATAAAGCCGTCGTTGATGAAATGCGTCGCGAATTATCAAAGGTAGCGTAATGACAAATAACGTTGTAAAAGAAATTCGCGCCATTGCATTTGATCTGGATGGCACACTGGTGGACAGTGCCGGCGGTCTGGCGGATGCCCTGGATCAGGCTCTGATGGCCAAAGGATTGCCCGCAGCGGGCAAAGAGCGGGTTGCCATTTGGGTCGGCAACGGTGCTGATGTCATGGTTGAGCGTGCATTGAAATGGGCTGGGGTTGAACCTTCTCCTGCATTGCACCAGGAAACCCGCAAACTGTTTGATGCGTTTTATGAAACTAGCGTAACAACAGGCAGCCAACTGTTTCCTCATGTAAAAGAGACGTTGGCAGAACTGGCAAAACACCATTTACCCATGGCGATTGTCACGAATAAACCCACTCCATTTGTTGCCCCATTGCTGGGATCATTGGGTATCAGTGAGTACTTTTCACTGGTGCTGGGCGGTGATGATGTTAAAGAAAAAAAACCCCATCCCGCACCACTTTATCTAACAATGGGTATGTTTGGCTTACATAAAGAAGAATTGCTTTTTGTGGGTGATTCTCGTAATGATATTTTGGCAGCGCAGGCAGCCGGCTGCCCTTGCGTTGGCTTAACCTATGGATATAACTACGGAGAATCGATAGCATTAAGCCATCCGAATTATATACTGGACCATTTCCCGGATTTACTCCCAACGATTGGACTATCCACTTTGGAACTATTATCTACGTTGAAAAGACAGGAAGCGTAATAAAATGAATGAACCCACTGTAATGAGATCGAACTCCCAAAAACCTATTGTATTCAGCGGTGCACAACCTTCCGGTGAATTGACCATCGGTAACTATATGGGGGCATTGCGTCAGTGGGTTAAAATGCAAGATGAATATGATTGCATCTACTGCATCGTTAACCAGCATGCCATTACCGTGCGCCAAGACCCTACTGAACTGAAAAAACGCACACTGGATACGCTGGCGCTTTACCTTGCCTGCGGAGTTGATCCAAAGAAAAGCACCATCTTCGTCCAGTCACACGCTCCACAACATGCTCAGTTAAGCTGGGTACTGAACTGCTACGCCTATTTTGGTGAACTCAGCCGTATGACTCAGTTTAAGGATAAATCAGCCCGCCATGCAGAAAACATCAATGCAGGGTTATTTGATTATCCCGTTCTGATGGCCGCAGATATTTTGCTTTATCAGGCTAATCAGATCCCTGTCGGCATTGACCAAAAACAGCATCTTGAACTCACCCGTGACTTGGCACTGCGTTTTAATGCCTTATACGGTGACATTTTCACCATTCCAGAACCCTTCATTCCACAAGGTGGCGCTCGTGTGATGTCATTGCAAGATCCGAGCAAAAAAATGTCGAAATCGGATGATAACCGCAATAACGTGATTGCCCTGCTGGAAGATCCTAAATCCGTCGCCAAAAAAATTAAACGCGCCGTTACCGATTCTGAAGAACCACCCCGCGTGCGTTATGATCTGGAAAACAAGCCCGGCGTTTCCAACTTGCTGGATATTCTTGCGGGTGTAACAGGCAAAACTATCCCTGAATTAGAAACTGAGTTTGAAGGCAAAATGTACGGTCACTTGAAAGGGGCTGTTGCAGATGCAGTATGTGAAATGCTGACCGGTTTGCAGGAACGTTTCTATCATTTCCGTAATGATGAAGCCTTACTTAACCAAATCATCGCAGAAGGTGCAGCCAAAGCTCAGGCTCGTGCTCAAGAAACTTTGGATAAAGTCTATGAAGCGGTGGGGCTTATCGCTCATCCATAACAGCTAATCTTATGCAAATGCCAAAGGGGATTCATTGATACCCTTTGGCATATTTTTCGTGCATTGATTTAACATGATTAGATTTAACATTATTACCATTTTAATTTTTTTAATAATTCCTTTAGTTCATTTTGTTCCAACCTCAAGCAAGGCTTGGAAGGAAATTCTGCATCAACATGGTGATGAATCGTTCTATTTTTCTCTCTGAATATTTCCGGTTTTCTCCATTTTCCACTGGCATCCACTTTTTCAAAATAACTTTCATTATTTTTTTCAAATCTAAAGTTAATAGAAGGTATCTGACTTACCGGTAATCTTCCGGTATCATTGTCTTCTAAATATTCTTTATATATTTGCGGCCTTGTATTACCACAAGCAATGTCAAAACGATGTTCTGGAATGGCTCTTGAAGCCACCCATGTATCCTTTACTCCATTCGGGCATTGCCTATAAGGTTCATCATTTATATTCCAATTATGATTTCGCTTCATTTGAGTAACGGGTTCAGATGGGTTAGCTAGATTTAATAGCTTAATTTGTTTAGTAGGAAAAAGTAGATTAACAGGATGAGTCTGTTTTGAGGATGATGCTCTGATTTCATCTGCACTTTTGTAGGTAGGTTTTACAGTAAAATCGAACCTCTTATTAGACGATTCTAAAATAGTTAAAATCGCTGTTGATTTAGCAGGCGCTGCAATAATAGAATTTCCGACAGGCGAGTTACTTTCCCAACGACCTCCATTCAAATTCCCGAAAGAAATTCCCAATGGGGCATCAATATGTTGTAATTTGGCTTCTTTCAAAATAGTAGTAAGGTGCGTTTTTTTTAATTTAACATCAACATCTAAATAAATGCCTCCTTCAGCATATAGAATAACAAGACGAGCAATATCACTCGCCAATGCGTAATTTTGGAAAAATCCATAAACATTACGATAAAACATTGACTCTAAGGTACGGAATTTTCCGCCGAATAACGTAAAAATATCAGAAATTTCTTCTATTTCTCTAATAATAAAAGCATTTAGATTAGATTTTCCTATATAATTACTTTTTACTCTATTTCTACTGAATTTATTAAATTCACACCCAAATACCTCTCCCACATTCACTTCTTTTCTTTCAAATGGAATACTCTCCATTATTTCATTAATTTTTTACTAATTAATGATTTATTACTTACCCATAAATTAATGTCGAAACCCGGGTTCTCCACTTTCATTACAACAATATTTATTAAAAATTCTTTTGGTATATTATTACCCATCCAGAAGTAGTGGATTTTTTTGGTATGCGCATATCAATAAGCTCCTGATTAACCAACTTCATATTAATTTAGCTAAATAAATTAAATTCTCTATAAATTTTTATTTTCGGGTAAATTATAACAATTCGTATAGTATCAATAATATCTTCGTATTTTTTGTGATTTATATCACATTAGAAGATATAATCCATTGTGAATAAAAATTACTGTTTTAATACAGTAAGTTGAAGGAGAAAAAGACTCATCCAAAAGATTTCAAAAAATAATTTATTTTCCAAATAAACGACGATTGAAATCCTCAATTTTTCCGTACAGTCTCCGTTTTTGCATGGTCAGGTTCCAACTGGCAGATAGCCCCGCCGCTCCCATTAAACGGTGATATTGTTCTTCATCAAATGGGTTGTGGAACGCAATGGACACCGCTTCTTTAACAGAAATATCACTATTACGGCTTAATAATTTTATCGCTTCCCCTGCACTGACAAAACCAGAAGAAATAATACGATATAGCCAACCACAGTATCCATTGTCTTGCATCATGGCAGCAAAGTTATCAATTCCAGTAAGACTATTAAGTTTGTAACAAGGAGAACGAGGCTGAGTGACCTGAATCAAGGTTTCTCCCCATTGATAAATATCTCCAATATAAACGTTCTCTTCTGTCATCCCTTCCGTTGATAGGTTTTCACCAAACAATGGAGAGACAAAGAGTTCCATTAATTCAGGAAATTGCCTTTTCCAAAAGAGATAATGTTCTCTTGGATAATGGCAAAGCGCACGGTCAGGCCCGCCATGAAAACGCGTTTCCGCTTGCTCATCGCCTTCCAGCCCAAGAGAGGTTAGTTGTAAACGCCCATTCACCACCAGCTTATTAATTGCGCTGGAACCCAGTTTCTCCGACAATGTTACTTTGCCTCTGTAGACTTGTGGGTAATACATCTTTTATTTCCTCTCAATGAACGATTGAAGCTGCACAAGCATGATTCTGGCATCATAACCAAGATTATCGAACAATAAAAATGCCGGCCAAGGTTATGGCCGGCATTCTCGTGAAAATTAATGAGGTCGATTACTTAATTTTTTCTTCGTATCGTCTGGTTGCTTCATCCCAGTTTACGACATGCCAGAATGCCTTAATGTAATCAGGGCGGCGGTTTTGATATTTCAGGTAATAAGCATGTTCCCACACATCCAGACCCACAATCGGGTAACCAGAAGCACCTGCGATTTCATCACCCATAAGCGGGCTGTCCTGATTGGCGGTTGAAACAACAGCCAGTTTGCCATCGTCTTTCAGCACCAACCATGCCCAACCAGAACCAAAGCGAGTCGCTGCCGCTTGTTCAAACTTCTCCTTGAAGCTGTCAACACTTCCAAAGTCGCGCTCAATAGCCGCTTTCAAAACACCAGACAATTCGGTTCCCAGTTTTAAGCCCTTCCAGAATAGACTATGGTTTGAGTGTCCTCCCGCATTGTTGCGAACAAAAGTACGCTTATCAGCCGGCACTTTATCAAGCTGTTGGATTAGGCTGTCAATTTCCAGTCCGCTTAATTCAGGGAACGTTTCCAGAGCGGTATTTGTGTTATTGACATAAGTCTGGTGGTGCTTAGTGTGATGGATTTCCATCGTTTGTTTATCAAAATGAGGCTCTAGCGCATCATAAGAATAAGGCAGAGAAGGCAGTGCATAACTCATGTCATATCTCCAGTTATTTAGAATATATAAAATTTACACTGTGTGAACAGTCCGATTATTATAGTGAATCGAATTGTAATGAAAATGATTATCAATTCCATATATTAACTATGGTTTCTTTTCTCTGTTCGTTTTTCATGCTTTTTTTAAAAGAAAAACTAAACCATTAAATAAAAAATCCAACCAAAGTCGATTTCATGAAATATTTAACCATAATTAAAAATCACGACCTTACTTAATTTCATTCAAGGGCATTGTGCTAAATGATCGTTCCATGAAATTTATTCTCTTGATTGCGTGATCTTCCGCCCAAAAAAGAAACAAAATTTCTCCTTACACTTTAGTTAACCTTGTTTTGACATAGTATTAACAATTGCAAGGAGATAAAAATATGACTCAAATAATCAAGCATCTGATTCCTGCTGATATTGCAGAGACGGCCCTGATAAGCAAACAACAATATCAACAAGACTACCAATGGTCACTCCAAGACCCCGAAGGATTTTGGCGTGAGAAGGGTAAAGTAGTGGATTGGATAAGGCCCTATACTAAGGTCAAAAACACCTCTTTTGACCCCGGGCATATCAGTATCCGCTGGTTTGAAGATGGCACCCTGAATCTCAGTGCCAACTGTCTTGATCGCCATTTACAAGAGCTTGGCGATCAAACTGCCATTATATGGGAGGGAGATAACCCCGCCGAGTCGCGACACGTTACGTATCGCGAGTTACACCATGATGTCTGCCAGTTTGCTAATGTGTTGAAAAAACTGGGCGTCCAAAAAGGTGATGTTGTTGCTATCTATATGCCTATGGTGCCAGAAGCTGCCGTTGCAATGCTGGCTTGTGCCCGTATAGGGGCAATCCACTCCGTGATTTTTGGTGGCTTTTCCCCTGATGCGATTGCGGGCAGAGTTATCGATTCTAATGCCAAGCTGATTGTTACCGCAGATGAAGGTCTGAGAGCTGGCCGCACGATCCCATTGAAGAAAAATGTCGATGAAGCACTGAGCAATCCCGCTGTCACGAGTGTCGCTAATGTCGTTGTCTTCAAGCGCACTGGAAATGTTAAACACTGGTATGACGGCCGGGATTTATGGTGGCATGAACTGCTCGAAAATATCAGCTCAGATTGCCCTGCTGAAGAGATGAATGCTGAAGATCCGTTATTCATCCTCTATACCTCGGGTTCCACAGGTAAACCCAAAGGCGTCCTACACACGACCGGAGGTTATCTGGTCTATGCTTCTTTGACATTCAAATACACGTTTGATTATCGTCCCGGCGAAATTTATTGGTGTACCGCCGATGTCGGCTGGGTAACCGGACATAGTTATCTGTTATATGGGCCATTAGCCTGCGGTGCCACTACCTTGATGTTTGAAGGTGTTCCCAACTATCCTGGCGTCAATCGCCTTTGTCAGATCGTTGATAAGCATCAGGTTAATATTATTTATACCGCACCAACCGCTATCAGGGCATTGATGGCCGAAGGTGATAAAGCGATAGAAGGAACCCAACGTACCTCATTACGCATCATGGGTTCGGTGGGTGAGCCAATTAACCCAGAAGCCTGGGAGTGGTATTACCAAAAGATAGGTAACAGTCAATGCCCTATCGTGGATACATGGTGGCAAACCGAAACAGGTGGTTTCATGATTACACCACTACCGGGTGCTATTGACCTCAAAGCAGGTTCCGCGACTCTGCCATTTTTCGGCATCAGCCCAGCATTGGTCGATAATTCAGGGGAAATCTTAGAGGGAGAAAATGAAGGCAATCTGGTTATCACGGATTCCTGGCCTGCTCAGGCGCGTACCCTGTTCGGCGATCATGAGCGTTTCGAACAAACCTATTTTTCCACCTTTAAAGGGATGTATTTCAGTGGCGATGGTGCCCGGCGTGATGAAGATGGCTATTACTGGATCACGGGCCGTGTCGATGATGTTCTGAATATTTCAGGGCATCGTTTGGGAACGGCTGAAATTGAATCCGCTCTGGTTGCGTACCCCAAAATCGCTGAAGCCGCTGTTGTTGGTATTCCTCACCATATCAAAGGTCAAGCTATTTACGCCTATGTCACGCTGATCCATGGTGAAGAACCTTCCCCTGAACTGTATGCCGAGGTGAGAAATTGGGTTCGTAAAGAAATTGGCCCGATTGCAACACCCGATATTCTTCACTGGACGGATTCTCTGCCCAAAACCCGTTCCGGAAAGATCATGCGGCGTATTTTACGCAAGATTGCTTCCGGTGATACCAGTAACTTAGGAGATACCTCCACACTGGCCGATCCGGGAGTGGTGGAAAAACTTCTGGAAGAAAAACAGTCCATAAAGATGTCATAAAACTAAAACATGTAGGCCGCCTCAAGGCGGCTTGAATGACGTATCACCCAAAAAGAGACATAACTGTACAGGGACGTGGCTAATAGTCGTGAATTCTCTCGGAGACGGCTATCCCGTATCTGACATTCCATAATGTCGCTTAAGGTGTGTCGTTTAAAATCAACAAGGAGATACTCTGATGAATGCCGACATTTATCTAGAGATTGAAAACAATCCCCATTTTAAGGAATTGATTAAAAAACGAGGACGGTTTGCCTGGATGTTATCCATCATTATGTTAGTTCTTTATGTTGGTTTTGTTTTCCTTATTGCCTTTGCTCCTGAATGGCTTGGAACACCACTCAATGAAAGTACTAGCATAACTCGCGGTATTCCCGTGGGTGTTGGGATTATCTTTATTTCTTTCATATTGACGGGGATTTATGTTGTGCGGGCGAATGGTGAGTTTGATCGTCTGACATCCACTATTCTCGATGAGGTGAGAAAATGAAAAAAATTGTATTACTGCTATTTTCTGCCCTCTTTCCTCTCTTAGCGCAAGCAGATGCCATTTCAGGTAATGTAGAAAAACAACCCTTAAATATTCCGGCGATTATCATGTTTCTGTTATTCGTCGGATTAACGCTTTGTATTACTTATTGGGCTTCAAAGCGGACTATTTCACGCTCAGATTATTACACTGCGGGCGGACGAATTACGGGTTTTCAAAATGGAATGGCGATCGCGGGTGACTATATGTCAGCCGCCTCTTTTCTGGGCATTTCTGCGTTAGTTTATACCTCCGGTTATGATGGGTTGATCTATTCCATCGGCTTTCTCGTAGGCTGGCCAATTATTCTCTTCCTCATTGCCGAACGATTAAGAAATTTAGGGCGTTACACCTTTGCAGATGTCGCCTCTTATCGGCTAAAGCAGCGCCCCATCCGCACGTTATCCGCAATGGGTTCACTGGTTGTTGTTGCGCTATATCTGATAGCCCAGATGGTAGGGGCAGGAAAACTTATCGAATTGTTATTTGGATTGAATTACTACGTCGCGGTTGTTCTGGTCGGTATTTTAATGGTGCTGTATGTACTCTTTGGCGGAATGCTGGCAACGACATGGGTTCAAATTATCAAAGCAATCCTGCTGCTGGCAGGGGCAACATTTATGGCACTGATGGTCATGAAAATGGTGAATTTCAATTTTAATGACCTGTTTAAAGAAGCCATTGCTGTACATACTCTTGGACCTGCAATCATGAGTCCCGGTGGATTAGTCTCTGATCCTATATCAGCCCTCTCTTTAGGATTGGCATTAATGTTCGGAACAGCCGGGTTACCGCATATCATCATGCGGTTTTTTACCGTTAATGATGCCAAGGAAGCCCGGAAAAGTGTTTTCTATGCCACGGGTTTTATAGGTTATTTTTACATACTGACGTTCATTATCGGTTTTGGCGCTATTTTATTGGTCAGCGCCAATCCTTCATTCAAAGATGCAAGCGGCGCATTAATTGGTGGCACTAATATGGCCGCCGTCCACCTGGCAAGTGCTGTTGGCGGTGATTTTTTCCTTGGCTTTATCTCTGCTGTTGCTTTTGCCACTATTTTGGCTGTCGTTGCTGGACTGACGCTAGCCGGAGCCTCAGCCGTTTCTCATGATATTTACGCCAATGTGATTAAACGAGGCCAGGCTAACGAACGCGATGAACTAAGAGTATCCAAAATTACTGTCATTATTTTGGGTATCGTTGCTATCGGGTTGGGTATTTTATTTGAAAAGCAAAACATAGCCTTTATGGTTGGTCTGGCTTTCTCCATTGCCGCAAGTTGTAATTTCCCTATTATTTTACTGTCGATGTATTGGAGCAAGCTGACGACACGGGGAGCTTTAGTTGGCGGATGGCTGGGATTAACGACAGCCGTCGTATTAATGATCCTTGGCCCAACGATTTGGGTCAGTATTCTTGGTCATGAAAAACCCATTTATCCTTATGAATATCCGGCGCTATTTTCCATGTTTGTGGCATTTATCGGTGCGTGGTTATTTTCGATCACCGATACATCGACACAAGGCCAACAGGAAAGAGAAATGTTTCGTCGCCAGTTTATTCGTTCACAAACGGGGGTTGGAATTGAGCAGGGGAAAGCACATTAATCTGACAACTCAGCAGATAAAGATGAATGATTGGCCCAAAACGCTAGATTTGATTTCTTTAAACTTTGATTTTTCAAATCGTTAAATGCAAAAAAGCCATCCGCTGACGGATGGCTTCTCTGACTAATTGATGTCTGGCAGTTCCCTACTCTCACATGGGGAGACCCCACACTACCATCGGCGCTACGGCGTTTCACTGCTGAGTTCGGCATGGGGTCAGGTGGGACCA
>NZ_MUBK01000080.1 GCF_002127545.1 Xenorhabdus beddingii
AGGAATTTCGGACGCGGGTTCAACTCCCGCCAGCTCCACCAAATAAAACAAGGGGTTACACGAAAGTGTAGCCCTTTTTTATTTGAAAATGGCGGCAAAATGGCGGCAAAGATTTTTAACTACGGGCCATACTGCCCCCCGAAATATCTTTCGCTTGCCTTACACCCTTTCCTCTAACATAATTAATTATTGCTTAATTAAAGTACATCAACACTATTAAGGATAATGGAAATGTTTACTACAAAACGGAATATCAAAATTGAAGTTTCCAAAGACAGTACCCTAATCAATTTGAAAGGACTGTTAGCAGAAGAGGCTATCAAAATTATCGAAACAGCTCAGAACATCAGAGTCGTACACGCAGACAAAGATAATTCAGCGAAACAATAAATTTCAGTTTCCCTTTTCCCTCAAAGCCGCACACACGCTGACTTTCTTAAGATGATATGGCTTTCTTTGTGATCCACTTACCTCACGTAAAATAGCATTTTCCCTTTAATATCATTGCATTGATATTTTCCCCGTGATCCGCTTTTGATCCAAAAACTGAAATGGCCTGAAAATCCTTTCACCCCTTTCATTTTGCGATTGCTCTTACACCGCCAGTACTGGCACGGTCTGGCGGGTCATTTTGTAGAATTTTAAAACTGAAATATTTTTTTGATCCAAAACGTGCAGGCGGGTGCGGTGTAGTCCGTTTTACGTCAGGTTTACGTTTATTTCGTGGGGATTGTGCAACATGGGCGCAACGCAGAGACGTTGATCCAAATTAGCCGCGAGAGGAGTGGGTTAACGAATGAATGTCCTAGCGTGCGTCTGGTTGCGTTTTATAAGAATATAAAAAAGGCCACTCCGCGAGGAGTCGCCTTTGGTTGGAGGCATTGAGTTCAAAAATGCAATCTATCACCTAAGCTGATTTAAGCCGCCGTGAGGATTAATTCATAGCCTAAATTTGATAAGGCCTTTTCTATCGTGTCAATTTTTGTCGCGTGATAAACATCCAGCAGTTGCTTGACATTCTGCTTTTGAATGCCAACACGACGCCCCAGTTCCGAACGGCTAACACCTGATCTTACCATGGCATTAAGCAAAAGAATTTTAGCCGCAACACTTGCCGGAATATCAATATAGTGCTCCGTTACCGTATCGCCCGGTAACGGAATTTCCTTACTCTCATCGTCAAAATACATAGAAAAGGCAGTGAGTAGCGCATCATAGCCCATCGCTTTTGCATCGGCTAGGTCATCACCACAGGTCAATGCCTCTGGTATATCAGGGAACGAGACAAACAGGTTCGTTCCGTCTTCTTCAATATTTACTGGATATCGCATAATCATAGTAGTGAGTCGAGTTAGCCCAAGAACCAGCCCCGAAGGGCTGGTTAGTTATTTGAGTTTTAACTGCTTAAGAATTGATAACCTTAATTTTTCGTTAATCTCTTTACTCGGATGTCTTGGCATTGCACTTCTTGCGTCTCCATGAAAGAGTATCAAGTGATTCTTTCCATTCTTGATTATTACCCCCTGAGACTCAAGCCACCGCCTGAACTCACTCTGCTTCACTAATCCCCCATTCTGTTTAACATGGTAAAATAGTAATATTTTTTTATTACCTCGTCAATGTGTTTGTAATATTTTTTTATTACCATAGAAAAACAAAAACCCCGCCGAAGCGAGGTTATTTGATAAACAGACAATCAATTGGTGAGGTTGATTGCACTGTCTTTAGGTTGATAAGGGGTGTCTGGGAGCCAACGGATGAAAGTTTATTGACACCGCCATCATCGTTCTCAACGTGTTAGTTTCACTTTGAGAGTGGATTCGTACCTTTCTGAAATAGAACGCCAATCTTACTTTTTACCACTTAAAATAGCAATCTCACTCATTTGTAATATAAATAAAATTCACCCAATCACCGGCGAATATTTCTGTTTCAGCCCATCGGATTTATAGGCCGTGTTTCTGATGGCGCTGGCGTTCTCCGGGGTGCCGGTGTTGTGATGGGTATGGGCGGCGGTCAGTTCAGCCAGTTCTTTCACCACATCCAGCGTGTCTAACATCAGGGTCATGACGTTGATTTGCTGGCTGCCTACCCAAATCACGGGCGCGACTATCTCTTGCTTGGCGCCGGCGATGCTCTGCTTAAGCAGGCCGATTTTTTCTACCAGCGTTTGCCCGACATCAATATTAGCTTCTGTCCCCACACTGGCGACGAAGTTTGATGAGGTCGCGATGCAGTAATCCCCATCGGCGATGTGCCGGACAGCGCCCGCCAGTAACGTAGACGTTCCCAAGACGGTGGCTTTATCCGTGGCCTGTACCGTGGTGTCCCGTGCAACCACGGTACGCGTTTCCGTGTCTGCCCTGACGACGCGATGCATGGAGGACTCGTTAATGGTCTGGTCAGTCTGGCGTATCCAACTGCCCTCCTGCGTGACGCGCTGCGAGACTTCCGCCCGTTGCTGCTGCAACTGCTCGCCGGGCTGGATATCGGGCAGGGTGTTGCCCTGACTCAGGGTCTGGCGGATAAAG
>NZ_MUBK01000081.1 GCF_002127545.1 Xenorhabdus beddingii
TAAAGACGCAAAAGGAAATCATCATATATTGCTCGATGTTTTTCAGGCGAAATTACAGAGTAATTATGAAACTCAACGGCATGTCACGCAGGAAACAGACGATGATCTTTCCGTAATTTATATTATGCAAATCATGCTTTACCGTAAACATGGCTCAAATACGATTCAGGCATTGCAAGCCCCTTTTAAAAAGATGTATACACTGGGTGAGTTTGTCTCAGGTAAAGCCTGTTCAGATAAAAAACGGGAGAATGCCTGTTATTTTGAGAGTACAATAGAAACAAAGCCTGTTAGCGACGGGGATAACACCGTTGAATTAAAAATTACTATTCCTGAAAGACCTTTTATTGCGAAAGAGTATCCAATCGGGCATAAAGATGATCCATTTGAGAAAAGTAAAATTGAATCACAAATTCAAAATAGGTTATCTAAAAGAAATTTTCCGGATCAAGGTGGAGCGAGTTTATGTGGCCCTGCTGCATTTTTTTATTGTTTGCAGATGGACAGACCTGATATTTATGAGCAAGCTGCCCGTGAATTATGGCGATATGGTAAGACTAAAATAGGTGAATTAGAAATCAAGCCGGGCGATGGTTGCCGGCATCCTAAAGGTTCGTTTTATAATCAGTACGGTTCAAGAATCTCAGGATTAGATTGGTTGACATTAGCCAGTTTGAGAGACTCAGAAAATATTATTATGGACTACGATGAAGTTTCCGATCAAGTACCGGGTATTACGGCTTGGTGGACATTGTCAGATTGGTTTGAAAAAGCGGGTTATGAAAAAATTTTTAGTAATGTTGGATTATCCCATTGTAATATAAATGATTTGGTAACTCTCGGTGATTATTATAACAAAGGATATCATGTTGTTACTTTAATTTCAGCAGGAATGTTATCAGATTTTGGTAATACAGAAACATCAGGGAAAAATCATTGGATAGTTTGGGAAGGAGTAGTAAGAAACTATGGAAAAGAAAACATAACAAACAATTCAGATTTTAATCAGTATGTAAATTTAAATCTGTTTTCATGGGGTAAAGTAGAACCTCAAATAAAAAATAATAAATCATTAGATTATGTACTAAACCATGTGTTTGGAGGATTGGTTTTTAAGCCAATGAAATAATATGAAAAACATATTAATTATTTTTATTTTTTTACTTTATGGTTGTGGGAATCCTACGCCAGAAGTTTTACCAAAATCAGAAGTTCTTCCTGATGCTGTGATAAATGAACCATATCAAGCATCAATTACCATCACAGGAGGCGCATTAAATGAAAAAAGCGTTTGGGTAAAAATTCATCCTATTGATTCAGGATTAACATGGAATCCCAAAGAAAGTTCTTTCCAATGGGAAGGGAAAAAAGAAATAAGAAAAGATTATCATCATATAGATATAACCGGAATCCCAAAGAAGATAGAATCGATAAAAATTGAAGTGGTAGGGTTTACTTTGGGTACAATGTACTCAGGGAAAGACTTCGATAAAATCTATACTATTAAAGTAAAAGGTAAATAGTTTTATCAGAATGGCGATTTAAATCGCCATTCTTTATGTTTTTTAATTATAAATATTTATCTCACCAAATACGTTCACTGCTGAAATAGAAAAGTGTTTTTTAACGGCAGATGAGGCGAAGTCGTTTGATGAACTTCGTGACCAGTCCGACATTCTTGCCCAATAAGGACAGAGATCAGCCACCAAAATAAAAAAACCTCAACCCACCCATAAAAATATTTCCCCTTAATAGCTGATACGATACAGCTATGACTATCATTGGGCTAAATGACGACGATTATGGGTATCCAAAAACAGTCATTGCAGGAAAATAATCGGATTATTGAAGAGTTGACATTGCAGTCTGAAAATAATCAGCAAAAATCATTTAGGTAACCCTTATGATTTTTTTTGATAAATGATCTGGAGATAAAAAATATGTTAAAGCGCAAATACCTGACCCAATCTGAGATAGAAGTGTTATTGACAGTATTGGAGAAACAGGCTCACGCAGCACGTAATACCTGCATGATATTTATGGGCTATATTCATGGTTTCCGGGTTTCTGAATTATTGAGTTTGCGTATTTCTGATGTGGATTTGGCAGGAAAAAGTTTACGGGTACAACGATTGAAAAATGGCTTTTCTACCATTCATCCGATGGTATCCCGTGAAATTCAATTGATACGTCACTGGCTGGCGGTACGAGCCAAGTATTTCCCTAAACCATCCCCGTTATCGGATGAACAGCCCGCCGAGAACCAAGAACCCGACTGGTTATTTCTGTCTCGCAGTGGTCAGCGGATGTCACGTCAGCAGATGTATAAAATCATTCGCCAGACCAGTTTGAAGGCAAAATTATCGATTTGCGCGAATCCGCACATGTTACGACATGCCTGTGGTTATGCACTGGCCGACAATG
>NZ_MUBK01000082.1 GCF_002127545.1 Xenorhabdus beddingii
ACAGGCTGGTTATTACGATCTAAAATCACCGCCGTATAGGTATATTTTTGGACACCATCTGCGGTTAAGTTGTTTTTGGGGTCAACGTCGATAAGGCTGTCTTTAATATGATAACTTTGGGTATCCGCAGTAAAGGAAACGGGCGATGGTGCCGAAACCGGGCCATGATTTTCAATGGAGAGTGAAACCATGAGATTATCCATGACGTAGTTGCTACCCAATGTTGCCGTTAATTTCCCCTCCCCATCCGTTGTGACATCCCCCTCTTTCGGCTGCCAAATGAGTTTTTTATTCGTACTTTCATCCTGATTACCCTGCATCACACGCCACTTCACATGGGGCATTTTGTGATTTTTTACGGGGTTATTCTGCTGATCAACGATAACCGCCGTATAGGTATAATAGTGATGCCCGTCAGCGGTTAAAGGCCCGGGGGGATCAATATGTAACGCATTGTCTTGAATGCGGTGAATTGGCGTATTTGCCGTAAAGGAAACCGGGTCTTTTGCCGACACCGGTTTGTGGTTGCCAATAACGAGTGAAACCGTGACCGCGTTTACCGGCACCGTACTGGTCAAACCTGCCGTGAGTTTCCCGTCGTTATCCGTTGTGGTGCTTTCCCACTTCAAATTGAGTCCGGCAATCTCCTTTTTATTGGTATCCCATTGCACATCAGCGATTTTCTGGTTTTTTACGGGCTTGTTATCACTCCCCAAAATAGTTGCACTGTAGGTGTAGGTTTGAGTGCCATCAGCGACGAGTGAGGGGACTTGTGGTGATACTTCAACTTTATCGGCATAAAAACTGGCAGGATTTTCATTAAAACTGACCTCACCCACTAATTGTTGAGGTTGACCATCCAGTTGCAGGTAAACTTTGACATCTTGATGGGGCTGCGTACTGGTTAAGACCGGTTTGCGTTTGAAATGCCCATTCTCATCAAGGGCAGCAGGGGCTGATTTTTCCCAGTCAATAAATTGCAACCCGGAATCTGAACCGGTTTTGGGGTCGGTTATCCACTGAACGTTATCAATGGCGGCATTTTTTATTGGGGCATGGTTCACCGTATCAAAGGTAATGACCGGGTCAAAAAGATATCCGTCCTCTTTATGACCGGTGGCAGGCAAGGGGCCGGGAGGCGTAAAGTTGGCTTCTTCCCGCGTTTTCACCTTAAACGGGCGGACAATCACATTCATCTGAACGGGGGCTGATTTTTGGTTATCTTCCCATTCAGCCAGGGCATAGATGGGATAATGGTTATTTCGGTTTTCATCAGATAAATAGTTTGGCAGGGTTATTTTTATGGTCTGGCCGACGTTGGACGATAATTTTCCGCCGTGGTTTTCAAAATCTTGGTTAGTGGCCCAATGGATCTGTTTAACGGGGGTATGAGAAGAGATCTTCACTGTAACATCGTGCTGTTCCCGGCTATATCCTGTGATTGTTTTAGGCAAGGAGAGTTGCGCGATGGGTTTTTTCTGGTGTTCAAGCACAATAGTGTTATTTCTTTCTACCAGGTCATAACGGCTTCCCGCCAATGTTCGCATTGAAGTTATATTATCTGGTGATAATTGAGTACTAAGCGGAATTCCAAATTTATAATTTAAATTTGCCAAGAACTGTGTTTCAGTATGGCCGCTTCCTCCCTGTTTATAATCCACGCCCAGGGTGAATAACGGGATCGGCGTATAAGTCAGACCTAACTTAGCCAGACTTGGGTTATTTTGTCGGGTGTCACGGTTGAATAACGTAACATTATCACCAAAATATTGCTCATAGCTCAGTTTTGCCCCCAGATTGGGGTAAGCAGGCAGGAAAAACTCCCCGTTAATGTCATAACCGTTGGCAGGGCGTTCATGATAATCTTTAAGACTCTGTGAGTTCTGCCAATCACTTAAACGCCAATAGGTATTGGCGGAGAGTTTAATATAGTCACCCCAAATTTCCCCCCCCAGCCCCAAACGTTGGTTTTTACCTGTTAGATCGTGGTCATAGAATATATTCAGCCCGTACATCCAATTTTGCTGAAAATAACGGCCACCTAAACCTGCGTTAAGGGTATTGCGGCTGTCTTTGTTGCGATATCCTAATTGGGAGAACAACAACCAATCGGTCTTATTGTCATAAAGTGGCAGTAAGATATCGAGTGAGTTATTTTCTAATGTGCCTTTTTTATCCAGACCAAAGTTAATTCTGGCGCTACCAAACTGTGAGAGCCATTTTTGCGCTTCAGAAGCGACGGTGCGGTTAAATTTACCCAAAGCGTAGGATTTGGCTTGTTCTGCCAATTCAGCAGGAGAAGA
>NZ_MUBK01000083.1 GCF_002127545.1 Xenorhabdus beddingii
ATAGCCTTTTGTTCCTTTATTTCTCTATTTTTGACGACTTAAAGTTATAAAGGAGCGGCTATGTCATTTCAACTCATCATAAAAGTCGAGCATCGCGTTTAACCTACATTTAAGATACAAGGGCAGAGAGTGCGGATTGTCATCAGGACTCTTTGAAGCCGAATATATGTTTGCGACTACTTTTGTCAGAAAAATATGTTACCTACTTGCATTGAGTCGGTGTCCATATAAGCTCTTAGAAGATTGAGCTCTTTAGTTGTATATCGTTTCTGTAGCGTTCTATAGCTAAATCAATAAGTCGCGTGATTAGGTTTGTATAGCTAAGGCCACTTGCTTCCCACAGCTTTGGATACATGCTTATGTTGGTAAAACCTGGTAGAGTGTTAACTTCATTAATAACAATCTGCTTGTCTTCAGTCATGAATAAATCTACTCGAGCCATTCCCGCACAGCCAAGAACCTCAAATGCTTTTAAGGCTACATTCCGCACACGCTCACTGATATCCTGACTCATCTGGGCAGGTACAACTATCTTTGCACCTTCACTTTCAATATATTTGGTTTGATAAGAGTAGAAGCCGCTGCTAAGTACAACTTCGCCACATATACTTGCTTCAGGATATTCATTGCCCAGTATCGCACACTCAATTTCTCTTCCATCAATAGCTTTTTCTATTAGCAGTTTGTTGTCAAAGGCGAAAGCAAGCTCAAGCGCTATTTCAAACTCTTCAGGAGTAGTCACCTTACTGACGCCTACAGAAGAACCTTGGTTAGCGGGTTTTATGAACACTGGCATACCTAATTGTGCCTGAATTGTTTCAAAGCTCAGTTCATGACGTTTATGGCGGTTAAGGCATGTAAAAGGGGCCACTGTCAATCCTGCATCTCGAAGCAGGCGTTTGGTCACATCTTTATCCATACATACGGCTGAGCCAAGTACCCCGGAACCAACGAAGGGGAGATTAGCCATACGAAGTAATCCCTGTAATGAACCATCTTCTCCCAGTGTGCCGTGTACAATAGGAAAGATAACATCCAATTGTGAAAGCAATTGAGCATTTCTAGATTCGATCAGCTGGTTTTGCACTTGTCCTGGGACAAGTGCAACGTGTCTTCCTGACTGATTCAATGCAATAAGGGAGGGATCATCTGCATTAAGCAAGAATCCAGAAGCTTCGTTAAGGTGCCATATGCCTTCTTTGTCTATGCCAATGAGTGACACATCGAACTTTTTTTTATCTATAGCATCAAGGATATTTTTCGCTGATTGAAGAGAGACTTCATGTTCGGAAGATTTCCCTCCAAAAAAGAGTCCCACATGTTTTTTTTGCATCTAAATATCTCCATGCGAATTTGATAGAAGATAAAATCAATAGCAAGAATAACACACTAAAAATGTTGCTTTCTGATCTGTTTAGCACGTTTTTGAGGTGCCCAGAATTCTTTGTTATGGCCTAGGGATTCTGGATATATTTTTATCCTTTTTCCACTTCCTTTCGTATTCAGCCAGTGAAGTGCCCCCCATTAAAACTATGTGAACGAAGATGATTGTAATACTTTCTGATGAGTAAAGTGCGGCAGTTTCGCTTTTTAAAGAAAGCAGGGAAAGCATAGGTTATCGGATGTTGGCGAAAGCATTATGTGTAGTAGTTCATACTTGATCTGACAGGCACTGAATTAAAATGGGTGACTGTCAGATCAAGTATGAACTACTACAATTTAGTAAGCCGCTCTTCCACTATGAAATCTTGGAATTTCACCCTGAACTTTATCAAATAAACGGAACAAATTCATTTTATTATAGATTAAATTGATTGGTGTATTACTCGTTTAAATAGAAGTGTTTTCGCATTAAAACCTGAATCATTCTTTCTAATTCTTCCTGAAAATCTTTCGGTAAGCGGTTAAATTCAAAACTCACGGATCTATCTTTAACCCGTTTGCGGGCGAAGGAATCCTTATCTTTGAAGCTCCAAAGAGAGCTGACCTGCTGCTTTTCTTGTGCAGTTTTTTTTACTTTGTTGCTGCTGAAGTTTTTAAACAGCTTGATGATGATCGACTTCATTTCGTCGGGAGCAACCGGCTTAGTTTTATCCATATGTTGGACTTCATCACTCACACAACTGACGATTTCATCAATCGAAAGTTTGTTTTTCTTTATGTTAACGGTGACGTCCAAAAGTGCTTTATAGTCTGGGTAGTTTAACGCGATGCTCGACTTTTATGATGAGTTGAAATGACATAGCCGCTCCTTTATAACTTTAAGTCGTCAAAAATAGAGAAATAAAGGAACAAAAGGCTAT
>NZ_MUBK01000084.1 GCF_002127545.1 Xenorhabdus beddingii
ATCAGGCTGACAATCATCAGCGAATGGCCGCCGAGTTCAAAGAAGTGATCATGGCGACCGACCCGATCCAGTCCCAGCAAATCTTGCCAAATCCGGGCGAGCGCCGTTTCCGTCTCACCGAGCGGGGCTTCATAGCCGCGCGTGATCAGCGCGAACGCATCCGGGGCCGGCAGCGCTTGCCGGTCGAGTTTGCCGTTGGGGGTCAGCGGGAAAGCCTCCAGCGTGACAAAGGCACTGGGCAGCATGTACTCCGCCAGATGCCGGGCGAGCTGCCGGCGCAGGTCGGCGGGAACCAGTTCAACTCCCTCCTGCGGGCGCAGATAGGCCACCAGCCGCTTCTGATCCGCCGTTTTTTCGCCGGAAACCGCTTCACGGGCCAGCACCACCGCCTCGCGCACCCCGGGGCAGCGCATGAGTTGAGCCTCGATTTCACCCGGCTCGATGCGGAAGCCGCGCAGCTTGACCTGAAAGTCGTTGCGGCCAAGGTATTCGAGATTGCCGTCGGCCAGCCAGCGGCCGAGGTCGCCGGTCCGGTACATGCGGGTTCCGGGATTCGGGCTGAACGGATCGGCCAGAAAACGTTTGGCGGTCAGTTCAGGGCGGTTCAGGTAGCCACGGGCCACCCCGGCTCCGGCGATGTACATTTCACCGGTCACGCCAAGGGGAACCGGCTGGCCGTGCGGGTCAAGGATATAGACCCGCAAATCGGCCAGGGGCTGACCAATCAGGCTGCCGCGTCCGGCGTGGATATCGGACGCCGTCAGCTCGCGATAGGTGGCATGGACAGTAATTTCGGTGATGCCATACATATTCACCAGACGGGTTTGCCGGAGCGGATTGCGGGCAATCCACGGTGCCAGCGTATGCAGCTCCAGCGCTTCCCCGCCGAAGATAATCCAGCGCAGTGAATGCGGGGTGGCATCCTGTACGGCCATCAACTGGCGAAAAGCGCTGGGGGTCTGGTTCAGTACCGTGACCTGCTCACGGCACAGCAGCGAATAGAACCGCTGCGGTGAACGGGCGCAGTCTGCCGGAATGACCACCAGCCGGCCCCCGTAAGACAAGGCGCCCCACAATTCCCAGACGGAGAAATCGAAGGCAAAGGAGTGGAACAGGGTCCAGACGTCCTGATCATCAAACCGGAAACGCGGCTGGGTTGCGGCCAGCAGGCGGGTGAGGTGGGCGTGTTCGACCATCACCCCTTTCGGCTGGCCGGTCGATCCCGAGGTGTAAATCACATAGGCCGGATGGCGGGCGGTCAGCCCCGGTACATCCGGATTGTGCGACGGCAGTCCGGTCAGGAAAGAGGCCGGGTTATCGGGGAGATCGTCAAGCAGGACGGTCGGCAGGGCACTGGCGAGTTTGTCGGCTAACGCCGTCTGGGTCAGGATGATCACCGGGGCCGAGTCCGCCAGCATATACGCCAGCCGTTCGGCGGGATAGGCCGGATCAAGCGGCACATAAGCGCCGCCCGCCTTGAGAATGGCGAGTAATCCCACCACCATCTCCGGACTGCGTTCGACACAGATGGCCACCCGATCCGCCGGCCGTACCCCCCGCGCCATCAGATAATGGGCCAGCCGGTTGGCGCGCCCGTTCAGTTCGCCATAGCTCAGGGTTTGCCCCTCAAAAACCAGCGCCATGGCGTCAGGGCGGTGGGCGGCCTGCGCCTCAAAAAGCGGGTGGATCATCTCCGGCGGGAAATCTTCCTGACGGCCATTAAAGCCCAGCAGGTGTTGCCGCTCCGATTCGGGCAGCATGGGCAGCGTGGCAATGGCTTGCGTCTCATCCGCGCCCATGGCGGTCAGTACATTGACTAAATAACCGGCCATGCGTTCAACGGTGGCGGCGTCAAACAGGTCAGTGGCATAGGCCAGCTCGCCCACCAGACCGGCTTCGGTTTCTGTCAGTAACAACGTTAAATCAAAATGGGCGCTCTGGTGGACCGACCCCATCGGTGTCAGCCGGAGTGCGGGTAACGTCAATGCCGGAACCGGGGTGTTGTTCAGGGCCAGCATCACCTGAAAAATCGGGCTGTAGCTTAAGCTGCGCTCAGGCTGCAAGGCTTCCACCACCTGTTCAAAGGGCAGATCCTGATGGGCATAGGCAGCCAGCGCCTGCTCCCGCACCTGCGCCAGTAAATCCGCGACACTGAGACCGTCATGGCAGCGGACGCGCAAGGCCAGGGTATTGACAAAGAAACCGATCAGGCCCTCCAGTTCACGGTG
>NZ_MUBK01000085.1 GCF_002127545.1 Xenorhabdus beddingii
GCACAAATGGAAAACCCGCTGGGACGGGTTTAGGCTATTTTTGATTTGGTCATTTCTGTGATTTTTTCGAATACTTTTTTGCTTGTGGCTATTGCCATTCTTGCATCCGTTTCATTCATATCGTGGGATAACTTGTAATCTGACAATATCCTGTTGTCTTTCAAAGATTGAAGCATATAGCCTAGCGCTATCAGATCGGTTTTATTGTATATTTCATTACCTTTCCAAGAGTCTGTTTTTAAATAATCAATCAGTCCTTGATGATTGTCTTTTGGGCCACCTTGCATGGCAGGGTACACATTATGATAGGCTGCATAATAAGCTCTGGAGATTGCATTTCTATACCCGACTTCATCATTTCTGGAAGAACAATCCTCAGCAAAATTTAGCAAGTCCTGACATGTTATAGACAAAGCTCAATCTCCCTCTCCTCGCGCTTATCCCCTCTGATCAAAGCACTAAATTTTTTATCTAACAACTCGTCATATTCTGCCAGCTTATACGAAAGTTCAAGGTTCATAGTAGTCAAAAGTTCAACATCATCCGTATAGACAGACAAGCTATACATGTTAACTTTTTCTTCATGGCCTATAGCGGAAATAATCTCTATTCCAGAAACTTTAACTCTATGATTATCAATAACATCAATAATATTATTTGCTATTATGGCAACCTGATCTCTATTTAAGCCAGAACCATCTAAAAAGTCCTGTAACATAGTTTTAGCCCCCTGAAAATTTTTAATAACAGGTCCGCTTTCCTTTTCTTGGCTGAGTTTCAAGTATTTTTCATAAAATTCATTTGCGCTGCATACATCGCCATGAAAGATATTTACCTGATAAGCCATAAAGCAAAAAGAAGGAGATTCATATTGGCGTGCTAATTTCTGGGATAGTTCTCTTCGCTCAGAGAAAAGCCCACGATGATGGATATAGGCCAAATAATTACCAGCATAAACAATATTAGGAATTTGCAGTGCTATCTCAAAATACTCAATCGCTTTACCTTTCTTATTAGCCAATCCATTAGCAAGTGCTTTCAGATATGCCAATTCAATGCCAGAGCTATATTTTTCGATGTCATTTAGATAGCGGCGAAGTTCAAACTCTGTAATAGAATCACCACGCATCAATGCATCAGTTAATTCATCCGCCAAGGCATCCTTTTTAAGTAGCGGCTGTGTCATGTAATATCCTTTATATTGAATTGGTTAAGCGCCATTATTATCTCATTGGGTATTAATGGTAGGCAGGACAGTAGTTCCGAATAAAATCACAAACAATTCTCTCAATGTTGGTATTTATTGAAAGCAATCTATCTTCCAAATCAGGGTATTGATTTGCTGGCTTCACCAGATACCTAACTTTATCTCTGCACACTGTAAGTTCAGCATATGGAGTGACATAAAATCCGCATGGATTATCTGTATTTTCAATAGTCACGATGAATATTTGTCGATTGGGATCACGCCTGAAACTTAACCGTCGTATGAAAAATTCTTTCTGGGAGCGGTTGTCAAAAAAACTATCAATTATCTCTGTCGAGTGGCTAATAGTCTGTACAGATCTGGTATGCTCAGTTCTCACATAGCCCCCTAACGTTATGAAATTAAAAGAAGAACCTATTTTACATTTAGCTCATTGATAAATATTCCTTGCGGTAATACTAGTCCGATTGAACCTTAAGTTCAATAGCATTAGCTATATTGATATTGTTTCGTTGACAATCAGAATGTATCAAAATATGCTAGTTTTAGCGCTAGTGATGGCCTTTGTCACTTTTTCATGCTGACCAGCCGACGCTTACCGCTCATCAGTTCACCAGTGCGTCGATCATCATTATCAATAACTGCGTCGTACTCTTCACGGGTAAAGCCTTTCTCATCGGGGAATTTAGCTTTCAGCATCATCTGGAACTCGGTCATAGTTAACCGCTCGGATTCTGTACGTGACATATTAAAGTGGCAGCGGGCTGCATTAATGTATTCGATGGCTTTAAACTGGTCAGAAAACTCTTCCGTTCCTTCATTACGCTGGAGTTTTCGGATTTTCACTCTGCCAATAACGCCATGTGTTATCAGTTCCTGAGCGACCACGATAATGTCATTAATTGGCATTCGCCCCGGACGATAGACAACGCCTCTGCGCCCCGGTCGCCAGTCACCGATTAGCTCTTCTACATCCTCTTCACAGCACGCCTGTATCACCATCATTGAAGTTGATAGAAT
>NZ_MUBK01000086.1 GCF_002127545.1 Xenorhabdus beddingii
CGCCCAATGGGATCAATGGAAGAGTCAGAATGAGATGTATCAATTTCTGGGCGATGCAATGGAGTCATTGGGACAGCGCTCTGCCAATTCGATAACCGGACTGTTAACCGGCACCCAAACCGCCAATGAAGCTATGCGAAACCTAGCACTAACCATCACCAATGAGGCTGTATCTGCACTGGTTCAGATGGGTATCCAGCAAATCAAGAACATGATCATCGGCAAGGCAGTTAACACTGCGGCGGCGGCATCGGCCGTGGCTACAGGTGCAACGATTACCACGGCAATGGCTCCTGCGGCTGCGGCTACCAGTGTAGCAACAATGGGCAGTGCTGCGACATTCGGGATGATGGCAATGGCAACCGCTGTACCTGCCATGATTGCGCTGCTGGGGGCGCGTAAGAATGGTGGCCCAGTTAGTCCTAACGGTGCTTATCGCATTGGTGAAAATAACAAGCCTGAAATATTCAAGGCCAATAACGGTCATCAATACATGATTCCGGGTGACAGGGGCAAGGTGGTTAGTAATAGGGATATTGGAAAAGGAGGAGGTGGCGCATCTGTTGGCAGTATCAATATTTCATTTAATGTGCAGACTCAGGGGGGATTCTCTGAGCAAGATGCGCGATTACTGTCTGGGATGGTGAAAAAATCCATTTATGATGTATTGATAGATGAGGGTCGCCCCGGTGGAATGTTAAATCAATAGCGCAATCCCAATAACTAGCATCTTTATATGATTATACAAACATTGATATAAGCATTAATCCATATTTATAAGTATTTATTGACTTGTATAAGCATTATGACTTATAATTAAAGCATCCTGAAAACGGAGATGCTCTTTAATAATAGGGGAAATAATGGTCAAAGTGATTTGGTCTAAAGCGGCAATCAAGCAGTTAATCAGGATAGATACGAGATATCAGAAAGCGATTAAAAATAAAGTGGATCTGCTGACTGGTTTCCCGCTTGTGGATTTGGACATCAGAAAATTAGCGGGAACGGAAGCTAAATACAGATTGAGGGTAGGTGATTACCGAATTCTGTTTGAGCTTTCGGGTAAAGAGCCGAAAATTTTAGAGGTGCAGGAAATTAAGCGAAGACAAACAAATACATATTGACTGGCATGGCGGGTATTCCCGCCTGCTTTTCCTCTATTCATGTCAGGGTCAACACAATATTGGAGATAATATGGCCGGTATCCAGTTTATTACAGATGAGAACGGTAACAAGCAATCTGTCGTGCTGCCTATTGAGGAGTATGAACGCTTGCTTGCAGCGATGGATCGTGATGAAGATTATGTCAGCATTCCTTACACCAAAGGCTCTAATGATGATGAAACTATTCCTCATGAAGTGATTAGTATTATGGTTGATGAAGAAATCACACTTCATGCAGCATGGCGTATATATCGCGGTTTATCACAAACAGAAGTGGCAAACAGACTGGGAGTAAAGCAAGCCGCAGTTTCTCAGTTTGAAAAAGCAGAACGCCCACGGCAAGTAACATTGGAAAAATTTGCGGCTCTGTATGAATGCAGGCCAACACAATTAACATTGGATTAAAGTCAATCCATTTTTATGGCTACTTCATTGCACAACACCTAACCCTCTTCGGAGGGTTTTTTAATGGGTGAAATATGACAAAAGAATTCAAATGGCGGCCTCAAGATAACTATGAGGTGACACACGAGCCGCGAGTAAAGGTCATCAAGTTCGGTGATGGCTACGAACAAAGAGTAAAAGATGGCATTAATAATCAGTTGAAACGCTACCAACTCAGCTTTGTTGAGCTGGCGGAAACAGGGCGAGCTATTGACGAGTTCCTACGGGCACGAGGCGCGGTGGAATCCTTTACATGGCGAACCAGTGACGACAATCAATTGCGCACTTTTGTTTGTCGTTCGTGGACAGTGAACAGGCAGCGGGTGATCTGGTCTATTAGTTGTCTCTTTGAGGAGGTGGTGGCATGAGAGACATACCAAAAGAGATGCGGATTGAGGTTACCGAACTGAGTCAGAACGCCATTCTTAACCTATATGAGATTGATTTAACGGCGTTTGGTGGGGATATCTACCGTTTTCATGATGG
>NZ_MUBK01000087.1 GCF_002127545.1 Xenorhabdus beddingii
TTACCCCGACGAAACATTCGAAAAAGCCTACAGCTTAATTTGAATTCCGAGCCTCGCCTTTGCGGGGCTTCTTTTTATCTGCGCACTGACATGCGCAAAATCCAACTGAGAGCTTATAGAAATAGAGCCTGAGAACTATCGCTGGGTGGCGACCTCTCTCAGGGCGGTATTTCTATGTCAGCAGGCTCTAATTTCTATAGGTATACGCAAGATGAATACAATTACAGTCCCTTTTTATGACGATGAACTTTATGTTGTGGAGCACAACAATGAACCCTATGTGCCAATGAAACCCATTGTTGAAGGTATGGGGATGGATTGGGCTTCACAATACACCAAGATAAAACAAAGGTTTAGTACCTGCGTTGTGAATATCACAATGCAGCTTCCCGGAGATAAACAGCATAGAGATGTAGTCTGCCTTGCTCTGCGTAAACTTGTTGGCTGGTTAGCAACCATCAATCCAAGCAGAGTTAAAGCATCGATCAGAGATAAAGTTATCCGTTATCAAAATGAGTGCGACGATGCGCTTTATGAATACTGGACAAAGGGTATCGCTGTTAATCCCCGCAAGCGCAGTGTTATGGAAGACCTGAATCAGGCGTGTGCTGAATTAAAGAGAGATAAACAAATCGCCAGTGTGTTTGGCACTGGCCTCAACGAATGGAAGAAGGTCAAACCAGAGCATGAGATCAAGATCAATAACCTCGCAGCTCAGGCGGCTGATTTGTTCCTTGATTTTGTTTGGGCTGAAATAGGGAAAGGTAAAACAACGCGCACCGAATAAGGCGAATGACATGAAACTTAACAGCCAGTACTTCACTCTCGGTGCTTTGGTGATTGTTTCTGGCTTGTTCTGGTTCTACCACGGTAAGTATCAGGACAAAGCCGAAGCATACGCTAGATTACAACTACAGTATCAGGAACAAGTCGCCATCAACACCACCCAGCAAGAGCGAATTAGGCGCCTTGCAGAACTGGACATTAAACACACTCAGGAGCTGACGAATGCCAAGAGTAAAATCGATGAGCTGCACACTGCTTCTCTTGCTCACCCTGAGCGGGTGTTCATTAAAGCCAAGTGTCCAGTGCTTAAAACCCCTGCCCCCTCCGGCGTGGATGATGCAGCCACCGCCCGACCTACAGACTCCGCTATCCGAAATTATTGGCTACTCAGAGAACGCATTGCCACCTCTGAACAAATGATACTGGGGTTGCAGGAATATGTTAGGGCGCAGTGTCGGTAAGCCCCTAGGACTCAGGGGCTGAGGATCATCACTTACTCTAAGACCTCTTAGGGAAACGCCCTGTTTTGGGATCGTAGACGTGGAGGTAACCATCGTCTTCTTGGTAAGTTGGATAATATTGCGGGTATAGGTCCACATGGGGTTGTGCAGGAAAATAAGGAGCAGGGCGAGGATGAGTTGTTCTCTGGAAGCTAGTGGCTCCGCTGACTTGGGCTGGTTGAGTGTGTTGCTGTTGTCCCTGATGCCTTATTGGGCTGCCAGCTTGAGTACGGGAAAGACCTGAAGTGCCCGGTTGATCTCCTGTCGATACATTCGATGGTTGAAATTGTGGGTTGAACCCAGAAGAGACGGGTTGAGGGCTTTGAGTTGGTAATGATCCGCCATGCTTTGATAGTTTATGGCCCTTTAAATGGTGCTGGTTTTTAAAGGGTGCCAGGCAAACGTCACAAATAAAAGGTCTGTTATTTGTATGAACCCGTTTATGCATGTTTAAACTATGGCGTGTACCAAACGATTTCTGGCAAATATCGCAGATATATGATCCAGGCATAACTACCTCCACTAAAACATATTTGCAACAACACCTAATCTTATTCGAAACAAATAACAAGCGAATAATACTTAACCATTACTGACCATTTGAAAATAAAGGCAATATTTCTTTACCCATTCCCTTGAGTGGCTAAAGGAATATCAATAACCCATGCTGCCCCTCCGTTCCCGCCGCGTACCCAACGCACACGGATTGGCGGCATTTTTATTTGCGCCGGGTTATCGCCGTCTGCCTGTATGAGCCATGACATGTTTCCTTTCACATCGAGC
>NZ_MUBK01000088.1 GCF_002127545.1 Xenorhabdus beddingii
GCAAACGGGAAATCATCAAATTGATATGCGTTGGTTAAACGAAGGCCGCACTGATTTGCAAAAGGGAATTATGTGCTGGGTTCGTGCGGTGGCTCAACCAACGACATTCTGACATAGCCTTGTCTGCAACTTCAGAGCAAATGATTCTGGGGTTGCAGGAATATGTTAGGACACAGTGTCGGTAAAAAGCGAGGCAATTAACCTCGCTGAATTATTTATATTATCCTTTTATATTGATAAGTAGTCCTGATGTACTGATGAAAATATTTTCCTTTGGATGGAGCATTCATCAATCCCTGATGCGTGCCAGAAGGAACACCATAGTATTGATATACGCCACCGCCATGGAAGCCGATTTCCAATGTCAGTGTGGATGGCTCATAACCCACAGAAAGAAGGCTTGAAGATGAAACAGGAACTCGATTCAATTTCTAAATCTCCTATATATGGGAAAAGTCCCGAAGAGATACTGGAGCATTTTAAGAAATATAACTTTGTTGACGATCACGGGCATCGGATTGAAATGTGCCAAGATTTTATAGATTTGATCAATATCACAACAAATAAAGCGTAATTACTCGGCAAGTTTAAGTAACTGCTAACCCCTGCCACCCGTTAACACTGGTGGCTTTTTTGTTTCTGCATTTCACCGCGCACTCACCGCGCACATCAATAAAAACGCAGAACCTTACAGAAAGTCGAACCTGAGAAATCCGCTAATGGGTATTTCTGCGGGCGGCTTTTCTGTGTGAGCAGGTTCGATTTTCTATAAGGAAAATACCCTATGAAATTGGTAAAAACCAAAAAATCAAACCTTCCCGTAACGGAAGCGCCAACCATGACCAGCTTGGAAATGGTGGATTACATCAATGCTGATAGGAAGGCGAAAGCCGAAGCAGAAGGGTTAACATTCCCCTGTAAGAAATACAAAAAATTGCGCCATTCTGATTTTACTAAGAAAGTACCCAAAGTGCTGGGAGAGGGGTATGCGAAAAATTTCTCACACCCCATAAAGAACCAACAGAACGGCGAGATTTACCCCGGATACAAATTCCCCAAGCGTGAAGCCTGTTTGATGGCGATGAGCTACAGCTACGAGTTACAGGCTCAAGTGTTCGATCACATGACGGAACTGGAAGGCAGTAAGGATATCAACCTGATGGACTTATCAGGATTGACTGACCTCACTATCAGACAGATGCAAGATAGAGTGGCTCAGGCTGAAAAATTCTCTTTTGCTGAACACGGACAGAAAGGCAGTAACCTGATGACTCTTCGCAAGAAAGAGAAAAAAGCCATCAAGAAAGCTGAACAATTGGTCAAAGATCTCATTCAGTTCAAGCTGTGTGACCTCGGTGACTTCCCAGATGGAGAAGAACCCGCATGAACCACGAACAATTTATAGAGAAGAACGTACAGGCCGAGTTAACCAAGCTCGGCTTTTCTTCATCTATAGCAGCAATGGCAAGTGACAGGGCGAAAGAACACTACCGCCGTTCATCGGCAGTAAGCAGAAAAGGCAAGCTGTTTGATGATTGCCTGAGTATTGCTAAGGCGTGGGCGAGTAAATATTCGGTAGAGAAACCAAAAGGCAAGAGAATCTAGTGATGAAATATATATATGCAATCATTCTGGACGCAATGATCGCGTCCTTTTTATTTATTGGTATCACTCAACATATAGAGGGATTTGTGAATGTTGGTTACTTCGCTGGCTGGTTTTTTGGTGCGATCAAGTTCTTAGGGTTTTTGTTTTGTAGGGATTCATTGGTTAAAGATTACAAACACATTCCTGCCTCTTTTCGGTGTTACGACATACTTACTGATACTGCATTCGTCATTTTTGTTGTGTATCAAGGCTGGTTTGTTTTGGGTTCTATTTACGCAATAGGGGCAATAGCCAAAGCTCAGTTTCAGAGTGAACAAGAAAAGCGTTTAAAAGAGCAAAAATAACTATTTCACAAAATTCTGCAAAGCATCCAAAAAACGGGTGCTTGATAGAG
>NZ_MUBK01000089.1 GCF_002127545.1 Xenorhabdus beddingii
GAGATTACCGGAACGCCGGACACAATCATCATTACCGAAGGTTATGCAACGGCACTCACTGTCAGCCAGTTACATGAAGGTCGGGTACTGGCGGCGATTGATGAGGGAAATTTATCCGTCGTGGCCGAACAAGTCAGAAAGCAGTGGCCTGCGGCGAAAATTATCCTTGCTGCTGATAATGACTGGCATGAATCGGGGGAACTGGACAACAACGGCAAGCCGAAGAAGAACGTCGGCAAAATGGCGGCAGAAAAGACCGCTCAAGCGATTACCGGATGGGTCACGTTACCGCCTACGGCATTGAAAGCCGACTGGGACGATTATCGCCAGCATCACGGTATTGAGGCAGCAAAGCAGGCATTTAATCACGGATTATATCAGGTCGGAGGAAAAGCCCCCGTGGACGTAATAGAAGAAGTGGCAGTGATCCACGAAGTGAAGACCAAAAAGGCCAATAACAATCTGGCACAAATGGCCGCCAGTCAGCGCGGGGCACTGCTGGCTGAGCGCTACGGCAAGGTGGCGGTAAGCCTTGAAAGCGAAATGGTTTATCAATATAACGGCGCGATATGGGAAACCGTGTCGGATAACGCGCTGCGCCGCGCAATGGTAGCCATCTTCGACCAGCACGAAACCCCTTACAGCCCGAACGGGATCAATAACGCTATCTGTGCCCTGAAATTACAGGTGCCGGTTATCAGCGAACAACGGCAGAATTTAATTGGGTTTCGTAATGGGGTATATGACTTATCGACACAACAATTTACCTCGCATCAGCCGGAACATTGGTTAATCAACCATAACGGCATTGAATTTACCCCACCCGCAACCGATGAGAACCTACAGGCTCATGCCCCCGATTTTTATCGCTGGCTGTCCCATGCGGCGGGACGCAATGAAAATAAAATGAATCGAATCAAAGCCGCCCTGTTTATGATTTTGGCAAACCGTTATGACTGGCAGCTATTTATTGAAGTGACGGGCGAAGGTGGCAGCGGTAAAAGCATCTTTACCTATATCGCCACGTTATTAGCGGGTGAGCACAATACCGCCAGTGGCAATATGAGAGCCTTGGACGAAGCACGGGGGCGTTATCAGTTTGTCGGAAAAAGCCTGATTACGCTGCCCGATCAGGTTAAATATGTCGGTGAGGGAGCAGGCATCAAAGCCATTACAGGCGGTGACCTGATTGAAGTTGACGGGAAGTACGAAAAGCAATTTTCTACGGTAATCAAGGCGGTGGTATTAGCCACCAATAACGAACCCATGAGCTTTACCGAACGCAACGGCGGTATTGCACGGCGGCGGGTGATATTCCCGTTTAACCATCCGGTCAAAGAGTCAGAAAAAGATCCGCAATTGGCGGAGAAAATCAGTCGGGAACTGCCTGTCATTATCCGCCATTTATTAAACGAATTTGCCGACCAGAACAAGGCTAAAAAGCGGCTACAAGCGCAACGCGATTCCAACGAAGCGTTAACGGTGAAAAGCCATTCCGATCCGTTATATCGCTTTTGCGGTTATCTGGTCTCTGTGGGCGAAACAGCCGGAATGAAGATGGGAAATAAGAATATCGTACCAAGAGCACCGCGCATTTATCTTTATCACGCGTATTTGTCTTTTATGGAAGCACACGGCTTTGAACGCCCGTTAACCCTGACCAGGTTTGGCGAATCCATTCCTAAGATTATGCAGGAGTACCGGAAGGAATATCGGAAAGTGCGAACCAAGAAAGGCTACATTTATAACGTTGAGCTGTCAGACGAAGCGGAAGAGTGGCTGCCCTCTGTGCCTGAATGCAGGGGCTTTAAATCCCCTGTATAGACTTCTTGGGTTTAAGTCTGCACTCCATGCACCATTTCAAATATCTGACTGTATTTAAAAGAAAATAATAGGTGTATAGTTATTTTTTAACTATACATCAACTCTACATTCTCTTCATAAGTGTAAAAAATGGGTGAACAGG
>NZ_MUBK01000009.1 GCF_002127545.1 Xenorhabdus beddingii
TTGAATGAACTCCTTCCCTGGTCAGATAATCCTTTCAGTTAAAAATCCCCCATTTTTAGTGTTGGTTGGTAAAGCAAGGTGAGATGACCGGATGCTTACACTCAAGTTAAAGATGTTCCCATTGAAGTAATAGAAAAATGGCAGGGAAAATTACCTGGCAAATTATTACATTATTGGAAAACAGAAGGTTGGAACAGCTACCAGAATGGATTGTTTAGCATTGTAGATCCCGATAATTATGAAGATATTGTTGATATGTGGTTAGAGGATACACCTTTTGAATCAATCGATTCCTACCATGCCATTGCGCGAAATGGTTTTGGTAAACTCTACCTTTGTGGAGAGGTAACAGGACTTAATTTAACAATAGATTGTATTTTCAATACTATTTTTTATAGCAAGGAAAGATCTTATAAAAAAGAAAAGGGTAAATTAGATCGAGAAATATCTTCCTTTTTTGGAATAAAATCCAACGATGGTTTAGATCTAAAAGGTAATACAAAAAAAGGGTTTTTCTCATGCGCTGTTGAAAAGTATGGCCCATTAAATGAAAATGAAATATTTGGATTTGAACCTGCCATTATCTTAGGGGGTGAAATCAAACTCGAAAATGTCAGAAAATTAGATATGCATATTCACTTGGATATTTTAAGGCAATTTGCAGATCCAGATATTCAAGAGATTTAATCATTTTAATCTTTGACATTTATCTATTGTTAATAGTGGTTGTGCAAACAGCCACTTTATACATTGATTATATACCCGTCATACTTCAAGTTGCCTCTTTGTTGGCTACGCTCACTCACCCCGGTCACATAGTGATCTATGCTCCCGGGGATGAGTTCCCTTGCCGCCGCGATGCAACTCGAATTATTTTGGGTATAGGCATAAATAATACGGGATGAAGATTTTGGATGTTTTATGGAAGAAAACTGGATTTATATATTCACTTCAACATGTTAGGTCAATTTTCAGAACCCGTTATCGAAGATTCGCCAGTCCTGCAACGGCATTGTCCATTGCGGTGAAGCGGCCTGAATTGCCAGCCAGATCACTTTCTTCACGGATCCATCTGACGGGAATGCCCTGTCCGGCTACTTTCCCCCGGACAAAATTTTCTCACCACCTGCCTTAACCTTCCGGAAGGTTGCCTTGCCATAAGACTCCGCCGCACGCTTGCGGGTACAACCATCAACGGGTTGGATACGTGACAACAAAAAACCATCGACATCCCATCATGCTTCAATTAATTTGTCTGAATATTATTACCAATAGATATTTTTTCGTCTAGGTACGGTTTTCCTGCACACATAGCAAATTCATTTTCTATCCAGTAAGGAGAAATGAGTATGTCACACAGCCATAATCGCTCCTCAAAAGTCTCTCTGGTCATTGATAACGACGATCCTTCCCTATTGCCGCTCAGTTCGCCCCAACAAGGCATCTGGCTCGATCAAATTCTCTGTCCCGATTCTCCTCGCTACAATATCGGTTTCTTGATCGGCCTTGACGGAAAACTGGATGAAACCTTGTTCACCCGGGCTTTCGAAGCCGTTGTCTACCGTCATGATGCATTGCGCTTACGCTTTACTGACACGGACACCGTCCTCCGGCAAATGGTGGCTGAGACTTTTCCGGTGGCGGTGTCCATACCCGATTTTTCACCGCAGGCAGACGCAGAAAACCAAGCCAGACAACATGCTGATGCGGTGTTTATGCGGCCGTTCCCTTTGGATGAAACGCTATGGTGTTCCGAATTGTTGCGCGTGAGCTATACGCGCCGCTATTGGCTGTTTTGTTGCCATCATTTGATTATGGATGGAGCAAGTCTGATCCTGCTCATTGACGATGTTGCCGATGCCTATCATCGTCTTATGCAGGGAGAAGCCCTGAACGGAATCGGCTCTTCTTATCTGGATTTCCTGACAGAGGATCGCACTTACTTTGCTTCTCACCGCTACTTGCACGATGTGCAATTCTGGTCAGAACGCTATGCAAACCTGCCGCCGCCCTTGCTCTCACCGACCAATCCCAACAAAGCAACCCATCCCGAACCCGCCAAGCCGGTTTTTTGGTCAATCGACCCCACATTTTTTCAACATATCCAAACCACGGTCAGCCGATATCAATTATCCGTCATGCATTTCATCTATGCCGCCCTGACGACCTATTTCACACGTACAGCGGGCGTGGATGAAATTGTCATTGGGATCCCGGTGCACAATCGTAAAAATGCCCGGCAAAAACGCACCTTGGGGATGTTCTCATCCGTGATCCCAATTGGGGTGACCCTTTCACGGGAAGAAACCTTCCTTGATGTCATGCGCAAAGCGGCAGCCGAATTAAATCGTTGCTATAAACACCAGCGCTTGCCCATTAGCGAAATTAATCGACAAATCCAGCTCCAACCAAAAACGGGACGTACCCAATTATTTGACATTGCATTGTCATTTGAACAGTTTAAACCGGATCTGCATCTGGCCGGGGACGATATCACCGTCAAATCATTAGAAGGGCATCATGGTGTGTTGTATCCCCTTTCAATCATTATCAAGCAATACATAAACCGCTCTGTTGCAGAAGATGACGCCCAACCTGTCACGATTGAATTCAATTTCTCTGCCGATTACCTGAGCACGGCGGACGTCATGGCTCTGCAATCCCGCCTTGCCGTAGTGTTCGAAGCCGCCATCGCCGATCTCAATGCCCCTATCGTCAATTTGCCGATCATGCCAGAGGCTGAACGCCAACAGATATTGCTGGATTTCAATGCACATCATGTCGATTTTCCCCAAACAACCTTGATCCACTCGCTTTTCGAGGCCAAAGCCCAAGCGACACCCGACGCCATTGCCGTGGTTTTTGAGCAACAGTCACTGAGTTATGATCAACTCAACAAGCGTGCCAATCGTTTAGCTTATCATCTGATGGCATTGGGGGTACGCCCTGACGATCGGGTGGCGATTTTTGTCGCACGCAATTTGTCTATGGTCGTCGGTTTATTAGGCATCCTGAAATCCGGGGGAGCCTACGTCCCCCTTGATCCGGCCTATCCTGCCGGGCGTTTGGCTTATATGCTCGACGATGCCGCCCCGACCGTTCTGCTGACGCAAAGCCGCCAGACAGAGATACCCGGCGGTTCTGTGCCGATTGTTGTACTGGATGAAATGGGGGTTCTGGATGAACAGGATGAATTGCATGGACAGCATGGCACTGGGCTGAAGATGAATAATGGCGGAAACGCCACGGCATCAGACCGTAATCCTGATATCCGCACCTTAGGTCTGACCCCCCACCATCTGGCCTATGTCATTTATACTTCCGGTTCGACCGGTCAACCTAAAGGCGTGATGGTTGAACATGCGAATATCACGCGCCTGTTGGCTGCCACGCAAGCGCATTTCCAGTTCAGTTGTCACGATGTCTGGACACTGTTTCACTCTTTCGCTTTCGATTTTTCCGTATGGGAATTGTGGGGTGCCTTGGCTTATGGCGGCCGGCTGGTTGTCGTTTCGGCAGACTGCGCCCGCTCACCCCAAAAATTTTATTCCCTGCTGTGCCGTGAGCACGTGACCATACTGAATCAAACACCGAGTGCCTTTAGGCAGCTCATCCCGGCGCAAAATGCCACTTCACACGCCCTGCGCTGTATCATCTTTGGGGGGGAAGCTCTGGAAACGCATAGGCTCGCGCCGTGGATTGCCCGTAATCCCATCCAGCAAACCCGTCTGGTTAATATGTATGGCATCACCGAGATCACCGTCCATGCGACATACCATGAACTGACTGAATCAGACATTGTGTCGGGACGAAGCAGCCCGATTGGTCAACCGCTGCCCGATCTGCGCGCCTATCTCCTTGATGCTCAAGGTCATCCCGTTCCCATCGGCATGACCGGTGAACTTTATCTCTCTGGTGCCGGCGTTGCCCGTGGTTACCTCAACCGTCTGGCACTGACCACCGGACGCTTCCTGTCCGATCCGTTCTCTGGTACGCCCGGGGTTCGTATGTACAAGACGGGTGATCTTGCCCGCTGGCGGCCTGACGGCCATCTCGAATACCTTGGTCGCAACGATGCGCAGATTAAGCTACGCGGTTTCCGCATCGAACCGGCGGAAATTGAAGCGAAACTGATGCAATGCCACGGTGTGCGTGATGCCATCGTGTTAGCCAATGAGGATCAAACCGGTCAAAAGCGTCTGATCGCTTATCTGTTGGCTGAACCAGAGACGACACTGTTGCCAGCAACCCTGCGCCAACAACTTACCCAGCATCTGGCTGACTATATGATACCCGGCGCGTTTGTGACACTTGATGCTTTCCCGCTGACGCCCAATGGTAAGCTCGATCAACAGGCGCTGCCCGCGCCGGATCGGGCGGCAATCGTGACACGAAGCTATGAAGATCCGGTCAATGAAACAGAAACCGCGCTGGCCGAAATTTGGCAGGCATTATTACGGCTGGAAATAGTGAGTCGCCATGACCATTTTTTTGAACTGGGGGGGCATTCCCTGCTCGCCGTACAGCTTGCCGCGCGTGTCCGTCAGCATTTGGGACGGGAGCTGACCTTACCGCAACTCTTCGCCTACCCGGTTCTCGCTGACTTGGCAACGCTCCTCACCGACATGCCGGTCGCTCCCCAAACCGGCATTCCTGCCGCTGATCGCCATCAACCGCTGCCACTCTCTTTCGCCCAGAAACGCCTGTGGTTCCTTGCCCGACTCAATCCTGCCGCCAGTCTGGCCTATCATATCCCTGTCGCCCTGCACCTCAGCGGACAGCTCAACCATGCTGCATTCAACATCGCATTCAACAACCTCATTGCACGGCAAGAAAGTCTGCGCACCCGTTTTGTCCTGGTTGATGGACAGCCGTGCCAACATATTGATCACCAACATATTGATCACCAACATATTGATGCAGTGAATCGCGGTTTAGCCTTAACCTATCAAGATCTCCGCCCAGAAGATGACGAAATGCAACAACACGTTATCGCTGAACGGATTGATGGCGATAGGCAGACCCCCTTTGATTTTTCCCACGGCCCCTTGATCCGGGGTCAATTGCTGCAACTGGCCGATGATACCCATCTGTTGCTGCTTACCCAGCATCACATCATTTCCGATGCCTGGTCGGTGGGAATAGGGTTTCGTGAGCTGAGCCTACTCTACCGTGCCGCCCTTAAAGGCGATGAAGATCCGCTCCCTTCCCTGCCCATTCAGTATGTCGATTATGCCGTATGGCAACGAGAGCAAGCCGGGGCGCAGAGCGACATTTTGACGGCGCAACGTCATTTCTGGCAGGAATACCTTCAGGACGCCCCCGCACTATTGTCACTCCCCACCGACCGGCCACGCCCACTGGTACAAAGTTACACCGGCAATCAGGTTCCCCTCCGTCTGAGTCCTGACTTATTGGTTAGCCTAAAAGCCCTCGGACAACGTCAAGGCACCACATTGTTTATGACGTTACTGGCAGCGTGGGGAATTGTTCTTTCCCGTCTCAGTGGTCAGGACGATATGGTTATCGGCATTCCCGTCGCCAACCGCCAGCAAAGAGAACTGGAGGGGCTGATTGGCTTTTTCGTCAATACCCTGCCTTTGCGTATCAAAGCGGGAAATGACCAAACGGTGGCAGCATTACTTGCCCATGTTCGTGAACAAGCACTGGCAGCCTATGCCCATCAGGATCTGCCTTTTGAACAGGTGGTGGAAGCCCTGCAACCTGAGCGCAATCTGAGCTACAGCCCCCTATTTCAGGTTATGCTGGCGCTGAACAATACCCCGACATATCCTCTTGGCACCGATCCCCTTGAATTGCCCGGTGTCTCTGCCTCTTTGCTAGAGCAACCCTATCTCAGTGCACATTTTGACCTGACGCTGTCACTCACCGAAACTTTTGAGGGTCTCTGTGGCCGTCTGGAATATGCCTCGGATCTGTTCGACCCTGCGACAGTTGAACGTCTGGTGGGGTATTTACGCAATGTGCTGGCAAGTATGGCCGTTGATGAAACACAATCCATTGCCCATCTGCCGATGCTACCCGCCAACGAGCGCCGACAATTGCTGTTCGATTTCAACACCACTCTGGCTGATTTCCCGCAGGATGCCTTGATCCACAAGCTATTTGAAGCCCAAGTGCAACGTACACCCCATGCGGTGGCGGTTATTTTTGAGGAGCATTCGCTGAGTTATGATGAACTGAACCGCCGGGCCAACCGTCTGGCTCATCATCTGCTGGCATTGGGGGTTCGCCCTGACGATCGCGTAGCGATTTGTGTCGAACGGGGCTTGGACATGATCATTGGCCTGTTGGCGATCTTAAAAGCCGGCGGGGCTTATGTGCCGCTTGATCCGGCCTCCCCCACTGAACGGTTAATTTCTATCCTTGGCGATGCGGCACCGATGGTCTTGCTCACCCAGAATGCCCTGCACAAAACCCTCAATCAAACCCTGTTCAACGAGATTTTCCTCACGCATGATTTGACTCTCATCGCGATTGAAACGATCACCGGTTCCCATCCCCGATTGGAACATAATCCCGCCCCCCAAGTGTCAGGACTCACTGCCCGCCCTCTGGCCTATGTCATTTACACGTCAGGTTCTACAGGGCAACCCAAAGGCGTCATGATCGAACACGCTAATCTAGTGAATCTGCACACGGCACTGAAAACCATTCTGGCCGTTGACTCCCCCTGCCGCATCACCCTGAACGCCAGTATCGTCTTCGATTCCTCCGTCAAATGCTGGCTTCAATTGTTATCCGGTCATACGCTGGTTATCGTGCCCGAATCCTTGCGCAATGACGGCCAATCACTTTGGCACTATTTTGCTCGTCATCGCGTCAATATTATTGACTGCACGCCGGCTCAATTGACTATGCTGCTGGAAGCGGGAGCCATGGCCGATCCCCGTTATCACCCCCAATGGGTCCTGATTGGGGGCGAGGCGATTTCTGCCTCACTCTGGTCTAGCCTGCAACACTTTCAACAAGTTCAAAAACTGCAACAACATAGCCACCAAACTCGTTTTATTAATCTGTACGGGCTGACGGAATGCACCGTTGACTCCACGGCCTGCCCGATTGACGCTTCCCGGGATCGCCCCCATATTGGCGGTCCGATCGCCAATACCCGCATTTATCTCCTCAATTCTCACGGCCAGCCGGTGCCACTCGGTGTCACCGGTGAGCTTTATATCGCCGGCGCGGGGGTTGGCCGGGGCTACCTGAATCGCCCTGAGCTGACCGCGAAACACTTCCTGCCCGATCCGTTTTCCAACGAGCCGGAAGCCCGCATGTATAAAACCGGCGATCTGGGGCGCTGGTTACCCGATGGCCGTATTGAATATCTGGGTCGTAATGATTTTCAGGTCAAATTACACGGCTTTCGCATTGAGCTCGGTGAAATTGAAGCCAGATTGCTGCAATGCCAAGGGGTACGTGAAGCGATCGTACTGGCTCGCGAAGGGATAACCGGTGAAAAACGGCTGGTTGCCTACATCACACCCAAACACGGCGCTGAACTGGTGCCGGTGACCCTACGGCAACAGCTCGCGCGGCATCTTGCCGACTATATGCTGCCCAGTGCCTTTGTGGTACTCGATACTTTCCCATTAACGCCCAATGGCAAACTCGATCGCCGCTCCCTGCCCGCCCCCAATCAGGCGGCGGTGGTGACCCGCCACTATGCCGCACCCATCGGTGAAGCCGAAATCATTCTGGCTCAGATTTGGCAAGCACTGCTGGGGTTGGAACGTGTTGGTCGCCATGACCATTTTTTCGAACTGGGCGGTCATTCGCTGATGGTCGTCAGCCTGATTGAACAGCTATACCGTCAGGGCTGGTGCCTTGAGATCCAAGCCGTATTTGCTTCACCGCGACTGCGCGAAATAGCCCAAGCGATGAAACGGACAGCGCATAACCCCGCAGAGCCGTGCATCGTGCCCCCCAGCCGCATTCCTGATGGCTGCACCGCGATTACACCTGATATGTTGCCGCTGGTTTCCCTGTCTCAGGACGAGATTGAGAATATCACCGCCGCCATCCCCGATGGTGCTGCCAATATTGAGGATATTTACCCGCTGACCCCGCTACAGGAAGGTATTCTGTTTCATCACCTGCTACAGACGCAGGGAGATACTTATCTGCTGCGCCATTTACTGGCTTTCGACACCCAAGAACGCCTCGACCTCTTTCTGACCGCATTACAACAGGTCATTAACCGCCACGATATTCTCCGCACTTCATTTTACTGGCCGGAGCGGGGACAGCCCGTGCAAATCGTCTGGCGACAGGCGCCCTTGTGCATCAACACCCTGGTGCCCGCCAGCGAAACTAACGTGAGATCGCAATTGCGGGCACACACTGATCCGCAACGGCGTCGTCTTGAGGTCAGTCAGGCTCCACTCTTTGCCATCGACAGGGCGTATGACCCGATCCAAGGGGAATGGTTGCTATCGCTGTGCTGCCATCATCTCATCAGTGACCATATCACACTGGAACTGATGATCCGGGAAATCAATGAATTACTGGATCATGATAACGAAAACACCAAGGCCGAAAACCGGCCGGCGACATTGCCCTACCGTCACTTTGTGGCTCAATCCTTGCGGGTGCCGGCCTCAACCCACGAAGCCTATTTCCGTGCCATGCTCTCGGATGTGGATACCCCGAACACGCCCTTTGGGATACGGGATGTCAACCACCAAGGAAAACCGACCACAGAAGTCAGGCAGTCATTGGATGCATCACTGGCTCAGGCAATCCGTATCCAAGCCCGCCAGCAGGGCGTCAGTCCCAGTGTCCTGTTCCATGTTGCCTGGGCGCAGGTGGTGGCAAAAGTCAGTGGACGGGATGATGTTGTCTTCGGCACCGTCTTGTTGGGACGAATGCAAGGCAGTCCCGGTATCCACCGGAAACCGGGTCTATTTATTAATACCCTGCCTGTACGGTGCCGACTGGCGGGCAGCGGTGCGCAGGAAACGCTACAGGCGGTCTATCACAGTTTGACGCAACTGCTGGAACACGAACAGGCATCGCTGGCGATGGCACAGCGTTGCAGCGGTGTGGAGCCGCCCTTGCCACTTTTCAACACACTGCTCAACTATCGCCATAGTCCACCCCATAGTCCGCACACGACATGGAAAGGTATCCGCCTGATAGCGGCAGAAGAAAATAGCCACTATCCCATCAGTTTATCCGTCGATGATTTGGGGGAAGAATTTCTTTTAGCGGCCCAAACCCTGACCAGCCTCGATCCGGCTCGCCTGCTCTCTTACATCACCACGGCGCTGGCGGGTTTGGTGGATAGATTGGAAAATCATCCACAACAGCCGATCGTGAATATTCCTGTCCTGCCTGACACCGAACGCCGGCAGATATTGGCCGATTTCAACGCCACACGATGTGAATTCCCACAAGAGAAGCTGATCCATCAACTGTTCGAAGCGCAAGTCCGGCTTAACCCTGATGCCATCGCCGTGGTCTTTGGTGAACAATCGCTGGCCTACGGCGAATTGAACCGCCGCGCCAACCAACTGGCACACCGCCTGATGGCCTTTGGCCTACGCCCTGATGATCGGGTCGCCATTTATGTTGAGCGGAGCTTGGACATGATGGTGGGTCTGTTCGGGATCTTAAAAGCCGGGGCAAGTTATGTTCCGTTAGACCCGGAATATCCCGCCGAGCGGTTGGCCTATATGCTGTCAGACTGTACCCCCAAGATATTGCTGACCCAACGCCGGTTACAAAACCAATTACAAAACCAATCACAACCGCATTTATCAACCAACGTGCCCGTTTGGGTTATGGACGACGATGATGATTTAAGTGCCGTGGCACAACCCCCCTGCCATAACCCTGAACCGCACCGGTTGGGATTATCGCCTCAACATCTGGCGTATATCATCTATACCTCTGGCTCAACCGGACAACCGAAAGGGGTGATGATTGAGCACCACAATGTGGTTAATTTTATCCATCTCCAATGTCAGGTAAGCGAACTAATACCGTCTGATCGGGTGTTGCAACTGGCATCCATTGCCTTTGATACCACGGTGTCTGATATTTTCGCTACCCTGTCGGCGGGGGCCACATTAGTGCTGCGCCCTGCCCATCTTCGCCTGCCTGATATCACGTTCAGCCAATTCCTCCGGCAACAGAAAATTACCGTTGCCGATCTGCCTACCGCCTTTTGGCACCGATGGGTACAAGAGATGGCGGCTGGCCGTTGCAATTTCAGTCCTTATTTGCGTTTGCTGATTGTCGGCGGTGAAAAAGCGGAACTTCGTCATTTCAATACCTGGCAATCGTTGCCTGAAACTCAATCTTGCCAATGGATCAACTCTTACGGCCCAACGGAAACCACCGTGATTGCCACGGCCCTGAAACTGCACCGCCATGCCCCGTGTCGCACCGGCAGCGTGCCGATTGGCCACCCACTGGCCAACACATCTATCTATATCCTCGATCCTCACGGGGAACCCGTCCCCATTGGGGTTGAAGGTGAAATCTATATTGGTGGTGCCGGAGTTGCCCGTGGTTACCTGAACCGACCTGAACTCACTGCCGAACGCTTTGTTCCGGATCAGTTCAGCGGACAAATCAACGCCCAAATGTACAAAACCGGCGATCTGGCTCGCTGGCTGCCTGATGGCAATATCGAATACCTTGGCCGCAACGATTTTCAGATCAAACTGCGCGGTTTCCGCATTGAACCGGAGGAAATTGAGGCGCATCTCAGCCAACTCCCCGGGATACGCGAAGCCATCGTGCTGGCCCGCGAAGATCATCTGGGTGAAGAACATCTGGGTGAGAAGCGTCTGGTGGCTTATCTGCTCACCGAACCCAATGTGAAATGGGTGCCGGCCGAATTGCACCAACAACTGGCGCATTATTTCCCTGACTATATGCTGCCCAGCGCTTTTGTCACACTTGAGGCTTTCCCGCTGACCGCCAATGGCAAACTCGACCGCCAGGCCCTGCCAATGCCCGATCACACAGCAAGCGTGACACGCAGCGATGAGGCGCCGATCGGTAAGATAGAAAAGGCGCTGGCGGAGATCTGGCAGGAGGTACTGGGATTGGAACACGTTGGCCGCCATGACCATTTCTTTAGGCTCGGCGGGCATTCCTTGCTTGCGGTACAACTTGCCGCACGCATCCGTCAAACGCTGGCACGGGAACTGGCTTTGTCGCAACTCTTTGCCTATCCGGTGCTGTCCGACTTGGCCGCCATTCTCCGCGATGCCTCCGCTGGCACCCAAATCCCTATCCCGCCGGCGGATCACCACTCGCCATTGCCGCTCTCTTTCGCCCAGCAACGCCTGTGGTTCCTCGCCCAGCTCAATCCTGCCGCCAGCATGGCTTACCATATCCATGCTGTTTTGCACTTTGACGGATTGCTTGACCGACCCGCTTTCTCTGCCGCCCTCGATCGCTTGGTTGTCCGGCAGGCAAGCCTGCGCACCCGTTTTGTGCGGGTGGAGGAACAGCCTTATCAGCATATCGACGCCGAAGAAACCGGTTTTGCGCTAACCTACCGGGATCTGCGCTCACTGGATAAGACAGCCCAACAGCAGCACGTGACCGAACTGACTGAACGCGAGTGCCAGACTCCCTTTGATTTGGCCGGAGAGCCCCTCATTCGCGGACAATTGCTGCAACTGGCAGACCAGGAGCATATTTTGCTGCTCACCCAGCATCACATTATCTCTGACGGCTGGTCGGTCGGGGTGTTGATCCGGGAGCTGAATGTTCTCTACCGCGCAGCACTGGCAGGGGATGAGGCTTCCCTGCCCCCGCTGCCCATTCAATATGCCGATTATGCGGTCTGGCAGCGGCAATGGCTGCAGGGTAACGTGTTATCTGAGCAACGTGATTTCTGGCTGAAACAGCTTCAGGGGGCACCGGCACGGCTGGAACTGCCGGTCGATCGCCCTCGCCCGGCGGTACAGAGTTTCACCGGCGGCCAAGTCCCGATCCACATTGCGACGGACTTATTGTACGACCTCAAGGCACTTGGGCACCGTCATGACATCACGTTATTTATGACGCTCATGGCGGCCTGGAGTATTGTGCTCTCCCGCCTCAGTGGTCAGGACGATATCGTCATTGGTACGCCGGTTGCCCATCGTCAACGCAGTGAACTGGAGGGATTGATCGGCTTTTTCGTCAATACCCTGCCTTTGCGGATTGAATTAGCACATTGCCATACCGTGGCAGAACTGCTCGCCTATGTCCGCGCACGGACGCTGGCCGCTTATGCGCATCAGGATCTGCCGTTTGAACAATTAGTGGCAGCCCTGCCACTTGGGCGCGGTTTGAGTTACAGCCCGATTTTTCAGGTGATGCTGGCCCTGAACAACACCCCAACCCCGCCGCTGGAATTGCCCGGTGTTTCGGTCTCATTCGTGGAACAGGAACACCACAGTGCACACTTTGACCTGACCTTGTCATTCACCGAAACGCCAGACGGCCTGCGGGGCGGGCTGGAATATGCGGCGGATTTGTTTGATCGGCCAACCGTTGAACGCATGGCGGGCTATTTCACGACGCTACTGACCGCGTTGACCCTTGATGATAGCCGGCCTATCACCCATCTGCCGATGCTCTCTGCCACCGAGCGGCAGCAAGTGTTGTTTGACTTCAACGCCACGCAAACCGATTTTCCGCAAGAGACATGGATTCATCAATTGTTCGAAATGCAGGTACAGCATGACCCCGATGCCATTGCCGTCGTCTTTGAAGGGCACTCTCTGAGCTATGGCGAACTCAACCGCCATGCCAATCAATTGGCGCATCAACTGATAGCGCTGGGGGTACATCCTGACGATCGGGTCGCGCTTTACGCTGAACACAGTCTGGAGATGGTGGTCGGTTTATTGGGCATTCTTAAGGCGGGAGGGGCTTTTCTCCCACTCGATCCCGCGTATCCCACCGAACGGCTGGTCTATATGCTGGAGGATGCCGCCCCTGTCGTCCTGATCACCCAACGCACGCCCCCCCAGCCCCTAACCCGCGCCATTCCCACGTTGTTGCTCAATATCCTCAAAGCCTCTGTTCACACCGACATGCCAGAGCCATTCAGCCATAATCCCGACCCGCCATCGCTGGGATTAATGTCACACCATCTGGCCTATGTGGTATATACCTCTGGCTCCAGCGGTCAACCCAAGGGGGTGATGATTGAACACCGCAACTTGTGCAATGTGCTTACCACTCAGCAAGAGAGACTGGCGCTCACTCCGCACAGTCGCGTCCTGCAATTTGCCTCAATCAGTTTCGATGCCTGTATTTGGGAGTGCGGCCTGACATTACTGGCCGGAGCCTGTCTCCATCTTGCCAAACAGGCTCATCTCCTGCCCGGGGCGGCGCTGTCCCGTTGCCTGACAGACAATGCCATTACCCACGTCCTCTTCCTGTCACCCACCGCGCTGGCCGCAATGGATTCCCTGCCCGCCAGCCTGCAAACCTTGCTGGTGGCGGGTGAAACCTGTCCGTTGACGCTGGTCAAACGCTGGGCATCGGGGAGAACGATGATCAATGCTTATGGGCCGACGGAAAGCACGATCTGTGCCACTCTCTATTTATGTAATACCCAAAAAAACTGTAATGCCCAAAAAACCTGTGATTCTCAAAAAACCTGTGGTTCTCAAAAAAACAGTGCACCGCCGATTGGCCGCCCGATCGCCAATACCCAAATTTATCTCCTCGACACCGGCGGTCAACCCGTTCCACCCGGTGTCATGGGTGAGATCCATATCGCCGGTGCCAGTGTCGGGCGAGGCTACCTCAATCATCCTGCACTGACGGCGGAACGCTTCCTGCCTGACCCGTTCTCAGGCGATCCAACGGCCCGCATGTACAAAACCGGTGATCTGGGGCGCTGGCTGCCCGATGGCAATATCGAATATCTCGGCCGCAGTGATTTTCAAATCAAACTGCGGGGCTTCCGCATTGAACCGGGGGAAATTGAGTCCTGCCTCACCCGATTCTCCGGCGTGCGTGAAGCGGTGGTCGTCGCTCGTGAAGACCGGATTGACAAAGACACGGTTTATAAAGACAGAGCTTACAAGGACATGGTTCGCGAAGACACGTCTGCTGAAAAATACCTTGTCGCGTATCTGCTCGCCGACCCCGACACAGCACTGCGGCCAACCGCGCTGCGCCAACATCTCGCCCGACACCTTGCCGACTATATGCTGCCCAGCGCTTTTGTCACACTTGAGGCTTTCCCGCTGACCCCCAATGGCAAACTCGACCGTCAGGCACTGCCCGCCCCCAATCAGGCTTCGGTCGTAACGCGCCGCTATGCAGCGCCGAACAATAGACTGGAACGGGCGTTGGCCGAGATTTGGCAAACCTTATTGGGGCTGGAGCGGGTCGGCCGCCATGACCATTTCTTTGAACTCGGCGGACATTCCCTGCTGGCAGTCCGGCTTGTGACACGAGTACGGCAGAAACTGGCCCGGGAGCTGTCCTTACAACAACTTTTTGCCTGTCCTGTTCTCGCCGATTTAGCTGCCGTCCTCACCGATACCCCGGTCGCTGCTGAAACCGCCATTCCTATCGTCGATCGTAACCAGCCGTTGCCACTCTCTTTCGCCCAGCAACGCCTGTGGTTCCTCACGCAGCTCAATCCGGCAACCAGCCTGACTTACCATATTCCGATGGCTTTGCGTCTCAGCGGACGACTTGACCACCGTGCCTTTAAGCGCGCACTCAATAACCTGATCGCCCGACACGAAAGCCTGCGCACCCGTTTTGTGCTGATGGGTGAACAGCCCTGTCAACACATTGACGCCGCCGATATCGGTTTTTCCTTGTCTTATCTGGACTTACGCGGGTTAGATCCCGATTCTCTTACCCCCCGCATTGACCAACAGAGGGAATGGGAAACCCAGACTCCGTTTGATTTTGCACACGGCCCACTGATACGGGGACAATTGCTGCAACTGGCAGAGGAAGAGCATATCTTGCTGCTCACCCTGCATCACATTATCTCTGACGGCTGGTCAGTCGGGATATTAATCCGGGAGCTGAATGCCCTCTACCGCGCAGCACTGGCAGGGCATGAGGCGGCGTTGCCCCCGCTGCCCATTCAATACGCCGATTATGCGGTCTGGCAACGGCAAGGGCTGCAGGGAAACGTGTTATCTGAGCAACGTAATTTCTGGCTGAAACAACTTCAGGGAGCACCGCTACGGCTGGAACTGCCGGTCGATCACCCTCGCCCGCCGGTACAGCGTTTTACCGGCGGCCAAATCCCCATCCACATTGCGACCGACTTATTGCACAACCTCAAGGCACTGGCGCACCGTCATGACATCACGTTATTTATGACGCTCATGGCGGCCTGGAGTCTCGTGCTCTCCCGCCTCAGTGATCAGGACGATATCGTCATTGGCACGCCCGTTGCCCATCGTCAACACAGTGAACTGGAGGGATTGATCGGCTTTTTGGTCAATACCCTGCCGTTGCGCATCGAACTGACGCAGTGTCACAATGTGGCCGCGCTGCTTGCCCACGTTGGTGAACGGGCATTGGCAGCCTATGCCCATCAGGATCTGCCTTTTGAACAGGTGGTGGAAGCCCTGCAACCTGACCGTAATCTAAGCTATCACCCGATTTTTCAGGTGATGCTGGCACTGGACAACACGTCTGCCCAATCCCTGGCATTATCCGGTGTGTCGGTCTCTTTGATTGAACGGGATCACTGCCACTTACATTTAGACCTGAGACTGTCGTTCACCGAAGCCCCGGACGGTCTGCGTGGCTGTCTGGAATATGCGGCGGATTTGTTTGATCGGCCAACCGTTGAACGCATAGCAGGCTATTTCACGACGCTACTGACCGCATTGACCCTTGATGATAGCCGGCCTATCACCCACCTGCCGATGTTATCCGCCGCCGAGCGGCAGCAACTGTTGTTTGACTTCAACGCCACGCAAACCGATTTTCCGCAAGAGACATGGATTCATCAACTGTTCGAAATGCAGGTACAGCATGATCCCGATGCCATTGCCGTCGTCTTTGAAGGGCACTCACTGAGCTATGGCGAACTCAACCGCCATGCCAATCGATTGGCGCATCAACTGATAGCACTGGGGGTACGTCCTGACGATCGGGTTGCACTTTACGCCGAACACAGTCTGGAGATGGTGGTCGGTTTATTGGGCATTCTTAAGGCGGGAGGGGCTTTTCTCCCACTCGATCCCGCGTATCCCACCGAACGGCTGATCTATATGCTGGAGGATGCCGCCCCTGTCGTCCTGATCACCCAAAGCACGCCCCCCCATCCCCTGACCCGCGCCATTCCCACGTTATTGCTTGATGTGCGCGAATCCCCTGTTCACGCCGACATGCCAGAGCCCTTCAGCCATAATCCCGACCCGCCATCGCTGGGATTAATGCCACACCATCTGGCCTATGTGGTGTATACCTCTGGCTCCAGCGGCCGGCCCAAAGGAGTGATGATTGAGCACCGCAGCTTGTGTAATATGCTGACCACTAAACAGGCTATACTGGCCCTCAGCCCGGACAGTCACGTCCTGCAATTTTCCTCAATCAGTTTCGATGCCTGTATTTGGGAATGCGGCCTGACATTACTGGCCGGAGCCTGTCTCCATCTTGCCAAACAGCCCCACCTCCTGCCCGGTGCGGCGCTGTCCCGTTGCCTGACAGACAATGCCATTACCCACGTCCTCTCCCTGTCACCCACCGCGCTGGCCGCAATGGATTCCCTGCCCGCCAGCCTGCAAACCTTGCTGGTGGCGGGTGAAGCCTGTCCGCTGACGCTGGTCAAACGCTGGGCGCCGGGACGGAAAATGATCAATGCTTATGGGCCGACAGAAAGTACGATCGGGGCCACTCTCTACCCCTGCGATGCCCGACAAGACCGTGCACCGCCGATTGGCCGCCCGATTGCCAACGCCCAAATTTATATTCTCGACACCCATGGTCAACCTGTCCCACTCGGTGTCATGGGTGAGATCCATATCGCCGGTGCCGGCGTTGCCCGGGGTTACCTCAATCAGCCCGAACTGACGGCGGAACGCTTTCTGCCTGACCCGTTCTCAGGCGAGCCAACGGCCCGCATGTACAAAACCGGTGATCTGGGGCGCTGGCTGCCCGATGGCAATATCGAATATCTCGGCCGCTGTGATTTTCAAATCAAACTGCGGGGTTTCCGCATTGAACCGGGAGAAATTGAGTCCTGCCTCACCCGATTCCCCGGCGTGCGTGAAGCGGTACTCGTCGTTCGTGAAGACCGGATTTATAAAGACTCGGTTGACAAAGACACGTCTGCTGAAAAATACCTTGTCGCGTATCTGCTCGCTGACCCCGACACGGCACTGCGGCCAACCGCGCTGCGCCAACATCTCGCCCGACACCTTGCCGACTATATGCTGCCCAGCGCTTTTGTCACACTTGAGGCTTTCCCGCTGACCCCCAATGGCAAACTCGATCGGCAGGCACTGCCGGCACCCGATCAAGCGGCGATCGCCATACGCCGCTATCAAGCCCCCATCACTGAAAGGGAAGAGATTCTGGCCGGAATTTGGCAAACGTTATTGGGGCTGGAGCAGGTAGGCCGCCATGACCATTTCTTCGAACTCGGGGGGCATTCCCTGATGGTCGTCAGCCTGATCGAACGACTGCGCAAACGGGATTGGGATCTCGATATTCATCGCGTATTCACCACGCCGGTACTGGCTGAAATGGCAGAAGCGATGCAGGCAACGCCGGACACAACCCCATGCTCCGTGCCGCCCAACCTGATCCCTGATGGCTGCACGGCCATTACGCCGGATATGTTGCCCTTGGTCGCCCTGTCACAAAGCGACATTGCCACGGTTGCGGCTACCATTGTGGGAGGCATGACCAATATTCAGGATATCTATCCGCTCACCCCCTTGCAGAAAGGCATGTTGTTCCATCATTTATTGCAAACACAGGGAGACAGTTATCTGTCACGCAGCGTATTCGCATTTGATACCAGAGGGCGTCTTGATGCATTTCTGGCGACATTGCAACGGGTTATTGAACGCCACGATATTCTGCGCACCTCGGTCTGCTGGCAGAGCCTGAGCCAGCCCGTTCAGGTCGTCTGGCGTCAGGCTCCCCTGCACATTAATGTTGTTAATACCGTTAATACCGTCAATACCGTTGAGCCAGCCAGCGAACCGGATATTCCCTCACAATTATTAGCGCAGTTATTAGCGCACACCGATCCCCACCAACGGCGGCTCGATTTGCATCAGGCTCCGCTTTTCTCTGCCGACATCATTCATGATCCGCAGCAAGACGAGTGGTTACTGGCGTTATGTTGCCATCATTTAGTCTGTGACCATACGGCACAGACCTTGATTATTGAGGAGATCAACGAACGGTTACACCCGCGTACCGGAAAGCTGCCTGCAACATCGCCTTACCGCAATTTTGTCGCCCAGTCCCTGAGTGTGCCGGAGTCCGTCCACGAAACCTACTTCCGTGAGCGATTCGCTGATGTGGATGCCCCCACCGCCCCGTTTGGAATCATCGATTTCCACCGCGAAGACCGGCAGATCACGGAAGCGACTCAGTCACTTGATGCCACGCTGGCGCGGATGATCCGGATACAGGCTCGCCGTCAGGGAGTCAGTCCCAGTGTGTTGTTCCATATCGCGTGGGCGCAGGTACTGGCACACACCAGTGGACAACATGATGTGGTGTTCGGCACCGTCTTGCTGGGGCGTATGCAGGGGGGCGTAAATACCGAACAAGGCATTGGCCTGTTTATTAATACCCTGCCCATACGGTTCCGCCTCGAAAATGACAGCGTACAACAGAGCGTACACGCCGCTTACCGCAATTTAACGCGGCTGCTGGAACACGAGCAAGCCTCGCTGGCACTGGCCCAGCGCTGTAGCGGCGTGAAACCGCCCACGCCACTGTTCAGCACGCTGCTCAACTATCGACACAGCCCAGCCACAACCCGCACCTCATGGGAAGGTATACGCCTGCTGGCAGCTCAGGAGGGAAGCCATTACCCGATGACGTTATCGGTGGATGATGTCGGTGAGGCATTCCACTTAACCGCCCAGACCTTGCCGGAGATTGATCCGACCCGTCTGATCGCCTATGTCACCACCGCCCTGACCGGTCTGGTTGAGGCACTGGGAAATGCCGCCGAAAAACCCCTTTTGAGCCTCCCTATTTTGCCCGCCAGCGAGCGTCAACAATTATTGGTCAGTTTTAACCCCAGACAAGGGGATTGCCCTCCAGATGCCTTGATCCATTCATCTTTTGAAACGCAGGTACAGCACCGTCCCGATGCCATTGCCATAACCTTTGAGGGGCAGTCACTGAGTTATCGTGAATTAAACCGCCGGGCCAATCGTCTGGCACATCATCTCATTGCGTTGGGGGTGCGCCCTGACGATCGCGTGGCGCTTTGTGCTGAACGCAATCCGGCTATGGTGGTGGGGCTGTTGGGTATCCTGAAAGCCGGCGGCGCCTATGTGCCTCTCGATCCAAACTATCCCGCTGAACGGCTGGCTTACATGCTCAATGATGCCGCACCGGTCGCCCTGCTCACCCAAAAAGCCCTGATGGATACGCTGGATTGTCCTCTGCCCACTGTTTTATTGGATAACGTTCTATTGGATAGCGTCCTGCCGGATCATGCCGGGTCAATGGGTCAAGAAAACCCGGCGGCTTCGGACCATAATCCGGATATCCACGCGCTCGGTCTCAAGCCATATCATCTGGCTTATGTCATTTATACTTCTGGATCAACCGGTCAGCCCAAAGGCGTGATGGTCGAACATGCCAATGTCACCCGCCTGCTCGCCGCAACGCAAACGCATTTCCAGTTCAGCCACCGCGATGTTTGGACACTGTTCCACTCTTTCGCCTTTGATTTTTCCGTATGGGAATTATGGGGTGCCCTGAGTTACGGCGGACGGCTTGTGGTGGTTTCAAGCGACTGTGCCCGTTCACCGCAGCAGCTCTATTCCCTGCTGTGCCGTGAACACGTGACGATACTCAACCAAACCCCCAGCGCTTTTCGCCCGTTGATTCCGGCTCAGGGAGCCGCCGCGCATACCCTGCGGTGCATTATTTTCGGTGGCGAAGCCCTTAAGCCACAGACGCTTGCGCCTTGGATCTTGCGTAATTCCCTGCAACAAACGCGACTGGTGAATATGTATGGCATTACTGAAACCACGGTTCACGCCACCTTCTGTGAACTGACTGAAGCGGATATTAAATCGGGAGCCGGCTGTCCGATAGGTCACCCATTAGCCGACCTGCGGATATACCTCCTTGATGCTCAAGGCCAGCCCGTCCCCGTCGGGGTGATCGGTGAACTCTATATCGCGGGGGCGGGCGTGGCGCGTGGCTATCTCAATCGCCATGCACTGACCTCAGACTATTTCCTGCACGATGATTTCAGTGAGGATCCAGAGGCACGCATGTACAAATCTGGCGATTTGGGACGCTGGCGGCCTGACGGCCAGATAGAGTATCTTGGCCGCAATGATTTTCAGGTTAAACTGCGTGGTTTCCGCATTGAACCCGGCGAGATTGAGGCGAAACTGGTGCAGTGCCCCGGTGTACGCGAAGCCGTGGTACTGACCCGCGAAGATCTTGCCCATCATGCTATTTCCAGCCAGACACGGCTGGTCGCCTACCTGCTCGCTGAACCTGATGCAAAATTAGTGCCGGCCGACCTGCGCCAGCAACTCTCGCAACAACTTGCCGACTATATGATCCCCAGCGCCTTTGTCACACTCGATACTTTCCCGCAGACCCCCAGCGGCAAACTCGACCGTCTGGCACTGCCGACACCGGATCAGGCCGCCATCGTCACCCGCCACTATGAAGCCCCCATCGGCGAAATAGAACAGGGGTTGGCGGAGATCTGGCAAACCTTATTGGGATTGGAAAAAGTGAGCCGTCATGACCATTTCTTTGAACTCGGCGGACATTCCCTGCTGGCAGTCCGGCTTGCCGCCCAAGTCCACCAAAGGCTGTTGCTGGAACTGCCCTTGCAACACCTGTTTGCCCACCCGATCCTCGCCGATTTAGCAACACGGCTTGCCGGTGCGCCAATCGCCACGCCAACCGTCATTCCGGTGGCCGACCGCAATCAGCCCCTGCCGCTCTCGTTTGCCCAGCAGCGCCTGTGGTTCCTTGCTCAACTCGATACCTCGGTCAGCCTGGCCTACCATCTTTCAGCGGTTTTGCACCTGAGAGGTCAACTTGATCACTCCGCGTTTAAAACCGCACTGAATCATCTCGTCGCCCGACATGAAAGCCTGCGTACCCGCTTTGTTATCGTGGATGAACAGCCCTACCAGCAAATCGACGCGGCTGACGGCGGTTTTGCTTTGTTCTTGCAGGATCTCCGCCCGTGGAAAAAGGCCACCCAACAACAACACATGACCGAATTGATGGAACGCGAAAGGAGGACGCCCTTTGATTTGGCGCATGATCCGCTGATGCGGGGGCAGTTGTTACAACTGGCGGAAGAAGAGCATCTGTTGATCCTGACCCAGCATCACATTATCTCCGACGGCTGGTCGATGGGCATTTTGATCCACGAACTCGGCGTGCTTTACCGCGCCGCACTGACCGGAGATCCTGCTCCTTTGCCGCCCCTGCCGATCCAGTACGCCGATTATGCCATCTGGCAACGGGAAACATTGCCGGCGGATCTTCTCACCGCCCAGCATGACTTCTGGCGGGCACAACTGCAAAATGCCCCTGTGCGACTGGCATTGCCCACGGATCAGCCACGCCCCCCTGTGCAACGTTTTGCCGGCGGGCAAGTGCCGGTTCACGTCGGAACAACACAGGTTGCCCAACTCAAAACCCTCGGTCTGCGGCAGGGGACAACCTTATTTATGACTCTGCTTGCGGCCTGGGGCATTGTGCTTGCCCGCCTCAGTGGTCAGGACGATATTGTCATCGGTACGCCTGTGGCTAACCGCCCACGCAAGGAGCTGGAGGGACTGATCGGCTTTTTCGTCAATACCTTGCCTTTGCGGATTGAATTAGCACATTGCCATACCGTGGCAGAACTGCTCGCCGATGTCCGTGAACGGACACTGGCGGCCTATGCCCATCAAGACCTGCCTTTTGAGCAATTAGTCGGGGTTCTGCAACCTGAGCGCAGTCTGAGTTACAGCCCGATCTTTCAGGTCATGCTGGTCCTGAACAACACTCCCGCCCCGCCGATTGAATTACCCGGCCTGTCTGTCTCATTCGTGGAACAGACACACCACAGCAGCCACTTTGACCTGACACTGTCACTCACGGAAACCGGGGATAGCCTGAGTGGTCATTTCGAATATGATTCAGATCTGTTCGACCCGGCGACGGTTGAACGCATGGCCGGCTATTTCACGAACGTGCTGACCGCCATGACGAGCGATGAAACACAGTCCATCAGCCATCTGCCCATGCTATCTACCGGCGAGTATCAGCAGTTGTTGACCGGTTTCAATCCCCCCCGGACGGACTTTCCACCGGAGGCTTTAATTCATCAACACTTCGAAACCCACGCGGCACAACATCCTGACGCAACGGCGGTGATAGGTGAAGGGCAGTCGCTCAGTTATGGCGAATTGAACCTGCAAGCCAATCGTCTGGCTCATCATTTGATGGCGCTGGGTGTACGCCCGGATACCAGAGTCGCCATTTGTGCCGAACGCAGCCCAGAAATGGTGGTAGGGTTACTCGCGATCCTCAAGGCCGGTGGCGCTTATGTCCCACTCGATCCGACTTATCCGGCCGAACGTCTGGCTTATATGCTTGAGGATGCCGCACCAGTGGCTTTACTGACCCAGACCCAGTGGGTTGATAGGTTCGATGGCTCCCTGCCAACGGTCTTACTTGGCAAAGGATTGGATAAGGGATTTGATAAGCGGTTTGATCAGCGGCTGAATGAAATCTCCGCCAATCCAGACGCGCAGGGGCTGACGTCACGCCATCTGGCCTATGTCATTTATACGTCGGGATCAACCGGTCAGCCGAAAGGTGTGATGATCGAGCATCGCAGTGTTCTGCGCCTGATTATCAATAATGGTTTTGCTGATATTGGCCCGGATGACTGTATCGCCCACTGTGCCAATGCCTCCTTTGACGCCGCAACGTGGGAAGTGTGGTCTGCCCTGCTCAATGGCGGACGCCTGCATGTTGTTTCCCCCTCCGTACTGCTTGATCCCCTACGTTTCTGTGATTCACTGATCAAGGGGCAAGTCACTGCCCTCTGGTTAACCTCTGGCCTGTTCAATGCCTATCTCGCTAGCCTCAAACCCCTGTTGGGCCAATTGCGCTATTTGCTGGTCGGCGGTGATGTCCTTGATCCGAGGAAAATACAGCAGGTGCAATTGTCTGAATCACAACCCACGCACTTGCTCAATGGGTATGGCCCAACGGAAACGACGACGTTTGCCACCGTCTATGACATCCCCCTATCTCAAGATATCCATGGGAACATTCCCATCGGCCATCCGATTGCCAATAGCCAGATTTATCTTCTGGATACTCAAGGCCGGCCTGTTCCCATCGGAGTGGTGGGTGAAATCCATATCGCCGGTGCCGGCGTTGCCCGTGGTTACCTGAATCGTCCTGAACTGACCGCAGAACGTTTCCTCGCCGATCCGTTCTCGCCAGAGCCGGATGCCCGGATGTACAAAACGGGTGACCTTGGACGTTGGCTGCCTGACGGTAATATTGAATACGTTGGCCGCAATGATTTTCAGATCAAACTGCGCGGTTTGCGGATTGAACCCGGCGAAATCGAAGCCCGGCTCACTCAGCTCCCGGGTGTACGCGAAGCGATGGTGATTGCCCGCGAAGATATTTTTGATGACCACGATATTTCTGATAAAAACGATATCTCTGATAAAAACGGTATCTCTGACAAAAAAATAGCAGCTCAGAAACGTCTGGTCGCTTATCTGCTCACCGAACAGCATGTCAACCTGATACCCGCAGAGCTACGTCAACAACTTGCACAGCAGCTTCCCGATTATATGTTGCCAAGCGCTTTTGTGGTGCTGGATGCCTTTCCGCTGACCCCCAATGGCAAGCGCGATCGTCAGGCGTTACCGCCCCCTGATATCTCCGCCACGGTGATGAGAAGCCATGAAGTTCCCTTCGGTGAAACCGAAACCGCGCTGGCTCAGATCTGGCAGGCGCTATTGGGGGTGAAACCCATCAGTCGCCACGACCATTTCTTTGAGCTGGGCGGACATTCTCTGATGATCGTCAGCCTGATCGAACGGCTGCGTAACCGGGGCTGGGTGTTGGATATACAAACCGTGTTCGCGGCTCCCGTGCTGGCTGACATGGCACACGCGATGCTGGCCATTCAGGACAAAACAGACACGTTCATCGTTCCCCCCAACCTCATTCCTGACGGCTGTACGTTCATCACGCCAGACATGCTCCCCCTGCTTTCCCTGTCGCAGGGGGAGATTGACGCGATTGCCGCCGCCATGCCCGATGGGGCCGCCAATATTCAGGATATCTACCCGCTCGCCCCCCTACAGGAGGGGATGCTGTTCCATTATCTGCTACAAACTCAGGGCGATGCTTATCTGTTGCGCCACTTACTGGCCTTTGATACCCGCGAGCGTCTTGAGGCTTTCCTGTCCGCCCTGCAACAGGTCATCGATCGGCACGATATTCTGCGCACGGCGGTCTGCTGGCAGGGATTATCCCAGCCGGTACAAGTGGTCTGGCGTCAGGCATCCCTGCACATCAACCCTTTTGTGCCGCCCCGTCAACAGGATGTCCTGTCCCAATTGCTGGCACATACCGACCCACAGCAACACCGGCTGGATATCAGTCAGGCCCCGCTCGTTGCGGCCGATATTGTCCATGACCCGATGCAAAACGAGTGGCTGCTGGCCCTGAAATTTCACCATCTGATCAGTGACCATATGACGCTGGAACTTCTGGTTGAGGAAATCAGTGAACGATTGCATCAGCGTACCGAATATTTACCCGTCACATTGCCCTATCGCCATTTTGTTGCCCACGCCCGGCGGATACCGATGTCAGAACACGAAACCTATTTCCGTGAGCTGCTCGCTGACGTGGAGGTTCCGACCGCCCCTTTCGGGACACTCAATATCCACAGCGAGGGCAGCCCGATAAGCGAAGCCAGACAATCACTGGATGATGCACTGGCGCAGGCGATCGGCCAACAAGCCCGACGTCAGGGCGTCAGCGCCAGCGTGCTGTTCCATGTGGCCTGGGCGCAGGTACTGGCAAAAATCAGCGGGCATGATGATGTCGTCTTCGGTACTGTCCTGCTGGGTCGTATGCAGGGAAGCGCCGGTATCGATCGCGCCTTTGGCCTGTTTATCAACACCCTGCCCATACGACTCCGGCTTGCAGGCAATGACCCACAGACCGATGTACAGACCATCGTGCAAATGGCCTACCGCTGTCTGACACACTTGTTGGAACACGAACAGGCACCGCTGGCATTGGCGCAACGGTGCAGTGGGGTCGCTCCGTCCCTGCCGCTTTTCAGTACGCTACTCAATTATCGCCATAGCCAACCCAATCTTTCCCATCGCGCATGGGAAGGGATACGTCTGTTGACCCTACAGGAGAGAAACAACTATCCCATCAGCGTGTCCGTGGATGATTGGGGAAAAGGGTTCCGGTTGACGGCCAAGGCCGTGGCGGGTATCGATCCGAATCGTTTGATCGCCTATATGACGACCGCCCTGTCAGGTCTGGTGGAAGCATTGGCAACCCGCCCCCAGCAGCCAATAATCAACATTCCCGTACTGCCTGCCAGCGAACGACAGCAATTACTGGTTGATTTCAACGCCACTCAGGTCAACTTCCCGCAGGATACGCTGATTCATCAACTGTTCGAAGCCCAAGTGCAACGTACACCGGATGCCACTGCCGTGCTCTTTGGGGAAGACGCCCTGAGTTATGGGGAGCTGAACCAACGTGCCAATTGTCTGGCGCATCATCTGATCGCGTTGGGCATTCGCCCTGATGACCGGGTGGCAATTTGTGTTGAACGCAGTCTGGACATGCTGGTAGGTCTATTGGGTATCCTGAAGGCAGGCGGAGCCTATGTGCCACTCGATCCTGCCTACCCTGCCGAGCGGCGGGCTTATATGCTTGACGATGCCAACCCGGTGGTTTTACTGACCCAGACAACCCTGATCGGGGTAATAAATTGCCCGATCCCCAGCGTGATGCTCGACGATTTGACACCAGTCATGTTGGCTTCAACCCCCATGCACAATCCTGATACTCAGGCACTGGGCCTGACTGCACATCATCTGGCTTATGTTATCTATACCTCCGGTTCAACCGGTCAACCCAAAGGCGTGATGGTCGAACATCGTAGTGTCTGCAATTATCTGCAATGGGCGCTGCATTATGGCCTTACCGACCGGCAACAAGATGGGATCGTTTCGTCACCATTGGGCTTTGATGCCACCATCACCAGCCTTTACCTGCCCTTATTGTGTGGTGGGAAAATCCACTTGCTGTGTGAGGGACAGGAGCTGAGTGAGCTGTTGCCGGCATTATTGTCGATGGCGTCGGGGGCGCTGGTTAAAATTACCCCCAGTCATCTCTCCGCGATGGGGCAGGAGTTGAAAGCAACGGGACAGAAATGCCCGGCCCATTGCTTTGTCGTAGCCGGAGAAACGCTGCCCAATGCCACCGTGGAACTCTGGCGGGAATTATCGACTGAATCGCGCATCATTAATGAATACGGTCCCACTGAAACGGTGGTGGGCTGTACCGTATTTGATACCCATCAGCCGAATTGTTTTGTTGACAGCGTTCCCATTGGGCGGCCAATTTCCAATTGCCAAATCTATCTTCTCGACGCCCACGGCGAACCCGTCCCGTCAGGAGTCGCGGGTGAGATCCACATTGGCGGGATCGGGGTTGCCCGTGGTTACCTGAACCGTGCCGAACTGACAATGGAACGTTTCCTGCCCGACCCATTCTCGCCAGTCGCAGGGGCACGCATGTACAAAAGTGGTGATTTGGGGCGCTGGTTGCCTGATGGCACTCTCGAATACCTTAGCCGCAATGATTTTCAAATCAAGCTGCGCGGTTTCCGCATTGAACCCGGTGAAATCGAAGCGCAGTTAATGCAGTGCCACGGCGTGCGCGGGGCGATCGTGGTTGCCCGCGAAGATCTCTCTTATGAAAAAACAGGGGAACAGAAACGGCTGGTTGCCTATCTGCTCGCGGAACCTGATACAAAACTGGTGCCGGCCGAACTGCGCAGGCAGCTTGCCCGGCAGCTTGCCGACTATATGCTGCCCAGCGCTTTCGTCACGCTCGACGCCTTCCCGCTGACCCCCAATGGAAAACTCGATCGTCAGGCCCTGCCAGCGCCGGATCACGCCGCCATCGTCACCCAACACTATGAGGCACCCATCGGTCAGGTGGAAACCACGCTTGCCAAAATCTGGCAGACTTTATTGGGGCTGGAACAGGTCGGTCGCCATGATAATTTCTTCGAACTGGGCGGTCATTCGTTAATCGCGGTTAAACTGCTGGCACGGATGCGTGAGCAGAAAATGGACGTTCCGTTGGCAACCTTATTCACTCATCCCACACTGCATGAACTGGCTCTGGTCATCAACAAATCCCGTTTCCATCGGCCACGTTCCCCATCAGTGGACGTTTTCGCCAGCAATCCCGTGCCGTTAAGCCCAACGGGGAGCCTGCCGCCCCTGTTCTTCGTGCATGAACCTTCCGGCGATCCCTGGGTCTATTCACCACTGGCGGCCCTGCTGCCTCCTGAATTACCGGTTTACGCATTGCAGGCACTTGGCATTCATACGCTTGCCCATCCTCCGGCATCCATTGAGGAACTGGCGACCTGTCATCTTCAGGCCATTCGCCGTGTTCAGCCCAATGGCCCTTATCATCTCGCTGGCTGGTCAATGGGTGGCGTCATCGCCTATGAAATTGCCCTGCAGTTAATCCATCACAACGAAGAGGTGGCATTTATCGGGATGATCGATTCAACAAACGCCGGTCAGCAAAAAAATACCCTTGATGGCCCGATGGACGAAACACAAAAACGCATCAATATGATTGTTAATTTCCTGCAAGCCTCCATGACAGAGGCGGATAGTCAGCAATTGGAAGTGCTCCGCCATCTTGATGAGGTGGATCAGATTTTTGAACGTTGTGTTGAACATCAATGGCTGCCCGCCGATGTCACGCAAGAAGATTTCTTCCTGCGCCTCTACACGGCTGAAACCCTGCGGCAGTTAGGCGCAGTTTACCGCCCCCCCGCATCATCATTGCCGATCCATCTTTATACCGCAGATACCCCGCCTGACGGTGACCCATGGCGGGGCTGGCGGGGGATTGCGGGGGATTCGTCCACGCGCCATCCTATCGGGGGCACGCACCACAGCATTATGCAACCCCCCCTGCTCAATCAGGTGGCGGATTCCCTCACTGAATGCCTGTTATCAGCGACCACGCAGTCTTTCCGGGTAACCCTCCAAAGTGGCTCGCCAACGCATCCACCGCTATTTTGCATTCCGGGTGCCGGAGCCAGTGCTTCCAGCCTGCTTGAACTTGCGTTATCGTTTCCGTCATCTCTGCCCATTCAGGTGTTGCAGTCACGCAGTTTGACCGATCCCCAACTCCCCGCTTATGCCAGCGTCGAAGAGGCCGCCCATGATTACATCAAGGCCATTCGCCAAACCCAGCCAACAGGCCCTTATCACCTATTGGGTCACTCTTTTGGCGGTTGGATTGCTTTCGAGATAGCGTTACAGCTACAGGCACAGGGAGAACCCGTCACTGATGTTGTTCTTATCGATAGCGAAGCACCTGCCCCACAAAGCGCTGCAACGCCATCGTGCAACCCTAAATCAGACAACCGTTCATACAACCATATAGAAACACTGATGAAATTAGTTGAACTCTACAACATGTTGCTCAACACACCGCTGCCGCTCACGCAGCAAAATTTTGCCGGATTGGATCACCGTGAACAGATCCGGCGTCTGCATCAGGCTCTGGTACGGGCGGGGCTCTTCACCGCTAACTCCCCCGCCTCACTGTTGCAAGGCGTTGTCCACGTGATGCAGGCCAACCTGAATACCTCCTATACCCCCCGGGCACGCTATAACGGACTTGTTCATCTCATCAACGCAGAAGAAAGAGATAGGGAGGAGGTTCAAAGTCATGTCACCCGATGGAAAACACATGCCGCTCAATTAAATACCCTACAGGCACCCGGCAACCATATGACCATGCTATCCATGCCAAATGTTAAGTCATTGGTTGCTGAGTTATGGGAGCAGCTAGATTATATGAAAAGATAAAATGTGACTTTATGGGTTAAAGAGTGATCAGAGATAGGATCTCATTCCCCGCTGCTTGCGGCGGGGTTGTTCATTAAAATAACGGCTCTGTTTGCCATGTTTAACCTCATGTATGAAAAATTCGGTTATCCATGATTAAATCAGCCCCAACATCAGAAACCATAAATAAATCACAATACCGAAATCCTTTGCATGTTTGAACTTTCGATCTAATTGACGACGAGTATACTTATCTGAATCAAGCTCTTCAATTTTACTCAAATAAACATAAATCGCCGGTATATTCGAGATCGGAAAGATCAGAATATCATCCCGAAAATCCTTCTCCTCCGGTGTCGGAGTGCCCAATACTGTCGGCCCATGAACCTTCGCATCCGGTATCGACAACCCCGGAGTCTGGGTCGCAATCTTCGGATCAAGCACCGCCACTTTGGTGTTGACCGCCGAATTTTGCTGCGCGTAGTTATCTATATTGTGTCGTGATAATTCACCGGCCAGTGACCAGATCAATGTCGGTGACGTTGCATCATCCTCCCAAAGTTCATACCGGTTTAATATTAGTCGAGATTGCTGAAAACCTAATGCACAGCTCTTTAGCATCATAACAGTCGAGCATAGACACCAGCCGAACGGGAGATGTTATCTGAAGCGGGATAATGAGCCTGTTGGAAAGCAAGGCCAACAGGCATTGTACAAATTTATCTGCAAAATAAGATTAGTAAATCACCAACTTACTTCCGATGTTAGGAAGAATGTAACTTCTTTAACATTCTCTTGTAGATCATAATCAAGCTGCATACTTACGGGGACTTCAAAATATATTGTAGAATACATATCTACCCAACCAAAATATTTGTTCATGATCATCTGGGGTGAAGTAGATTTTTCTGGTTTTCCAAACTGTTGATGTACCCATTGGCGAGACATTAGAGGCTTTAAAAAAGCGGGTAATTTGTTAGGAAACGTATAATTTTTTTTACCATCATCAAGCAATGTTAAAGTAACATTAAATAACGACATATTATCTCGATGAAAAGCTAAATAAACTCCCTCCTTAGCCATATTCAAAGATACGTAATCATCACCAGAATCACCACTAGGCTTAGTTTTATATGGAATAAAACCGGAGTTCAATATCTCTTTATAAGATACACCCAGATTATTTATTAAAACCTTTACGTCAATTGTCATCTTTTATATAACCCTTTTTCTTCATTAATTTCATGCATTTTAGCACGTGCTTCTTCTAACTCTTGTTCCGTTGCACCGTACCCCTTCAATGCCGATTTTTCTGCATCAAAATTACTATCCAAGGCCTTACGCAAATCCAATGAATCACGTTCTATCCTAGATTTATTTCTTCCACCATAAGTTTCACTAATTTTTCTATGAACATCTGCTGGAATAATTATAGCGGCAACATCCTTTGCTAAATCATCCAGTTGATTAGGTTTCAAATTAGGATATAAACGTTTTAGATGTAATTTCACTGCTGCAGCGGAAGGCATATGATCGGCATGGTGTCCATTTCTAGGCCTTCCTATAAAATTGCGATATACATCCACCTCTAAAAACTTGGTCGGTGACTTACTCAAATAAACATAAAGCGCCGGAATATTGGAAACCGGGAAGATCAGAATATAATCGCGAAAATCCTTCTCCTCCGGTATCGGAGTGCCCAATACTGTCGGCCCATGATCCTTCGCATCCGGTCTCGGTGTTGATGTGCTATTCCCACCTATTTCATCGGGATCTTGCTGGGGGTTAATATATGCCCCGTCCCGCCAGTCCCCCTGATCCGGTATCGGCAACCCCGGAGTCTGGGTCGCAATCTTCGGATCAAGCACCGCCACTTTGGTGTTGACCGCCGAATTTTGCTGCGCGTAGTTATCTATATTGTGTCGTGATAATTCACCGGCCAGTGACCAGATCAATGTCGGTGACGTTGCATCATCCTCCCAAAATTCATACCGGTTTAATGACTTATTGTGTTGCACATGACGCACTTTAGTCTGTTCCAGCCCACTTTCTTTACCGGTGTGGTATCCGACCGCCGTGAGTTGCCCTGTCTGGGGATTTTCCACAAAATGGTAACGCACGCGGGTCGGAGCGGTGCCCTTTTTGTCCGCGATTTTCTTCAGGATATCGTGAGTCAGAAAATCCTCATCACTGCCATTCCAGACATTACGTATCATCATCCCTAACGTGATGGCAGACAGGCTCGCGAGCTGATAATCGCGGGTCAGCACATTTTTTATTTCATCCAGCGTCTTCTGCTCACTTTGCGAGAGCACAGGACGTGTTTCTCCCATCTCCCCAGTATTCCTGCCGGTTGAAGCAGCGGTGCTGTCCGTTATACCCGTGCCGTTGCCCGTAACCGGTGGCGGCGGGAGTGGAACAGGTAGGGCAAACGCCTGTGCCGAAGGAACGACCTGATCCGACAACCAGACAATAGGGACGAGATACCACGGCGTAGATTTCTCCGATGCGGGCTGAGTCGCTGGCACCGGCTGGAAGACCTGCATCTGACCAAAATGGGTATGCGGTTCGGTATCCGTCCCGGCATCCGTACAGCCCGCAGGTTGCAGGCAGGATTTGGCAAATACCGGCTTCGCAATACGTTCAACGGCTATCACATGCCGGCGGTTATGTGCGGGCATCACCGTTACACCCGGATAGTTGGCGTCCGCGTAATATCTTGTTTGCAAGGCGGCTTCTGTCCAGCCTTCGAGCTTCGGCAGGCCATCACTGAGAGCGCCCGGCATAATCGCGGGTGACGAACCCGGCATTTTTTCGGTTGCCACGGCCTTAACCGTGGATTTCTCAACCAACTGGTCTGCCAGTTTCTGCGCATCCACATGCAGGGTCATCGGCAGTGACGATAAGTTTTCTTCCCGCAGTATTCCCTGACCATCCGTCACGCCATGGGCATGGATAACCCCATCCCGGCTTTTCAGGTGATAGGGAATACCGATTAATGGCTTGCCCTGATTGTCCAATAACTGAAATTCCAGCCAGTGTCTGAATTTATTGCAGGGCACACAATCTAATCTTCCGGTGTCACTCATTAGATTAAATCCTTTTTTGATTAAGTACGTTGCGCATCAATACCGTTATCTGCCAGAAAATCATGGATGGTCAGAATCTGTAAACGTGAACCCCGTTGGCGGTGCTGGCGCAGCCAGGTTTCAAGGTCGCGGATCAAAGTCCCTTCGGGGGTATCCAGTTTCAGTGCCCGTTCGCCCTGCGCTTCCCACAGTTCATGCATCAGCGTTTGGGCAAGGCTTTCCAGCGCCAAATCAGACTGCTCCCACGCCGCAATCAGGTGCGGCTCCAGCACAAAGGGACGTTCAAGCTGGCTGAACGGGCAGTCGGCCGGACGGCTGAAGACCGTCGGCGCCGGCATATCAATCATCAGTTCAACGACCGGATTGAGCAGGGAAGTCCAGTCCGTCGGCTGCATCGCAGGCATTAGCACACGGACAATACGGGTATCCATCAGGCGGAAGACCACCTGTTCATCTCGCAGGGTCACGAGCTGGTGGCGTTGCCAGTGCTCCAATTGCGCCTGCCAGCCTGTGTCGCTGCGGTATGCCCAGCCCCAGCTTTCATCACTGAGAGCCCGGCGATCCAACAAACGCCCAAGGGATGCCAGACTGTCCGTTTTGGGCTGGATCAGCCACGGTCCCTGTCCCATCAGGTGAGCCAGCGGCGTGCCGCTATACAGAGGAAATGTCTGTTCAACCCAATCGTTCACGTAGAGGGTGTTGACAGGATTGGGGGTCGCAAGCGGGTTAACCATCAGGTAAACCAGCGGCTTGTCAGGTTCGCCCAGCCAGGTTGTCCAGTTTACTTTCATGACTGACCTCCCTGCGGTGCTTTAATCACCCAGGCCGCACTTTCCTGTGCTTGCAAGGCACAATATTTTTTGATTGGAAATTCCACCTCTGGCAATGGCTCTACCCCCTCCGGCAGTTGCAGTGCAATGCCACGCCCGCTGCCCCCTGAACCCTGCCCGACATTCATCGGGGACGATAAAATGCCGCCCGGCGTGACTTTCAGAAAACTGCCGCCCACTTTCAGCGTGATTTCCGACGCGGCTTCCAGCACCACTTTGCCGCCGCTTTTCAGGTGGATTTCCTGTCCGCTGTCAATCACTGTGGCATCGCCGGTCTGGAGATGCTGGCTGCCGGCTATCCGGTGGGAGACGTCGCCGTCGGTGGTGATTTTGCGCGAACCCGCCACCTGATGGTGATCATCGGCGAGTATCTCGTGGTAACGATTGTTGTCGATGCGGCTCTTCTGGTCGTGTTGGATATGCCAGTAGGCATCGTTTTCGATGTGCGCCGTGAAGTCTTTCTGGCCGTGGATATAAACCTCCTCGCTGCCTTTTGCATCCTCAAAGCGCAGTTCGTTAAACCCTTTCCCCTTGTGGGTCTTGGTCTTAAAAGTGGTGCGGGTCTTGGCTGCCGGCAAATCCAGCGGCGGGCGGTTCAGGTCGTTATAGACACAACCGGTGACGATTGGCCGGTCGATATCGCCGTTGAGGTAGGAGATAATCACTTCCTGCCCGATACGCGGGATGGCCATAAAGCCAAAGCCGTTGCCGTTCCAGCCCTGAGCCACCCGCACCCAGCACGATGCCCCGTCATCCGGTGGGTCATAACGGTTCCAGTGAAAATGCACCTTGATGGCCCCGTTTTTATTGACGAAAATTTCCTCGCCGGCCGGCCCGACCACCATCGCGGTTTCATCGCCATCCGCCAGCGGTTTGTAGTGAAACGGCGGGCGCCAGTCGGCAAGACCGTCGATAAAGCTGAAATCGTTGCTGAGTGTGGTGCCCTCTCCGGTATCGTGTCCCAGCGCCTGCGGGCAGCGGCCATAATGATGGATGCCGACAATCTGCCAGCGGGCATTGAGCGGGGTGTGGGGATGTTCTTTTATCTCGAAGATTTTGCCCGGCATCAGCTTGATGCAGTTGCTGCGCCCGTTGCCGCTTTGCTTCTGGTTATCCAGCGCTTCCTGCCGGTATTTCAGGAACGGTTTGGCGGCGGCATCTTTCTGGAAACGCCCGTAGCTTTCGAACACGGTGTAGGGAGTCTGGCTGCCGAAATCGCGGAAGCCTTCGCTGCTGTGCATATGGGAGAGGTGATAGCGCGGGCTGTCCGGATTGTAGTCTTTATGCAGGCTGCGTTGCGGACTCATGCCGACGCCCAGACTGACCTGATAAATCGTATCCAGCCCGTGAGCGGTATCCGGTTGCGGGTTGTACTGCAACGGCAGGCCGGCGGTCATGCCCAGATGGCTGTCACTGAAAAACAGCGTCTCATCCTCAAACCAGAAACTCATCCCCTCTTCGGCGGCCAAGCGGCTGAAAAAGGCGTAGTCAGATTCGCGTTTCTGGGTCACGTATTCCCGATCCTGATGCGGGTCATAGAGCTTCGAATCTGCCCGTACCCGGTGTTTTTTCAACAACTCACTTAACAGGTCAGGGGCCTTTTTCTGATGGTAAATCCGGCTGTCCTGATTGAGGGTCAGGCGCCAGAGGTAAGGGCGGACGGTAAAGGCGTACCGGGTCTGGTTGCCGTCGCTGCCAATCCAGTCGGCATGGGAAATGATGCCGGTGATTTTGCGCTGCTCGGTCTCATCGTGAAAAATTTGCAGTGTCGCTTCCTGCATCAGCAGCGAGGTTAAATCCAGGCTCTGCGGCTTTTTGAACCGGTTATGCGGGCAGACCAGCGTCAGGCTGAGGGTAAACAGCTCAGACAGTCCTTCCTGAAGGGAGAATTCCCCCACACTGAGAGGGATATCGGGCAGGCCGGCGACTCGGAAAACAAAACGTAACCCGCTTTGGGCGGGGGGCGGAATGGTCATTGTTGTTGCTCCTTAGTTGTGATGACTTACATTTCCCTGTGTAACCCGTCGACATGCCAGCTCTTGTAGGTACAAAGATTCCTTTTTGTTTTTCATTGTGTTTCCTTCCTAATGTGTCGATTGATGATTAATCGGCAATTTATGGATAAAGTTTATATAAATGAAAATCTAACCAGCAAAGATGGTTTATTGTACATACTTATCAATCACTATTATTAATGTGATTCAATTTTTTGGTGATTTAAGAAAAGTCTGAATGGGTGTATTAGCCGGGATCACGGTATTCCAAAACGTTTATTCCCAATCACAGAGTTATCTATGTCCCAGCAGGGCAGGTCAAGTTAATGCTCTTGGCTTTGGCGATAAATTTGATATTAACGATGGTCTTATGGATGGTTTTAAGGAAGCTATCGGCGCGGGTAATTTGGCGCTTTGTATCCGGGGAGGGTTATCATTTATCTGGGAGTAGAAAAATATTTCTTGTTGATCAAATGGGTTCCTATACCCGTCGTCTTTCAAGTTGCAGCTTTGTTGGCTGCACCTTGAAATCCATTGAGCTTAGATTCACCCTATTTTATTCCCTGCCATTGACAACACCCCAAAATTAACCATTTAATTCTGAATATCTCTCTGCTGTCTATTTTTCCGCATACGCCAAAAAATTTCCAAGATCACAAACCACACTGGCGTGCCATATAACGCAACGCGGGTATCATATTCAAATATCATGATCACCACTGTAAAAGCAAAAAATAGCAACGTACACCATGTCATGGGTATGCCCATTGGCATTTTATAGGTGGAAACTTTATGCAAGTCAGGGCGTTTTTTGCGGTAAGCCAGATAAGCAAACAGTATCATGCACCAACTGTAAATCACCATGATCGCCGCGACGGTGGAAACAATGGTAAATAGTTTCATCACGTTTGGAATGATGAACAACAGGAATACACCGCTTGCCATGCAGATAACAGAAAATATCAGGCTAAAAATGGGAACGGCACTGCTTATCGAAAGTTGTCCAAATTTACCATGCGCCAGTTTTTCTGTAGACAGGCCATAAAGCATTCGGGTGCAAGCGTATAACCCACTGTTTGCCGAGGACATGGCGGAAGTCAGTGCCACAAAGTTAATGACCGCTGCCGCTGCCGGCAATCCGGCCATGGCAAACAACGTCACAAAGGGGCTGACTTCCGGTGAAATATGTGACCAGGAGGTCACCGCAATAATGCACATCATCGAGAGGACGTAAAAGATAATGATCCTGATGGGTATGCTGTTGATGGCTTTCGGTAAGATTTTCTCCGGCTCTTTGGTTTCCGCCGTCACGGTGCCAACCAGTTCAATGCCTGTAAAAGAAAAAATAGCAATCTGAAAACCGGCCAAAAATCCAAACAGGCCATTGGGCAGGAATACTTCGGGCTCCGTCAAATGACGTACAGAAGCGGTTACGCCATTGGGTGAAGTCCATCCCACAAAAACCATGCTGATGCCAACGATAATCAAGGCAACGATGGCCACGACTTTAATCATGGCAAACCAGAATTCGGTTTCACCAAATAACCGTACTGAGCAGAAGTTACATAAGCACATTAATCCCAGAATAATCAGTGCCGTCAGCCAAAGCGAACTGTCTGGAAACCAATATTGGATATAGCCACCACACACGACAACATCCGCAATGCAACTGACGACCCAACTCATCCAATAAGTCCAGCCGAGAAAATAGCTGGCTTTGTCTCCAAGATAATCAGCGACAAAATCAGCAAACGTCCGATAATCCAATTTGGTGAGCAACAGTTCTCCCATTGCCCGCATGACCATAAAGGCGAAAAAGCCAATCAACAAGTAAGTCAGGATAATTGAAGTCCCTGAAACGGCGATGGTTTTCCCCGTTCCCATAAACAAACCCGTTCCGATGGCACCGCCAATGGCAATCAATTGAATATGGCGTTTACCTAATCCACGGTGAAGTTTCTGCTCACCTGCGGATTGCTCCGCAGGGGTTTTTAGTGCTCCCGTCATTAATAGCCTCCGGCTCTGTTTTTATATGAATTGATTATGTTAATTGCGCCAGCAATAGACCTGCCCGCAACCCAATGGCAACCTGCGCATTGGGAAACAAAATAAAGTTTGCAGGGGATAGGATTTTCCAGGATTGATTCTGCTGACTGGCGATGTCGAAACCGTCCGGCAGTTCAGTAAAGTTTTTGGTATCTTCTGGAATATTGAGCTGAAAACTGTCGTGCTGTTTGATAATGGCATCAACCACACGATAGCGTTTGAACACGCGCTTATTTCGCCTGATTGAAAATGAACCGGCCACTAAATCCTGCAAGGCGGTCGCAATATTGCTGAACCTGGTCAGATCGTTCTGCCCGAAAGGCAGCGCCTTGCCGATTTCCAATGTGCAACTGTCTGCATTGAAATATTCGCTGGTAAAGTGGCTGAACGTGCCGCCCGCCGAGTTATGAAAGACCAGGGCGTCGATATCACTGTCTTCCAGCCACTGTAAAAAGTCAGCCGCATATCCGCGCGTTTGATACGGCAACAGGGCAAACTGTTCATGACAAGATCCCCTAATCGCAGTATGCAGATCCAGATGCCGGTATTTGTTTGAATCCATCACCGCCGGCTCACTAAAAAATTGGCGGATAATGGATTCCAGCTCTATCGCGCGGTTCGTTTCATTCCCCGGCGGAAAATTTTGCTGGCGGCCACCGAACATGCGATTGAGATCGTTATCGATATAGCGTTGCCCGGTACGCATGGCGGGCAAATTGCCGAAAATCAACAGGAGGTTATGCCGTAACGGCAGGCTTCCCTGCGCCAGTTGTGACAATAACTGGAGCACGATTTCCACCGGCGCTGTTTCATTACCATGTATTCCTGCTGAGATAATCAGCGTATCGAGTTTTTTCTCTTGTGGCAGCTCTTGTGGCAATAATTGCAATACGCCTTCCGCCAACCATGAAGCCTTTAGGGCGGGCGGAAAAGGCAAGGAATCCTCAAGTTTGTTTTCAAGCAATAAAGTCAATAAATCCATCGTCTCTCCTGATTAACGCTGAAATTCATAGATCGAACCGAGCTTGAGAATTTGGGTCAGTTCATCAAGGGCAACATAAACTTCATTCAACAGTTGGGGATCAGCCAGATCAGCCGCATACAATGAATCTCGATAATGGCGTTCTACCCAGGTCGCCAGCCGCTGATGCAACGCCGGTGTCATCAGGGTTGCCGGGTTCACCGCCGCCAACTCTTTTTCGTTCAGAACGACGCGAAGACGCAGACAGGCCGGCCCTCCACCATTGCGCATACTTTCGCGCAAATCAAAAAAGTGGAGTTTATTGATGGGAGAGTCACCCTCAGCCATCAATGCTTGCAGATAAGCCGAGACGTTGGGATGATTACGACACTCTTGCGGGAGAACCAGCATCATGTTGCCATCAGGCTGGCTCAACAACTGGCTGTTAAAAAGATAAGATTCGACCGCGTCCCGAAGGGTGACCTGTTCTGTCGGCACTTCAACCGTAATCAATGATTGCCCCAGCCGCGCCATTTTTTCCCTGAGTTCGGCCAATACGGCTTGCGAGTTCAAGAAAGCCTGCTGGTGATGGAAAAGCACATTTCGGTTACTGACCGCGATGACGTCGTTGTGGAACACGCCACTATCAATGGCAACCGGATTTTGTTGGGCAAATACGGTTCTCGTTTCCTCAAGTTGATGCAGGCGAGCCACTGCCTGGCTCGCTTCCAGCGTTTGCCGGGCAGGATAGCGCGTGGGCGCGGTATCTTCTTGCCATGCCTTACGGCCATAAACAAATAACTGTACCCCGGCTTCGCCATATTCACCGCAAAAACGGTTATGATTCGCCGCGCCCTCATCTCCCCAATCCGCGTGTTGTGGCAAAGGGTCATGGTGAACAAAGTGGTTTGGATCAGAAAAAGTGGCCTTTAACGCCCGTGAAGTGGTCACACTTTCCAGAGAACGGTGTAACTTATTGTTTAAGTTGGCAACCGTGAAATGAACGCGCTGATCCGCACTGTCCGCCGACGGGGAAACCGTTGCCGCATTCGCTGTCCACATGGAAGAGGCCGAACTCAGATGGGACAACAATAACGGTGAGTAGCGGGCAACTTGGTTTAATACCTGCTCATCACTGCCCGTAAATCCCAGTTGACGCAATGCCGGTAGATTGGGGCGCTGTTGCGGAGGCAACACCCCCTGCACCAACCCCATCTCAGACAAGGCTTTCATTTTCATCAATCCTTGAAGTGCGGCTTTGCGGGGATTGGATTCTTGCCCCCGATGGTTCATGGAAGCCTCATTACCTGTTGATAGCCCAGCGTAATGGTGGGTCATGCCCACCAAACCATCAAAATTTGCTTCAATTCCCGACATAATCACCTCTAACATCCTATCTATTAATGGAAAAAATCAAGCCCCGGCGCGGGTGTTTCAGGCAAAACGAGATGGTCAGCCATCAAAGAAGCCATCGGCCAGGCACAATAATCCGCAGCATAATAAGCACTGGGTCGATGATTGCCCGATGCTCCAATGCCACCAAACGGTGCCTTGCTTGATGCGCCTGTCAGCGGTTTATTCCAGTTCACGATCCCGGCTCTCGCTTCCTGCAATAATTTCTCGAACAGCGCTGCATCAGGAGAGATCAGGCCGGATGCCAGCCCAAACCGCGTATCATTGGCAATGGAAATGGCTTCGTCGAACGTGTCATAGCGTCTCAGGGTCAGCAGGGGGCCAAAATACTCTTCATCCGGAACCTCTGTAACATGAGTCAGGTCAATAATGCCGGGGGTCATGAAGGTCGAGCGAGGATCGGGTTGTGTTAAAGCGAGCAGGGAAGTGCCTCCCAATGCCAGCAAGTTAGACTGCGCTGCCAGCAGACTTTCTGCCGCAGTTAAAGAGATGACGCCGCCCATGAACGGCTGGGGTTCAGCATTCCAGTGGGCAGGCACAATTTGCCCGGTGGCATCAAGTAGCCGTTGGATCAGCGCATCGCCTTTTGCCCCCTGTTTCACCAGCAATCTACGGGCACAAGTACAACGCTGGCCGGCGGAAATAAACGCAGACTGGATAATGGTGTAAACCGCCGCCTCAATATCCTCATAATCGTCAACAATCAGTGCATTGTTGCCCCCCATTTCCAACGCCAGCATTTTTTCCGGCTGACCCGCCAATACACGGTGGAAATGAAAGCCGGTCGCCGCACTGCCGGTAAACAGCACGCCATCAATTTCGCGGCTGTCCAACAAAGCACTGCCGGTTTCCTTGCCCCCTTGCACCAGATTCAGCACACCGACAGGCAACCCCGCCCTGATCCACAATTCAACCGTTTTTTCTGCCGTCATTGGCGTCAGTTCACTGGGCTTGAACACCAGCGTGTTGCCGGCGATCAAGGCAGGAACAATATGTCCGTTCGGTAAATGCCCGGGAAAATTATAGGGGCCGAAAATGGCCATTACGCCGTGGGGACGATGCTGCAATATCGCTTTGCCATCTGGCATGGCAGTTTCGCAATACCCGGTACGTTGTTCCCATGCCTCAATGGAAATGGCAATTTTGCCAATCATTGCCTGGATTTCCGTTCGGGTTTCCCACAGTGGCTTGCTGGTTTCTTCACTGATCACACCGGCAAGGTGTTCTTTTTCCTGTGTCAGCAAATCAGCAAAGGTCTGAATAATCGCAATACGTTTTTCAACCGCTAATCTTGACCATGCCGGAAACGCTTGACGGGCAGATTGACAGGCTTCATCCACCTGACGGGCAGAAGCGCCGTTCGCCTGCCACAAAACCCGTTGGTCAACAGGAGAATGTTTAATCACAGGTAAACCTTGTCCGGCTATCCAGGCCCCGCCAATATAATGTGCTTGATGATTCATTGTGAAAATCCTTAAGAAAAAAGAGAAACAATGCGTATCGCATCGCCATCATCCACATGGAGTGCTTCCATCTCTGCGGGGGTAAGCCGCAATTCACCACTATCCAGCGGATCAGTAACATGCAGGAGCAGCGCCCTGAACTCTTGAAAATGCAGGTTAGAAACAATGCACGGCACTCCCTCCTGAGTTCGGGAAAGCTGAGTGCTTTTTTTGACATGTACGAGATGGCAGGCTTTGACGGTACGTATCTTGTCAATTTCCGCATCTAAAATGGCGCCGGCATCAAAAATATCGACCGCGTTGTGATAGGCAAATCCCTCTTTTTCCAGAATGGTACGGGCAGGTAAGGTATTGTCATGCACCTGACCGATGGCCTGACGCGCCTCTTCCGGCAACAGAGAGACATAAATCGGATAGAATGGCATCAGTTCCGCAATAAACGTTTTGGAGCCAATGCCCGTCAAATAATCGGCTTGTGCAAAGGGAACATTGAAAAAGTGTTGCCCAAGCGCATTCCAGAATGGCGATTCCCCTTGTGGATCCACGACCCCACGCATTTCCGCAATAATCGATTTCGGGAAAAGATGCCTGAATGCGGAAATAAACATAAAGCGACTTTTGGAAAGGAAAACACCATTGCGCCCGCCCTGATAATCGGGGTCAAGGAACAGCGTACACAGTTCGCTGCATCCGGTATAATCCTGCCCGACAATCAGTGTCTCGAAGGTGGTATAAACCCCCAGTTCCCGGGAAGAACGCACTGATTTGTGTACCCGGAAGTTGTAGAAAGGCTCTTCCAGCCCTACCGCCAACTCCAGTGCACTGACACCAACAACACGATGCTTTTCCGTGTCCTCCAAGGTAAATAAAAAACCTTGCTGTGCTCGTCCCCTTGCATCGTTGAAAGAATCAATGCTGCGTGAAATCCGTGCCGCCAGATACTCCTGATTGTTTGGTAAGGTCGTCAGGCCAACGCCAGCACGGGACGAAAGATGAAGGATATCGCCTAAATCTTCATGTTGAACGGATCTAAATAGCATCATGATTTCTACCTCAAATCGGTTTTATTCCTGAACAAATCGCTTGAGGGCGTTTTCAAGGCGGATGAAACCGTCGTTGATATCCTGCGGTTCAATATTTAACGCAGGAGCAAAACGCAATACATTGGGACCCGCTATCAAGGCAATCAATCCCTCTTCTGCAGCTATATTGGTCAGATTTTTCGCCTTGCCTTGATATTTCTTATCCAGTTCTGCTCCCAGCAAGAGCCCTTTACCACGTAATTCACTGAATACCTGATAACGTTGATTGAGCGCCGACATGCGCCGGATAAATTCATGGTGGCGTGACTGCACTCCCGCCAGAAATTCCTGCTGATTCACTAACTCAACGACCTTACCGGCAACCGCGGCGGCCAATGGGTTTCCGCCAAATGTGGTGCCATGTGAACCGGGTTGGAAGACTTCTGCGACAGGGTGCTTAACTAACATGGCTCCGATCGGGAAACCGCCGCCCAGCCCTTTAGCGGTGGTCAAAATATCGGGTTCCACGCCTGTTTCTTCATAAGCATACAGATACCCGGTCCGCCCGATCCCCGTTTGAATTTCATCAAAGATCAACAATGCCTGATGCTGATCGCACAATTCACGCAAGGCTTGCAAAAACGCAGGATCAGCAGGAATTACCCCACCTTCACCGATAATGGGTTCAACAATGACGGCACAGGTTTTTTCTGAAATGTGGGCTTTGATGGCGGCAATATCGTTGTATGGCAGGTGGGCAATTTGTTGCGGCAATGGCGCGAAATCCTGAGAATATTTAGGTTGCCCCCCAACCGTCACGGTAAATAATGTTCTACCGTGGAAGGAGTTCTCGAATGAGATGATTTCGTTTTTATGGCTTCCATATTTATCCAGGGCATACTTTCTGGCAATCTTTAATGCCGCTTCATTGGCTTCAGCGCCTGAATTACAGAAAAAAACCTTATCAGCGAACGTATTTTCGACTAAAGATTTTGCCAGTTTTAAAACAGGTTCATTAGTATAACCATTACCTATGTGCCATATGTTTTCTATTTGAGAAATTAATGTGTTTTTTAATTCATCATTGGCATGCCCTAATGAATTAACAGCAATTCCACCCGCAAAATCAATGTATTCTTTCCCGTCCTGATCCCATACGCGCGAACCTTTGGCTTTCACCGGGATAAATTTCGCAGGTGAAAAACAGGGAACCATATACTGGTCAAACCAATTTCTTTGAATCATGCCCGACATTTGTTTTTCCTCAAATAATTAGGATATAAAAAGAGAAATGAATTTATCTATCTTCAACGATAATTTTTAATTAATAGATTCATTTATATTATCTATTCACCTCACCGTGTTCCGATAAGTTTTCAATGACATTACCGCAGTATCTTTCTTATCCTTTTTGATGGCTAATTAACCTCATAATCTCTTTGACATTTAACAAAGTCAACACAATAAAATCACAATGGATTTACTTTATGATGTTTTTCACAATTTATAAAAATGGATTTATTGTTTATTTATGCACCATTTGTGCATAAAAAAATAAATAAAAAGGGATATGGAATTGAAGATAATAGGAATGAGGTTGTTTAGTTCAATAATTATTCATAGTTCATGGCATAAATTATGCCCATGATCTAAAAAATGTATTTGCAATTAACAATTTTATCCCAAATGTCAATAATTTTATTTAAAATCAAAATGTTAATTAGAAAAAAGTTCATTTTTATTCCCCAAAACAGCAATTATTCGTCGATTTCGAGGGTTAACCCTGAGCCTGTAAGAACTTTTCCTCCTGTTGTTGCCGTATCCCCTTTCAGGATGATTTTTCCCTCAATGATTGCCTGCATTCGCAATGCCGCCAGTTCTTTCAACTCCTTCAAATGCGTCTTTTCGCTATACTCAAATGCACTGAGTGAACGTATATGATCATGAAAAGAGGCTTATGCTGTGAGACAGAATAGTTCCACAGACCATCCAGTATATAAGAATTCTTTCTCTCTGAGGTCATCAACCCGTTTTGCCGACGACATCATGACACCACGTATTTTTGTAAAGCAACTCACCTTTACAGTCAGCCATTCCTCCGTTATCACCAATAAATAGCGCGTCGCTAAAATTTTCTGATAACATAGAAAGCCTATCTCTTACTGGCTTTGCTGAAGCAAATAAAATCTTATAGAATTAATGGTCAGTTGGATAAAAAGAAAGGAGAATAACGATAAATGGCAGGATAATAATTAGGGATAGAAAAAATATAAAAGCAACTGATAAATTTCGTGAATTAACTATAAAATTGCTATACTAAATAAGCAGCACCTTGTATAACTAAACAAAGAAGGTAATTATGAAAGCAGTTATTTTCGATATGGATGGTGTACTGATAGACTCTGAGCCACTATGGAAAAAATCAGGCATGCTGATTTTAAATCATTATGGTGTTCCAATCACCTACGATGAAATGTTTAGTATGATAGGTATACCCGTATCGGGTATGATAGATAGAGCTTGTCAGCTTTATAATAAAAATGATTTAAATAAAGCTAAAATTGAAAAAGATTTTTTCAATAAAGGCGTTGATTTAATACTTACAGAAAAACCGATTATGGATGGGGTCGTAGAATGCTTAGAACTATTAGTAAAAAGAAATATTAAAATTGGCATTGCCTCTGCTTCTCCATTACCTTTTCTGTTACAAATAGTCGAACAATGTGGTATTGCTGATTATTTTGACTATATATCCTCAGCAGAGGATATGCCATATAATAAACCACACCCAATGGTTTATCTCAATGCCGCAGAAAAGCTGAATGTTTTACCTAAAGAGTGTATAGGAATAGAAGATTCAAAAACCGGCATGATTTCAGTTAAAGCAGCATCGATGAGATGCGTAGTGATACCAAATAATATTGAGTACCATCACTCATATTGGGATATGTCTGACTGGAAAATAAAAAGCATCCGTGAATTAGAAAATATAATCTAATTAAATATACCCAAAATAATTCGAGTTGCATCGCGGCGGCAAGGGAGCTCATCCCCGGGAGCATAGATAACTATGTGACCGGGGTGAGTGAGTGCAGCCAACAAAGAGGCAGCTTGAAGTATGACGGGTATAGACCTAAAAATAGCGCTCATTATTTTAAATAAATGCCATTTCAAAATTGTAGGGCACTTCCTGACTCCCCCGCACGGCGGGGAGTCAGGGATCCTCAGAATTTCAGTGTGTCACTATTATTAACGGTAAGGATGATCCGGCGGAATTTGTCAAATTATCCCTTTCTGGGTAAAGGTAACCCGTGTTGCCTCATTCAGATCCATGTCTTTCATCGCTTCAGGTGACACCCAGGCAATTTCCTGAAACTCCTCGTTGAACGTAATGTCCCGGTTGGCACTGAAACAATCAAAGATGAGGTAAATCATGTAAATTTCTTCGGTGGTGCCATCCGGATACGTTTTAACCCGGACATCATCACGAAAAGCCCAAGGTTTCACCTCCGTTATTTCCAGGGCTTCACCCAATTCTTCTCTGATCTCTCGTCTCTGCGCCGCTTCCATCGTTTCGTTGGGTTCTATTCCTCCCCCGGACAAAGCCCACTGACCCGGAAATACACCACGATCAGAAGCCATTTTACAAAGCAGGTATTCCCCATTATTATGAATAATAGGACAGACAATTATTCTCCGACGCATATCATCTCCTCAGCATACTTATTTTGTAGATCACTATATCAGAAAATATGTCAATCTTATCCGGACTCTGACAAATCATAACTCTGCTCCGGAGGTCTTTGCTGACAACACCGTTAAAGCAGGTGATTTTATTACAATGATATTTATTAATATTGCTATGCTATAAATCACGCTTGCAGTTTCATAAGAAAAAAACAACTATAGTGGATTGAGTAAACAGATATATGAATTTTCATATTAATTATAACCTCCGACAATGGCTCGTTTTTTATGACTCTAATAGCTTATTTATATCGTCAATCTTGGGTATTATTGCTTGTATCGACAATAAGCGCATTAATTAGTGGATTCGCAGGTGCTTCAATCGTTGGCATGATTAGTCAAGGTGTTACAGAAACGATTAATCTCACTGCATTTCTCTGGAGCTTTTTTGGTATCTGCTTTATTTTTTTTATTACGAAGACGGTAGCAGAAATTACGTTATCCCATTTAGCCCAATCCACTATTTTTTCATTACGCCTGAGTTTAAGTAACAAAATATTACGTGCACCACTGCAAAAATTGCATAAACTTGGGCGACATGGCCTATTGGCTGTTTTAACCAAAGATGTCGATGTTTTCGTACACTCGTTTATGCTGGCACCCAGTGTTTTTGGTAACATCACCCTCATCATGGCCTGTTTTGGTTATTTAGCCTGGATATCCTGGCAACTGTTTGTCATTCTGGCGGTACTCAGCCTTATTTCAATGTATCTGTTTTATCTGTGGGAAAAACACCCACTGCGCTTGATGACAGCCATGCGCGATCAAGTGGATAAAATATATCTTAATTTCCAAAGCCTGATTGATGGCAGTAAGGAGCTGAAACTCAATAAACAAAAGGGTAATCTTTTTATCGATAAGGTCATCGCCCCCGCCGCCAAAGCCTTTCAGGAAATATGTATTAAAGCGAATTCCAGTTATGCGTGGGTTCTCAATGCCAGTTCTGTCACATTCTATGCCATTATCGGTGTCATCGTTTTTATTGTTCCCATCTGGTTGCCCCAGGAGCCATCAACACTGTTCACCGTCTCGTTGCTGGTGCTCTTTTTATCGGGTCCCATCAGTGAAGTGATTGGAGCTATTCCGGAACTGAGGGAAGCGAAAGTTTCGTTGGAGAAAATGCGCCGCCTTGACCATCAGTTGGAAGAATCACTCTCCGCTCAGGTTGAAGGCCCCAATCCATTCCACAACCAGCAACCGATGGAGCTTGAACTGAAAGAGGTTATCCATCATTACACGACGGATAAAGAAGATCGTCAGTTCGCCCTCGGCCCATTAAGCCTGAAAATATCACAGGGCGAAATTGTTTTCATTGTGGGGGGCAATGGCAGTGGAAAAACCACCCTCGCCATGTTGCTTGTCGGCCTGTTTGAGCAAGAATCCGGCTCTATCCTGCTTAATGGCGTACAGGTCACCCCCGCTAATAATGAGCATTATCGCCAGTTCTTTGCTGCCGTTTTCTCCGATTATCATCTCTTCGAACAATTGCTCAACAATGATGCCGATGTCACTGAAAAAGCGACACATTATATTGAAGCCTTAAATATGTCACATAAAGTCAAGATTGTTGAGGGTGGCTTTTCCACAACCAATCTTTCTGCGGGTCAACGGAAACGATTGGCTTTAGTTTCAGCTTATGTGGAAGATCGCCCCATATACTTGTTTGATGAATGGGCTGCGGATCAAGACCCGGTGTTTAAACGTCTATTCTATACTGAACTATTGCCTGAATTAAAAGCCAATGGCAAAACTGTCATTATTATCAGTCATGATGATGCTTATTTTGATATTGCTGACCGCATTATTAAATTGGAAGACGGAAATATTAAAGAGGTCAGTAATAAAATGGGATAGGTCAGAAAGACATTATTATAAATGTGGAATAAAATAATTTATTGTAAAATTATCTAATCCCGTAAAGATCATCATTTCTTTCAGCGATGGAAAGAAATTTAACCAGGCATTAAAACATTAGGCTGTTCTTTTTTATTAGAATGGCCCCCTATTTTTATGTCATTTGATCTCTGTACACCACGCCTTTTTCTAATAGAAATACCGTCTATTTCACGGGAATATTTTTTATTAGTCCAACGTGGCGTGTGATTTTTTGTTCTGTAAGTACGCATGTTTTTATTTTTAATATCCCCATAAAAAGGAAAAGGGAGTTATAGAATGAATGACCCTGAACAATTAAAAGCATTCCCTTTATCGGAAGCGCAAAGCAGTCGCTGGTTTCAATATCAAATAGCCCCAGACAAACGCGGGCAAAATAATAGTGCATTCTGTGCCCGCATTACAGGGTTAACCGCCGAACGATTAGAAGCAGCTCTCAATAAATTGGTGCAAAGACACCCGATGCTACGGGCAAGTTTTGGCCTATATCACGGTGAACTGGGCTATTGCATCGCAGAGCAGGCTGAAATCACACTCACTATACATGATGCCCAACATCTCAGCGAAGCAGCACTTCAGCAACGTGTTCAGGACGACTGCTGGCATATTTTTGATTTAGCCCATCCACTGCGGATTTACGCCAGTTGGTATCAGTGCAGCCAACAAGAGAGCGTCATGATGCTGACCTTTGATCATCTGGCAGTTGATGGCTGGTCTTATTGGGTGCTGTTGGATGAACTCGATGCACTGCTCTCTGGAAAACCGCTGGAACCGGCATCGGAACATAGTTTTCATGATTATGTAAAATGGCAGCAGCAATGGTTAAACAGTGCCGGGGCAAAAAAACAACAGCAATTCTGGCAAAAGACACTGGCCGGCGATTTAGCGATAACACAATGGCCGACTAAAACACAATGGCCCACTAAAAACAGTGCCATGCCTGCCACTGGGAAAATTTCTTTATATAAAAAAGTACCTCAATCTTTGGCAAATAAATTACAGGCCCTGACAGCAAAATATGACAACAGTTTGTTCGCCATTTTTCTGGCTGCCTACCAAATCCTCCTGAATCGTTATACCGGGCAGGATGACATTATTGTCGGCTCGATTATGCCGGGCCGAGGCCGTGCCCGCTGGGGGAAATTGGTCGGCGAATTTATTAATCCCATCGCCTTGCGCAGCCAAATCAACGGTGAGATGTCGGTGCAAGAACACATTATACAGGCCACGAAAACCGTCAGGCAGGGCATTGAAAACCAGAAATATCCGTTCTCCAAGGTATTGGAACAGCTTCAATTGCAACGTAATGCCGAAGTGCCCCCCGTTTTTCAAACGGTGATGATATTTCAAAAAGCCAGATACATTGGCGACCTGACTTCACTGTGGATGGCGGAAGAGAATGATGTCACGGTGCGGTGGGGCAATGCCGATTTGCGGCCTTTTCCCTATCCCTTCTATGCCGATATTCCCGTCCCATTAATGGTGAATGTGCTGGAAGTTGATGATCAAATCCGTTATGCCTTTTATTACGATACCACGGTATTTGATACTGAATTCATCTCCCAGCTCATGCAAAATCTGTTGAACCTGCTGGCAGCAATGGTTGATGACGAACAACAAACCGTTAATCACTTAGCCTTGATGGATGAACCGGCCCGTCAGCAAATCCTCCATGATTTCAATGCGACCGATAAACCCTTTCCACAACATGGGTTAATCCATCAATTCATCGAACAACAAGTAGAACGCAACCCCACAGCAACGGCATTGCTCTATGAGGATGCACAACTCAGTTACGCGGCATTGAATCAGCGGGCTAACCAATTGGCTCACGCCCTTGTCAATGCAGGGGTTCACCCTGACGATCGGGTTGCCCTGTGCATGGAGCGCGGTCCGGATATGGTCATTGGCCTGTTGGGGATCTTAAAGGCCGGTGCCGCTTATGTGCCGCTCGACCCTGACTATCCGGTTGACCGGCTCGCGTATATCCTGTCAGACAGTAAACCGGTGCTCCTGCTGACCCATCAGGCTTTGCAGGCAAAAGGTCTGCAAGAAAAACAGCCTGTCACCGAAATCCCGATCTGGTTTCTGGATAATCCCAGCGTTCAGGCGGATATCTCCCGCCAGCCCGCTGATAATGTAGACGCCACCCGGCTGGGGCTGACCGCCCGCCATTTGGCCTATGTGCTTTACACCTCCGGCTCGACGGGCTTACCCAAAGGGGTTATGGTGGAACATCGGGGTGTGGTGAACCTGCTGCTGGCTATGCAGGAAATATTGCAAACGGATGCCGATGACACCCTGCTTGCTTCCACAACCATTGGCTTTGATATCGCCGGGCTGGAACTCTATTTGCCCCTGTTCAGCGGCGGCCGCATGGTTCTGGCTCCTTCACTGGCCGCCAAAGACCCCCAGCAATTGGTCAAATTGATCTCGTTACATAACATCAACATAGTTCAGGCGACCCCCACTTCCTGGCGGATGTTGCTCGATTCCGGCTGGAGCGGCGCCAACATCAAGGCATTAAGCGGCGGAGAAGCATTACCGCTTGAACTGGCCCGGCGTTTAAAGGAAAAGGTCAGTGGCTTGTGGAATCTGTACGGGCCGACCGAAACCACCATTTGGTCAACCGCATCCACTAATCTGTTGGCGGAGCCGGACAATTTTCTCTCCCAGACCCAATCTCAAATCACGATTGGCCGCCCGATCGCCAATACCCGAATCTACGTGCTTGACCGACATCATCAGCCGGTTCCGATTGGCGTCACCGGTGAAATTCATATCAGTGGTCTCGGCGTGGCTCGCGGTTACCTGAATTTACCTGAATTGACCGCAGAGCGTTTTATTGCCGACCCATTCAGCCCTGATCCTGATGCCCGCCTGTACAAAACCGGCGATCTTGGACGCTGGCTACCTGATGGCCGCATTGCCTATCTGGGACGCAACGATTTTCAGGTTAAAATTCGCGGATTACGCATTGAGTTAGGTGAGATTGAAGCCTCCCTGCTCCAGTGCCCTGATATTCGGGAAGCGGTAGTCGTTGCCCGTGAATATGAGACCGGAGATACACGGCTGGTCGCCTATGTCACCCCCAATAAAGATAGCTCCCCCACTATTGCTCAATTGCGCGGACAATTGAGCAGGCATCTTGCTGATTACATGATCCCGAGCGCATTTGTGATGATGGAGGCGTTTCCTCTCTCCCCCAATGGCAAACTCGATCGCAAGGCATTGCCAGCCCCGGATCACTCCGCCATGTCCACCCGTGAATATGTTGCCCCGGAAAGCGAAACCGAAGAACAGTTGGCCGCCATTTGGCAGGCATTATTGGGATTAGACCGGATAAGCCGCCATGACAATTTCTTCGAATTGGGCGGTCATTCCCTGCTGGTGCTACAGCTACAGTCCCAGATCAAAAAAGCCTTTGATGTTGAATTGTCCATTCATCAACTGTTTTCACACCCAACCCTTTGTCAGCTTGAAGAATGCATTATCGACTCTCTATTACTGCAATTTGATGCAGAGTCGCTGCAAGATGTTTATAAATCAATGAATTAAGCCTTATTTTATCTTGTTTTAAATGGTGATAACTAAATGAATAATAATGATATTTCATCTCTACCATTAGCTGAACGCAGAAGATTACTTGAGTTAGCCAAATCGGCGAAATTGACCCGCCAGTCTACTCAGAAAGCAGCAATCATGCCCCAACCCCGCGATAATGGCATTCCATTATCCTGGGCACAGCAGCGGTTATGGTTCCTTGCCCAATTAGATCCTGCCGCGCAAACGGCCTACCACATGTCAGCGGGTTTGAACTTACGCGGCAAACTGAACCTGAATGCTCTGCAAGCCGCATTGGATCGTATTGTGGCCCGTCATGAAATTCTGCGCACGACTATCGTGACGGTAGAGGACGAAGCACAGCAAATCATTCACGAGGCAAATTGGGGTTTCCCGCTGATCCAAGAAGATTTCAGTCAGCTATTTTCAGGGCAGGACTGTGATTCAGGACAGAATAATGTTTCAGAACAGAACAATATTTCAGGACAGAACAATACATCAGAACAACAAGCAGCGATTGAAAAAATTGCTTACCTTGAGGCAAACCGTCCCTTTGATTTTGTCAATGGCCCTTTGGTGCGGGGACGATTGCTAAAACTGGCAGAAGATCAACATATCCTGCTGTTGACCCAACATCATATTATTTCAGATGGCTGGTCAGTCAGTGTCTTTATGCAGGAGTTATCCACCCTTTATCACGCATTCAGCCAAGGGCTGCCAGATCCCATGCCCGCCCTGACAATTCAGTATGCTGATTATGTTCTCTGGCAGAAAAAGGGGTTACAGGGCGAAGGGTTACAGGGACAGATGCTGGAAAAACAGGTGGCATTCTGGCGTAACACGCTACAAGGCGCTCCCGCCCTGCTGGATATTCCCACGGATCGGCCACGTCCGGCGAAACAAAGCTATACCGGCGGACGCGTCAATATTACGCTCCCGCCCGCATTGCAGGCCGGTTTAAAAGAACTCAGCCAGCGTCACGGCACCACCTTGTTCATGACATTGTTGGCAGGATGGGCGACACTGCTTGCGCGCCTCAGTGGTCAGGATGATCTGGTTATCGGCACCCCTACCGCCAATCGTCAACAAGCTGAATTGACCCCTTTGATTGGCTTTTTCGCCAATACATTGGCATTACGGGTACAACTGCATGATAACCCCAGTGTCAGTGAACTTCTGGCACAGGTGAAAGCACAGGCACTGAACGCATTCGCCCATCAGGACTTGCCGTTCGAACAACTGGTCGAAGCCTTGCAGCCCCCGCGCAGCCTGAGCCACAGTCCCATCTTTCAGGTTATGCTGGCAACCAATAATACGCCGGGACAACGGCATTTCGAGCTGCCGGGCTTGGTGCTGGATGAGCGGCCATTAATCAGGGACAGCGCTTATTTTGATCTGACATTAACGCTGGATGAAACTGAAAATGGTTTAGTCGGTGATCTGGAATATGCCCGTGATCTGTTTGACCACGCCACGATTGAACGCATGGTCAGCCACTTATACACCCTACTGTCAGCCATGGCGGCAGATGAGACCCAACGGGTCGCTGAACTGCCGCTGATGACTTCTCAACAGCACAAGCAATTACTGGTGGATTTCAACGACACCGCGTTGGACTATCCGCAGGAGACACTGATCCATCAACTGTTTGAACAACAAGCTGAGTCGATGCCTGATGCCATCGCCTTGGTATATCAAGAGACTCAACTGAGCTATGCGGAGCTGAACCAGCGTGCCAACCAACTGGCACACAGCTTGATTGCCTTTGGCATCCGCCCGGATGATCGGGTGGCCCTGTGTGTGGAACGCAGCCCGGAGATGATCATTGGTATGTTGGGTATCCTCAAGGCGGGGGCGGGTTATGTTCCGTTTGATCCGGAATATCCCGCCGAACGGTTGGCTTATCAATTGTCGGACAGCACCCCGAGGCTACTGCTGACTCAACAGCACTTACAGGCGCGTTTGCCGGTGACCGAAATCCCGCTCTGGTGGCTGGATGATGAAAATCATCACAATACCGTGGCACAACAGCCAACCCATAATCCCGACGCCGGTCAATTGGGGCTGATGCCACATCATCTGGCCTATATTATTTATACCTCTGGTTCGACCGGACTTCCCAAAGGGGTCATGCTTGAACACCGCAATGTCGTCAATTTTATCCATGCCCAACATCTGATCAGCCAGCCCCAGCCGGGGGATCGCATCCTGCAATTTGCGACCATGGCATTTGATACGTCAGTGTCGGATATTTTCCCGACACTGGCCGCCGGAGCGACCTTAGTGCTGCGCCCTGCGCATGTCCGTGTCCCGGATGCCGAATTCATTGACTTCTTGCATCAGCAAAAAATCACCATTATGGATATCCCCACCGCGTTCTGGCATCAGTGGGTGCAGGAGATGAAAGCTGATCGCACGGGGTTCAGTCCTTACCTCAATACCGTTATTGTCGGCGGGGAAAAAGCAGAATACCGCCACTGGGTGGATTGGCAATCGCTGCCAGAAACGCAATTCTGCCGTTGGATCAATACCTATGGCCCCACTGAAACCACCGTCATTGTCACCTCACTGGGGCTGGATGGCGGGCACGCGGCTGAAATTGCGCATCACATTCCGATTGGCCGTCCCAATGCCAACTCCCGCATTTATATTCTCGACTCCCTCGGCCAACCTGTTCCCATCGGTGTCAGCGGAGAAATTCATATTGGGGGGGCCGGTGTTGCCCGGGGTTACTTGAACAGGCCAGAACTGACCGCAGAGCGTTTCGTCGCTGACCCATTCAGTGAAAAACCCGCTGCCCGCATGTACAAAAGCGGTGATTTGGGACGCTGGTTGCCAAACGGGACGATTGAATATCTGGGGCGCAATGATTTTCAGGTCAAGCTGCGCGGTTTCCGGATTGAATTGGGGGAAGTGGAAGCCCAACTGGCGGCTTGCGCAGGCGTCAAAGATGTGGTTGTTATGGCCAGAGAGGAAGCCAGCGGTGACAAACGTCTGGTCGCCTACCTGATCCCTCAGCCTGATATCACGCTCACGCCTGCCCATCTGCGTGAACAACTGAGCACGCACCTGATGGAGCACATGATCCCCAGTGCATTTGTCATACTGGATGCTTTCCCTCTGACCGGTAGTGGGAAGTTGGATCGCAACGCCTTGCCGGCCCCCGATCGAGCCGCCATTGCCAGCCGTGAATACACCGCCCCACAAGGGGCAATCGAACAGAAACTGGCAGAAGTCTGGCAATCCCTGTTGGGAATAGAGCAAGTAGGACGCCACGACAACTTTTTTGAGCTGGGCGGACATTCTCTATTGACCGTGCAAATGGCTTCCCGTTTACATCATGTTCTCAATATGACCGTGGACTTGCAGGATCTGTTCACCCGCCCGGTATTGTCAGATTTGGCGCAATCACTGAGCACCGCCAACCCATCAGGCCCTCAATCCACGCCACCGTTGATCTTGCCGGTCAGCCGGCAGCAAGCACTGCCGCTATCCTGGGCGCAACAACGCCTGTGGTTCCTGGCACAGCTAGATCCTGCGGCTCAAACGGCCTATCACATCTCTGGCGGAATGCGTCTGAAAGGCCACCTGAACCAGGCAGCGCTTCAAGCTACGCTGGACAGAATTGTGGCTCGCCATGAAATTCTGCGCACGACCATTAAAGTCATTGAGGGTACTGCCCGGCAAATCATTGCCGATGCCGATCGGGGTTTCGATTTGACGATCAAAGATCTCAGCCAGCTTACTGAGGCAGAAAAACAGGCGGCCATTGATGATGCCTCCCGGTTTGAAACCCATCATCCTTTTGATTTTGCATTGGAGCCGTTGATACGGGGTCAACTGCTGAAACTCGCAGAAGATGAGCATGTGATGCTATTGACCCAGCACCATATGATTTCGGATGGCTGGTCACTGAATGTCCTGATGAATGAACTGTCCACGCTCTACCGCGCTTTCCATCAGGGGCTGGATGATCCCCTGCCGGCAATGACGCTGCAATATGCTGACTATGCCCTTTGGCAACGGCAATGGTTGCAAGGTGAAGTGTTGGAAAAACAGGTGAATTTCTGGCGCAATGCACTGCAGGACGCACCGGTTTTGCTCGAGTTGCCTACGGACAAAGCTCGCCCTGCGGTACAAAGTTATCGCGGTGGTCAAGTGATATTCACCCTTTCCCCCGCCTTGAGTGAAGAATTGAAAGCGCTGGGCCAGCGTCATGGTTCCACCCTGTTCATGACATTGCTGGCAGCCTGGTCTATTTTGCTTTCCCGCATCAGTGGGCAACGGGATATTGTGATTGGCACACCGGTTGCCAACCGGCAACACAGCGAACTGGAGCCGCTGATCGGTTTCTTCGCCAATACACTGGCACTCAGGGTTAAACTGGAAGATAACCCCAGCGTTAGCGCGTTATTGGCCCAAGTAAAAACTCATGCATTGGCAGCCTATGTCCATCAGGATCTGCCATTCGAGCAACTGGTCGAAGCCCTGCAACCCCCACGCAGCCTGAGTCACAGTCCGGTTTTTCAGGTGATGCTCGCACTGGATAACACGCCAATCCAGCAATCTCTTGAGTTATCGGGTTTAGTCCTGGATGAACTGCCCTTCACGCGGAAAAGTACCCATTTCGACCTGTCACTTTCCATGAATGATAGCGATAAGGGATTAGTCGGCGAATTGGAATATGCCAGTGATCTGTTTGAACATGCCAGCATTGAGCGTCTGGCCAGCTACCTGAATACCCTGCTGGAGGCGATGGTTGAAGATGATTCACGGCGGGTGGAAGAGTTACCGCTGCTACAACCGCAACAACGCAGCCAGTTATTGGCGGATTTCAATGAGACGGCACTGACCTATCCACAAGATCAGCTCATCCACCAACTGTTTGAGCAACAAGTGGTACGGACGCCGGATGCGATAGCATTAGAGTTTGGTGATAGCCGACTGAGTTACGCCGAATTGAACCAACATGCCAACCAACTGGCTCATTATCTGATGGCATCCGGCGTGCGGCCTGATGATCGTATCGCTATCTGCGTCGATCGCAGTCTGGATATGATCATTGGCTTGTATGCGATCCTCAAAGCCGGTGCGGGTTATCTTCCCCTCGACCCGGAATACCCCACTGAACGGCTGGTTTACCAGCTATCAGACAGCCAGCCCGCTTTATTGCTGACGCAACACCATTTACAGGATCGGCTGCCAGTACCGGTGCCGGTCTTGCTGCTGGATGATGCCGACCATCGCACCATGATGGCGCAACAACCCCGCCATAATCCTGATCCCCGCCAAATGGGGCTACAGCCACATCATCTGGCTTATGTTATTTATACCTCCGGCTCAACCGGCCAGCCCAAGGGGGTGATGCTGGAACACTGCAATGTGGTGAACTTTATTCATGCCCAGCGCCAGACCAGCGAGCCGCAATCAGGTGATCGCATCCTGCAATTTGCGACGGTGGCCTTTGACACCTCCGTGTCTGATATTTTCCCTACCCTCGCATCAGGTGCCACGCTGGTTCTGCGTCCTCCACATCTCAGAATACCGGATATGACTTTTGTCGCGTTCCTGCGTGAACAGAAGATCACCATCCTGGATATGCCAACCGCTTTCTGGCACCACTGGGTACAGGAAATGATGGCCGGCCGCAGTGGTTTTAGTCCCTATCTGCATACCATTATTGTGGGGGGTGAAAAAGCGGAATACCGCCATTTAATCAATTGGTTGTCGAGTTCAGAAACCCAATCCTGCCGCTGGATTAATTCCTATGGCCCGACAGAAGCCACGGTTATTGCGACCACCTTAGCGATAAATGGCAAAGATTCGCCTGAGCTGAATGGGGCAAATGGGGCCATTCCGATTGGTTACCCGCTGCCAAATACCCGTATTTATATTCTGGATACGCACGGTCAGCCGGTTCCCATCGGTGTCAGTGGCGAAATTCATATTGGCGGTGCCGGTGTTGCCCGTGGTTATCTGAACCGACCCGATTTGACGGCTGAGAAATTTATTCCTGACCCTTTCAGTGAGCAACCCGATGCCCGTCTGTATAAAACCGGCGATTTGGGTCGCTGGCGGCCAAATGGTGCCATTGACTATCTGGGCCGCAATGATTTTCAGGTCAAGATCCGGGGTTTCCGCATTGAACCGGGCGAAATCGAGGCCAGATTGGTGCAATGTCACGGCGTGCATGAAGCGATCGTGCTTGCCCGTGAAAATCACCTTGTCGCTTATGTGATCCCCAAACCCGGCGCTGCACTCGTGCCGGCAACCCTGCGCCAACAACTCGCACAACATCTCACTGAGTATATGCTGCCCAGTGCCTTTGTGACCCTCGATGCTTTCCCGCTGACCCCCAATGGCAAAATCAACCGTCAGGCATTGCCGGCACCCGATCAGGCCGCAGTCGTCATGCGTGGCTACGCAGCGCCCGCCAATGAAACAGAAACAGCACTGGCGGAAATCTGGCAAGGGTTATTGGGATTGGAGAAAATCGGTCGTTATGACCATTTCTTTGAACTGGGCGGTCATTCGCTGATGGTCGTCAGCCTGCTCGAACGGCTGCGCCATCAAGGCTGGGATCTTGATATCCGTGCCGTGTTCTCCACCCCTGTACTGGCTGAAATGGCGAAAGCCATGCAGGCGACACAGAATCATGCCACCCACTTCATTGTGCCGCCCAATCTCATCCCTGACGGCTGTACTGCCATCACACCGGATATGCTGCCGCTGGTCTCCCTGTCACAAAACGAGATTGATACCCTTGCTGACGCCATACCCGGTGGCTGTGCCAACATTCAGGATATCTATCCGCTCGCACCGCTACAGGAAGGCATTCTGTTCCACAACCTGCGGCAAACACAGGGCGATACTTATTTGTTACGCCAGTTGTTCGCATTTGATACCCGTGATCGCCTCGATACTTTCCTCGCAGCCTTGCAGCAGATCATTGACCGCCACGATATTCTGCGCACCGCAGCCTATTGGCAGGGATTGACCCAACCGATGCAAGTTGTTTATCGCCATGCACCGCTGCCCATGAATGAACTCACTCTGCCGATGGCAGAAAATGCAATGGAGGAAGGGCAGGCAAACGAAAGCACCGAAGCACTATTACATCGCCTGACCGACCCTCGCACAGTACGCATGGATTTGACCCAAGCGCCATTGCTGGCCGCTTATATTGCCCAAGATCCGGAATCAGGACAGTGGTTGCTTTCCTTGTTGAACCACCATTTAGTTTGTGACCATCTGTCGCTGGAAATCATCTCTCATGAAGTGAAAGCGCTGATGTTAGGAGAGGGTGACCGTCTGCCGGCTCCCCTGCCTTACCGTAATTTCATCGCCCAACTCCGCAATGTGCCGCAGGAAGTCCATCAAGCCTATTTCCAGACGCTATTGGGTGACGTGGATGAGCCGACCCTGCCGTTTGGATTGCATGACACCCAGAGTGGTCATCAGGATGAAAGCCAGCATAACGCAATCGCAGAAGATATCCTGCCCCTCGACAGTGAGCTGGCTCACCGTCTGCGTGACTGCGCCCGTCAACAAGGCATGAATGCGGCGGTGCTGTTCCATGTCGCATGGGCACAGGTCTTGGCACGATGCAGTGGACGTGATGATGTCGTGTTCGGGACGGTTCTGCTGGGACGTTTACAAGGGGGCGCCGGCGCTTCCCAAGTCTTGGGAATGTTTATCAATACCCTGCCCATCCGCGTCCGGTTACAGGCATGTACCGTTCAACAGGTCGTACAGGAAACTTACCAACAGCTCACTGAATTACTGGATCACGAACAGGCCCCCTTGGCCGTTGCCCAGCGTTGCAGCGGCATTCAGGCACCGATGCCGCTGTTTAGCAGCCTGCTCAACTTCCGCCATAGCCCACGCGATGAAACCTCTTCCACATCACAGGCTTGGGAAGGTATACAAATCCTCAGTGATGAAGAACGCAGTAACTACCCACTCTCGTTGGATGTGGATGATTTTGACGACGGATTTTCTCTCACCACACAATGCAGCCAGCACATTAATCCGGCTCGGATCAATGCCCACATGAATACCGCCCTGAAAGGGCTTGTCGCCGCACTGCAACACGCGCCAGAAAAAATGGTTGAAACAATCGATACCCTGGCACCGGCAGAACGCACTCAATTACTGGAAGACTTTAACGCTACGGCCATCGCTTATCCACAAGATTGCCTGATCCATCAACTACTTGAACAACAAGCAGAACGGACACCGGATGCCATCGCGTTGATATTTGGTGAGAGCCAACTGAGTTATGCGCAACTTAACCATCGCGCCAATCAACTGGCTCATCAGTTGATCGCATCCGGCGTGCGGCCGGATGATCGGGTGGCCATTTGTGCCGACCGCAGTCTGGATATGATCATCGGCATGTACGGCATTCTCAAGGCCGGTGCGGGATATGTTCCGCTTGACCCGGAATATCCCGCTGAACGGCTGGCCTATCAGTTGTCGGACAGCCAGCCCGCGTTATTGCTGACGCAACAACATTTGCAGGCACACCTGCCGATACACCCGATCCCGGTCTGGTTGTTGGATGATCAACATAATCGGGATAGCGTGGCACAACAACCTGTCCATAATCCTGATGCCCGTCAATTAGGGCTGCAACCGCACCATCTGGCCTATATCATTTACACTTCCGGCTCGACCGGAATGCCTAAAGGTGTCATGCTGGAACACCGCAATGTGGTGAATTTTATCCATGCCCAACGCCAAACCAGCGAACCCCGATTAGGTGATCGCATCCTGCAATTTGCGACGGTGGCATTTGATACTTCGGTGTCTGATATTTTCCCCACTCTTGCATCAGGTGCCACACTGGTTCTGCGTCCGCCTCATATCCGAATACCGGATATCACTTTTGTCACTTTCCTGCGGGAACAGAAAATCACCATCATGGATATGCCGACCGCTTTCTGGCATCACTGGGTACAGGAAATGATGGCCGGCCGCAGTGGCTTCAGCCCATACCTGCATACGATCATTGTTGGCGGCGAGAAAGCAGAGCATCGTCATTTGATGGATTGGTTATCCAACCCTGAAACCCAATCCTGCCGCTGGATAAATTCCTATGGCCCGACGGAAACAACGGTCATTGCCACGACTCTGACCATCGATGACAAACATTCCCCGCACCTGACTGACAGCATTCCGATTGGCCGTCCACTGCCCAACACACGCATCTATATTTTAGATACGCTCGGTCAGCCGGTTCCCATCGGGGTGAGCGGTGAAATTCATATTGGTGGTGCGGGTGTCGCCCGTGGTTATCTGAATCGACCAGAACTGACAGCAGAGAAATTTGTTGACGACCCCTTCGGCGGACATCCCGATGCCCGCATATATAAAACCGGTGATTTGGGCCGCTGGCTGCCAAACGGCATGATTGAATATCTGGGACGCAACGATTTTCAGGTCAAGATACGCGGCTTCCGCATTGAGTTGGGGGAAATTGAGGCACAATTGGCCGCCTGCGACGGGGTCAGCGATGCGGTGGTTATTGCCCGTGAAGAAGGAACCGGTGACAAACGTCTCATCGCCTACGTGATCCCACAAACGGGTGCCACGCTTACCCCAACCCATCTACGCGAGCAATTGAGCCTCAGCCTGATGGAGTATATGCTCCCCAGCGCATTTGTCATGCTGGACACTTTCCCGCTGTCCGCCAACGGTAAATTAGACCGCAAGGCGTTGCCGGCTCCCGATCATTCGGCGATTGTCAGCCGCGAATATGAAGCACCACAAGGCGAAATTGAGCAGAAACTGGCGGCAGTCTGGCAGAACTTACTGGAATTGGAGCAGGTCGGACGCCACGATAACTTCTTTGAACTGGGCGGGCATTCTTTGCTGATCGTAGGGTTGATCGAACAGTTGCGCCAGCAGGGGCTGTCAATGGATGTCAGCGCCGTCTTCTCCGCACCAACATTATCCGCCATGAGCACCCGCTTAAACCGGAATAGTGATCAGGACGCAGATGCTCAGGCCATCCCACCTAATTTGATCCGCGAAGATAGCCGGAGCATTACGCCAGATATGCTGCCACTGGTGGATTTAACTCAGGCACAAATCGATCAGATTGTTGCCCGCGTACCGGGAGGGGTCGCCAATATTCAGGATATCTACCCACTGGGGCCATTGCAGGAAGGGATTTTGTTCCATCACTTACTGGAAGAAGAAGGCGATACCTATCTGGAAAACACTCTCATCAACTTTGACAGCCGGACCCGGCTGGATAGTTTCTTGCAGACGCTCCAGCAGGTTATTGATCGCCATGATATTCAACGCAGTGCCTTCCATTGGCAGGAGCTGCCCATACCTGTGCAAGTCGTTTACCGCCATGCACCCCTGCCCATCACGGAGCTGACTCTCTCAACGGAAAGCGAATCAGCGGAAACCGGTGTCGAGGCACAGTTGCGACGTCTCACGGCACCCGACACGATCCGTCTGGATATTACCAAAGCCCCACTATTGGCCGCCTATATAGCCGAAGATCCTGACTCCGGTCTGTGGTGGCTGAGTCTGTTGCATCACCATCTGGTCTGTGACCACTTGTCACTGGACATCATTTTCAGTGAGATACAGGCGCTGCTTTCAGGCAAAACAGACCATCTGTCCGTGCCCGTTCCTTACCGCAATTTTATTGCCGAAACCCGCAAAGTGCCCATTGAAGTTCATCAAGCCTATTTCCGGCAATTATTGGGGGATATCGAAGAACCGACCCTGCCCTTTGGGTTGCTCGACGTACAGGGAAATCAGCGCGGTGAGCATGATGAAATAGTCGAAGATATCTTCACGCTGGATAACGCGCTGGCACAACAGATCCGTGATTGCGCCCGCCAGCAAGGCATCAGTTCAGCCGTGCTGTTCCATGTGGCCTGGGCACACGTGCTGGCAAAATGCTGCGGCCGTGATGATGTGGTGTTCGGGACGGTTCTGTTAGGGCGATTGCAGGGTGGCATGGGCGCTTCCCAAGTGCTCGGTATGTTTATCAATACCCTGCCTGTTCGCATTCAACTGCAAGGACGCACCGTCGGGCAAGCAGTACAGGAAACTTATCAGCGTTTGAGCGAATTGCTGGATCATGAACAGACGCCATTGGCCATTGCCCAGCGTTGCAGCGGTGTTCAGGCTTCCGTTCCCCTGTTCAATAGCTTGCTCAATTTCCGCCATAGTCCGCGAGATGATGAATCCGCCGACACACGGGTCTGGGAAGGCATTCAGGGCGGTGAAGAAAGTGAAGAACGCAGTAACTATCCGCTGTCGCTGGACATTGACGATTTTGATGATGGATTCGAGCTGACGGCGCAATGTCGCCGGCAGGTAGGTCCGGCGCGCATTAATGCTTATGTCAACGCCGCACTGAAAGGAATTGTGGCAGCATTACAACATGCCCCTGAGCAGGCAATCCAGTCAATCGATATCCTGCCATCGGCAGAACGCACCCGATTATTGCGGACGTTTAACGACACGGTGCTGGACATTCCGCAGGATAGCCTGATCCATCAATTGTTCGAACAACAGGCAGAACGCACACCTGATGCGACGGCGCTGGTGTTTGGTGATACGCAATTGAGCTATGCACAATTGAACCGTCACGCCAATCAACTGGCACACCAATTGCTTGCGGCGGGTGTCCGCCCGGATGATCGTATCGCTATCTGCGTAGACCGCAGTCTGGAGATGATCATTGGCATGTACGCTATCCTCAAGGCCGGTGCGGGCTATATTCCGCTTGATCCGGAATATCCGGTTGATCGGTTGGCCTATCAGCTATCGGACAGCCAGCCCGTGTTACTGCTGACCCAGCAACATTTACGTTCCCATTTGCCGGTACAGGGCTTAAATGTCTGGCTGCTGGATGATGAAATGCATCGGGATCAGGTGGCCAAACAACCTGTCCATAATCCTGACGCCAGCCAAATGGGGCTTAAACCCCATCATTTGGCTTATATCATCTATACTTCCGGTTCGACAGGGCAACCCAAAGGGGTGATGCTGGAGCACCGCAACGTGGTGAACTTTATCCATACACAACACAAAATCAGTGAACCCCAGGCAGGTGATCGCATTCTGCAATTTGCCACCGTCGCCTTTGACACTTCAGTGTCTGATATTTTCCCCACCCTCGCTTCCGGAGCGACACTGGTTCTGCGCCCGGCCCATATCCGCGTACCCGATGCCGAATTTGTCGCTTTGCTGAATGACCAACGCATTACTATCATGGACATACCGACTGCTTTCTGGCACCAATGGGTACCGGAGATGATGGCAGGGCGCAGTGGTTTCGGCCAACATCTGCGTACCGTGATTGTCGGCGGTGAGAAGGCAGAATTCCGTCACTGGTTAAATTGGCAGTCGATAGCGGAAACCCAATCCTGCCGTTGGATCAACTCTTACGGCCCAACGGAGACGACGGTGACCGCCACCAATCTGATCCTGGATAACAACGCCTCCCCGATCACCGATGCCATTCCGATTGGTTATCCCAATGCCAATACCCAAATCTATATTTTGGACCCGCTGGGTCAGCCGGTTCCCCTCGGTGTCAGCGGGGAGATCTGCATTGCGGGAGCCGGCGTTGCCCGTGGTTACCTGAACCGGCCAGATTTAACGGCGGAGAAATTTGTGGCTGACCCGTTCTGCGCACAGCCTGATGCCCGCATGTACAAAACCGGTGATCTGGGACGCTGGTTGCCAAACGGCATGATTGAGTATCTGGGACGCAATGACTTTCAGGTCAAGCTACGCGGTTTCCGCATTGAACTTGGCGAGATAGAAACGCGTCTGACGCAATGTCAGGGCGTACTCGACGCTATCGTCCTGATCCGCGAAACCACCCCCGATGATAAGCGGCTTGTCGCCTATATTCAGCCTCAGCCCGGCATCACACTGGTTCCCGCTGAACTGCGTCAGCAACTGGCTCAACACCTTGCGGACTATATGCTGCCCAGTGCCTTCGTGATACTTGAGGCTTTTCCCCTCACCTCTAATGGTAAGATCGATCGTCAGGCATTCCCTGCTCCCGATCAGTCTGCCATTGTGGTTCGGGATTACGAAGCACCACGGGGTGAAGTGGAAACCACGTTGGCTCAGATTTGGCAAGAGTTGTTGGGGTTAGACCGTGTCAGCCGCCATGATCACTTCTTCGAATTGGGCGGGCATTCTTTGCTCATCCTGAAAGCCAGTTCTTTGGCCGTAGAAAAGTTTGGGCTTGAGCAAACTATGATGGCGCGTTTGATGGCTTTCACGACCATTAAAGATCAGGCTCAGGCCATTGAAAACCGCGAGAATGCTGATATTGGCTCTATGATTGGCCTGTCACAGAATACTCAGGCTACCCCGCTGTTCTTTGCACCGGGAGCCGGGGGACATGTGCTCTACTTGCGGGAATTGGCAGCCGCACTGGAGGGTACTTATGCGGTTTGGGGCATGCAGTCCCCTGAGCTGGATGGGCGCAACGCTCCCCCCTCCAGCCTTGAAGTGATGGCCAGCGCAATGATTAACGACCTTAAAAAGGTGCAGCCCAATGGTCCTTACTACTTGGGCGGACACTCTTTCGGCGGCTGGCTCGCGTTCGAAATGGCTCAACAACTGGTTCAACAGGGGGAAAGTATCGGTTTGCTGGCTTTAATTGATAGCGAATCCCCTCTTGATTGCCTGGCCCAACAGTCAGAATCAGAATGGCCTGACAGCCGCTGGATCGCGGAATTTGGCAATGTCCTTGCGTCATTGGAAGGCGCGGAAGAAAACTTCACTGAAGAAGCGTTTCAATCCATGACGGCAGAAGAGCAAATCGACAGCCTGCGACTTCGCCTGATTGAAGAGCAACTTTTGCCACCTCAACTTGAACCTCAGGAAATCGCGACTTATTTAAATGTGTTCAAGGCTCACTCGTTAATGAACTATCAACCACAAGCGCACTATGCAGGAACGATCCACCTGTTTATAGCGAGCGATAACCAAGAGTATAAGAAACAAGCGACTTCTGATGAGCGTTTTATTGATGGATGGAAAGCATTGGCGACCGGGGATGTCATAGCGCAGAGTTTATCCGGTGATCACATCACCATCATGCGTCAACCTTTTGTTCAGAAATTGGCATCAGCGATAGTCAGTATTGATAAACAGGGATAGTCATGGGCGAATTTTATTGTTGATTAAAAACAGTTGATTATCACAAGTGGCAGCCGATATGGCTGCCCTATTGACTGACTTATCGAGCTTTTTAAAACTAGATAAAAAATGATTGCACTATCAATATTCCGTCTGATTGTTACGTGCTAACCACAAAGAAAGTGCTTTCAGTGAATCTGATGTAAACTCGTCACAACGAGCCGTAATTTCTTCTGATGTCAGCCAATAAACCGCCGTGACTTCCTCTTCCTGCAATGCAAACGGCCCGTGGCTGACACAACTGAACAGACCTCCCCATATACGGCAAGTCTCCTCTTCATAGTAAAAAACCCCATGCTCTGCAAAAGGAACACCGGCGATGCCCAACTCCTCTTCCGCTTCCCGGCGAGCCGCATCAAGCCAGTATTCTCCCGTCATAACGACACCACCAGCCGTTGCATCCAATTTTCCCGGATAAAAATCTTTCGTTTCTGTACGATGCTGAACCAGAATTTTGCCCATTCCATCATGCACGACAATATAAGTGGCACGATGCCTCAAGTTTTGCGCTCTCATCTGCTGACGAGTCGCCTGCGCAATCACTTCATTGTCTTCATTGACAATGTCAATCCATTCAATACTTGCTGATTTTTCTTGCGCCATCCTAAGAACCTTTAATAAACGATTGGTATGCCCGTTTTTGCTGTGATGCCCCGATTAAGGAGGCTAAAATAAGTCCACTGCCCCTAATACAGAAATAAGAAATTTGTAACATATTACAGACAAACAGTGGTAATGTAACACTGCCATATTTATCAAAGAGTTATTATTATCGGAGGTTATATGATAGATCTATATTATGCTCCAACCCCTAATGGCTACAAAATCACCCTCTTCCTTGAAGAAGCCGGCTTACCTTATACTATTCACCCTATTAATATCAGTACAGGCGAACAGTTTAAACCTGCATTCCTTGCCATCGCCCCCAATAACAAAATCCCCGCGATTGTCGATCATCAACCTGCCGATGGAGGAGAACCGGTCTCTCTCTTCGAGTCAGGGGCCATTTTACTTTATTTGGCAAATAAAACAGGTCGGCTGTTAAGTCAAGATACACGTGAGCGTACTGAACAACTGCAATGGTTGTTCTGGCAAGTCGCGGGGTTTGGCCCGATGCTCGGACAAAATCACCACTTCAATCATTATGCTTCTGAAGTCGTACCTTATGCCATTAAACGCTACGTGGAAGAGACCCAACGTTTATACAGCGTGTTGAATACCCAACTGGAAAAGACCGCCTATCTGGGAGGGAGCGAGTACAGTATCGCCGATATTGCCACGTATCCGTGGGCCAAATGCTATGAGCATCAAAAAATCGATGTGCGGGATTATCCTGCGGTTGAAAAATGGCTTGATAAGATCAGCAAACGCCCTGCAACAAAAGCGGCTTATAATGAATCGTCTCAGTAACGCTTGCAAATAATTCAGTGAGTGGCGAAATTTTTCACCATAAAACTTGAAGTCGGTAACAGATAATAGCACATTTCGCTGTCATATGAGCCATCCCTTGTTATAGTCAGTAATCGACTATCTATCCGTCACAGGGGGTGGCTATGCATATCCTAATCACAGGGGGAACAGGACTGATTGGTCATCATTTGACCTACCGATTGCTTTCTCTCTCTCATTCCATCACCATTCTGAGCCGTTCACCACAAAAGGTCTATGCTCTGTTTTCCGATCGCGTTGAATGTTGGACAACGCTGGATGACCAGAACAATCTCAATGGCTTTGATGCCGTTATTAATCTTGCCGGTGAACCTATTGTCAATAAACGCTGGACGCCAAAACAAAAAGACAGACTTTGTCAAAGCCGGTGGCAACTGACTGAACGGCTGAGTCAGTTGATCAACGCCAGTGATTCTCCGCCATCGGTGTTTATTTCCGGTTCAGCCATTGGCTATTATGGCGATCAGGGGCAATCCGTTGTTACTGAAAATGATCCTCCCCACGATGAGTTTGCCCACCAGCTTTGTCAACGTTGGGAGCAACTGGCTTTACAGGCAAAAAGTGAAAAGACCCGTGTTTGCCTATTACGCACAGGGATTGTTTTAGCCAAAAAAGGGGGGGCGCTGCAAAAAATGCTGCCAATGTTTCGATTGGGCTTAGGAGGAAAAATCGGTAACGGCAAGCAATATATGCCGTGGATACACATTGATGATATGGTTAATGGTATCTATTACCTGCTGGTATCGCCGGAATTACATGGCCCCTTTAACATGACATCTCCCTATCCTATTCATAACGATCAGTTCAGCGCTGTATTGGCGAAGGTTTTACATCGTCCCTCTTTCATTCGCATCCCGGCATTCGTGTTAAAAGTGATGATGGGTGAAGCCGCAGGGTTAGTTTTAGGCGGACAGCAAGCCATTCCGAAAAACCTGGAAGAAGCCGGATTCGGCTTCCGTTATTTCCGGCTGGAGGAAGCCTTGCAAGATGTATTGAAGGCAGATGACACCAACATTCCCTGAGTTTGTTGCTATACCCTTTATCTTTCAGCCCGTCGCTTGAAATTTATGGGGTATCGCTTCCCGTGGGTTTGGCACCCTGCCAACGGTCAAACAGGTCTTCCGGCAAATCAATGTCGAACTGATCAAGCACACGGTTAACGGTCTGGTCGATGATATCCTGAATATGCTCAGGGCGGTGATAAAATGCAGGAACCGGTGGCATGATCATCGCCCCGATTTCAGCCGCCTGAGTCATTAACCTCAAGTGCCCTAAGTGCAAAGGCGTTTCCCTCACTCCCAGCACCAACTTGCGACCTTCTTTTAAGACAACATCGGCGGCGCGGGTAATTAAACCATCGGTATAACTGTGCACAATACCTGATAAGGTTTTTATGGAGCACGGCAGGATCACCATGCCCAATGTTTTAAATGACCCAGAGGAAATAGATGCCGCAATGTCACGATTATCATGCACGACATCCGCTAAAACCTGCACATCACGCAAGCTATAATCCGTTTCCAGTGCCAATGTCTGTCGGGCGGATTGGCTAATTACCAAGTGCGTTTCAATGCCGGCTATTGGCTGCAAAACTTGCAGTAACCTGACACCATAAATCGCCCCACTTGCCCCGGTCAGCCCGACAATCAATTTTTTCATCTTTTCCTCTGAGATTCTGGCTATAACTTGATGATAATAACAATATTATCCTTCATTATATATTTCCAGACTCTCTATTTCGCTCTGTCCACGCACTTTCAAGGCATCATCTTTACGCAGATTTTCCAGATAATCGAGGTAGGTCTGATCAATGTCTTTGGTCACATAGATGCCATCGAATACGGAGCATTCGAATTTTTCAATATCCGGGTTTTCTTCCCGCACTGCCTGAACAAGATCGGGAAGATCTTGATATATCAAAGCATCAGCCCCTATGAGCTGGCGAATTTCATCCACTTCTCGACCATGAGCTATCAGTTCATTGGCATTCGGCATGTCAATACCATAGACATTCGGGAAACGAACTTCCGGTGCCGCCGAAGCAAAGTAAACTTTCTTGGCTCCCGCTTCACGAGCCAGTTCAACAATCTGCTCTGAGGTGGTCCCTCGCACGATGGAGTCATCCACCAGCAAGACATTCTTACCCCGGAATTCAGCACGGTTGGCATTCAGTTTACGACGCACTGATTTACGGCGTTCATTCTGACCGGGCATAATAAAGGTGCGCCCTACATAGCGATTTTTAACAAATCCCTGACGATAGGGTTTATCCAAAATGTGGGCGATTTCCAGCGCGATATCACAAGACGTTTCCGGAACAGGAATAACCACATCAATATGTAAGTCTTCCCATTCGCGGGCAATTTTCTCACCCAGCTTTTTACCCATCCGTAACCGCGCGTTATATACCGACACTTTGTCAATAAAAGAATCAGGGCGGGAAAAATAAACAAACTCGAACAAACACGGCGTCAATGATGGATTTTCTGCGCACTGACGGGTGAATAACTGCCCGTTCTCAGTGATATAAATCGCTTCGCCGGAAGCCACATCACGCAGGAATTCAAAACCCAATGTATCCAGTGCCACGCTTTCTGATGCCACCATATATTCATTGTGACCATTTTCCAGTGTGCGTTTCCCCAGCACCAGAGGACGGATACCATGTGGATCACGAAAAGCCACCAACCCATGCCCAATAATCATGGCAACACAAGCGTAGGCTCCCCGGATTTTCCGGTGCATTTCGGCCACGGCGGCAAAAATATTATCCGGCTCCAATGGGCAATTGGGAAATTGAGTTAATTCATTAGCAAAAATATTGAGCAGGATTTCAGAATCTGAGGTGGTATTGACATGACGGCGATCATTTTCAAACAGCATTTTTTTTAATTTATGTGCGTTTGTCAGATTGCCGTTATGCGCCAGCGTAATACCAAAAGGAGAATTCACATAAAAAGGTTGTGCTTCAGATGCACTGGAACTCCCTGCTGTTGGGTAACGGACATGTCCGATCCCGATCGTTCCCTGTAAACGCAACATGTGTCGTGTTTCAAACACATCCTTGACCAAACCATTGGCCTTACGTAAACGGAATTCATTGTTACTATCAATAGTCGCAATGCCTGCTGCATCTTGCCCACGGTGCTGAAGCACCGTCAATGCATCATAAATCGACTGGTTAACCGGTGTAGAACCAACGATACCGACAATACCGCACATGTAGTCTTTCCTCATCAGCCAGGCGGAGAGGGTTATCTCTCCGGCAGGAAACTCGACGCATTTTGCAGGTAGTCAAAAAACCACCTGATGATTTGACTGAACTGTGGGATCAATTGTGACTGTTGCCAGTCCTGGCTTTTAGGCAGTGGCGTGAAAGAATCAGCAACAAACAGAATGGCAGACACAATCAATACGCCGCGCAATGCCCCAAAACAGATCCCCAGAACCCGATCAGTACCTGACAGGCCCGTTCGCTGAACCAGTGAACCAATGACATAGTTCACTACTGCGCCAACAATCAGTGTTGCGATAAATAAGATAGCAATCGCTACTCCATTACGCACCAACTCATCTTCAAGACGGGTAAAATACTCCGCCAAATAAGTATAGAAGTGGCTTGCAACAAAGAAAGCACAGCCCCAAGTTATCAGGGAAAGCGCTTCACGAACAAACCCTCGGATCAGGCTAACCAGTGCCGAAAAACCAATAATGACAATAATCGTATAATCAATCCAGACCATATTTTAATCCCAAAATAGGCGTCCGACATTCAGGTCGGGCGCATTCTAACAGAAAACGAAAACGTTTGCGCAGTAGATTTATCACTCTACTGAAAATAATTTTTCATCCCCTGACGGGAAGTTTAGCCTTCCCGTCAGGGCCTATCCGATTATGGCTTATAGTTTTTAATTTGCCCCTGCAACCCCGTGATTTCTCTCAGTTCGGACAAAACAGATTCAAGTGCTTGCCTGGATGCGTTAGGGCCGACATAAATCCGTGTCAATTGTCCCTGCATCGGCGAAGAAGGAACGGTGTATACCTGATGCCCGGAAAGACGCAACTTCGCCACGATCTCGCCCACTTTATCCGCATTTTTCAATGCGCCGAGCTGAACCACATATGCCGTTGCCTGCGGAGCCTGTACTGCCGGCTTCGGTTTAGCTTCTGGCTGGTTGCCAGAACGGATTTCAGGCTGAGCTTGTGGTTTGGTTTCGACTTTCTGTTGAGAAGGAGACTCAGGTTTGACCTCGATCTTGGGATCTTTTGGGATAGCCACAGGCGGCGCTGTTATCTGAGCCGGCCCGGAAGAGGACAACGAGCCAGACAGCTCGCTATCTGACTGCTGTTGTGCCTGTATCTGCATGGCTTCCGCCGCACCTTCCGGTGGTGTGGAGGGCATGTTTTGCGCCAGTGGCGGAATGGAATCAATATCCTCTTCATCTCCCGGTTTTGGCACCAATGGAATAGAAGCAAACTGGTTTTCGTTATATTTTTTATCGCCGTCAAATATCATGGGCAGCACAATCACACCCAATGCGACAAGGACGATAGTGCCAACTAAGCGGTTCTGAAATTTACTTGCCACGTTCCTTCCCCTCCTCAAGTGCCTCCATAACATGGGCTACGGTGTGAAAAGAACCACAAACGACAATGATATCCTGCGCTGACGCATCTTCCATTGCTTGTTGCCATGCTGACTCGACTTCGGTAAACATGCGGGCATGGTCAAGATGCCCGGCCAATATTTCAGCCTCTGCACCCCGTAGTTCATGCAGTGATGCGCAGTACCATTCGTCAATCTGCCGGGAAAGGCAAGCCAGTGTACCCGCAATATCCTTGTCTTCCAGCATACCAACCACACCACGTATTTTGCTGTCGGGTAAACGGGGCAATTCTGCCAGTTTCTGAATCAGATAAGCTGCAGCATGCGGATTATGCGCCACATCCAGAATGACCAGCGGATTGTCTCTGACAATTTGGAAACGTCCCGGTAACCGGGCGTTTCTCAACCCCGCCCGAATAGCCCGCTCGTCAATTGCCCGGCTGACTTTATCATCCTGTTGCAACAAACAGTGGAGCACGCCCATCGCCGTCGCCGCATTCGCCAGAGGTAAATTGGGTAACGGCAATTGACTGAATTGCTGTTCCCCCGCCTGCCAAGTCCAGCTATCTGTACCCTGCAAGAAATGCCAATCAACATCACGACGAAATAATTTGGCACCCAATTCATCCGCAACATCAGCAATCGCATGTGGCATGTCAGGTTCACCCACCACAGCAAAACGGCCGCGACGAAAAATTCCCGCTTTTTCACGGCCAATGTGCTCGCGATCAGCACCAAGCCAATCCGTATGATCCAGTGCAATACTGGTGATGGCCGCAATATCGGCATCCACAATGTTGGTGGCATCCAGACGTCCGCCCAACCCCACTTCCAGAATCACAACATCAAGGCAGGCTTCTTTAAAAAGCTGTAACGCCGCCAACGTGCCGTATTCGAAATAAGTTAAGGAAATATCACCACGTTGGGCTTCAATATCTGCAAATACACGACAAAAATCCTGTTCTGCTGGCTCCTTGCCCTGAATACGGACCCTTTCGGTATAACGTACCAGATGCGGGGAACTATACACGCCAACCTTAAGCCCGGCGGCCAGAAAAATAGATTCGAGAGTATGGCAAGTGGTTCCCTTGCCATTAGTCCCTGACACCGTGATAACTTTAGGTGCTGGATCCAGCAAGCCTAATTGGCTGCCGAGTTTGCCAACACGCTCAAGCCCCATATCAATGGCTTTGGTGTGCAGGTTTCCAAGATAGGAAAGCCACGTCATCAGTGGCGACGTGGCTTGGGGAGTTAGTAAAGTATCAGACATCTTCTTTATTAGCGTTGATATTTATATCAGCTTCGACATCAGTAGGTTGTTCAACAACGATTTTTTCCACTGGCTGCGCTTGGGTACCCGGCTGCGGTTGATGAGTCAACATTGCGATCAGGCTGGCCACTTTCTCACGCATCTCCGGGCGACGCACGATCATATCAATCGCCCCTTTTTCCAGTAAGAATTCACTACTCTGGAAACCTTCCGGCAGTTTTTCACGCACGGTCTGCTCTATCACGCGGGGACCGGCAAAACCAATCAATGCCTTAGGCTCAGCGATATTAATATCACCCAGCATCCCCATACTTGCCGTCACTCCCCCCATTGTCGGGTTAGTCAGGACACTGATATAAGGCAGACTCCGATCTTGCATTTTTGCCAGCGCAGCACTGGTTTTTGCCATCTGCATCAGTGACATCAGCGCTTCCTGCATACGCGCCCCACCGCTGGAAGCAAAACAGATGAACGGGCAGTTGTCTTCCAGAGCCTGTTCAACGGCACGGACGAAACGTGCACCGACGACCGATCCCATTGAGCCGCCTATGAAGCTAAATTCAAAGGCACCCGCCACAACAGGCATCTCATGCAATGTACCTTTCATGACGATCAGTGCGTCTTTTTCCTGCGTCTGTTTCTGGGCTGCAGTTAAACGGTCTTTGTATCTTTTGGTATCGCGGAACTTGAGAATATCTTTAGGTTCCAGCTCACTGCCTAATTCCGTGCCGGTGCCTTCATCCAAAAATGCGGTCAGTCTCCGACGGGCCGAAATGCGCATATGGTGGTCGCACTTTGGACACACTTCAAGATTACGCTCTAATTCAGCACGATACAGTACCTGACCACAACTGTCGCATTTTGTCCAAACTCCTTCAGGGATATTTGCCTTACGAGTTTGCATAATTTTGCTTTTATTTAGAATCTTTTCAATCCAGCTCATTAATGAACCTTTCCGTCTGAATCTGGCTTATACCTTGATCTCCCAAGCTGCTGCTGCATGAGCGGCAACTTGAAATGCATCAGGTAGATGCCAGCTTTTGTTTTACGTGCCATTAAACCACAATGCTACCGCAGTGTGGATAAAAAACTGCTCAAACCTGTTAGGGTTATTTACTTATATTCCCTGCTGCTTTTTTCGATGCAGCGCGGCGATGACGCCAAATTTCGATGACGCCGGGCAGAATAGAAATAAAGATAATTGCAACAATCAATAGCTTCAGATTCTGCTGTATAACGGGCATATCGCCGAATAAATAACCTGCATACGTGAATAATAGCACCCAGATAAATGCACCGATAACGTTATAAGCAGCAAAATGGCGATAAGACATTTTCCCCATTCCTGCCACAAACGGTGCAAACGTTCTAATAATTGGCACAAACCGAGCCAAAATTATTGCTTTTCCGCCGTGTTTTTCATAGAACCCATGAGTTTTATCCAGATAACTCCGGCGGAAAATTTTTGAATTCGGATTAGTAAATAATTTCTCACCAAAAATTCGACCAATGGTATAGTTTATCGCATCACCCAGAATGGCGGCCGTTACCATCAAGGCCACCATGATGTGTACATTAGGATCATTCGAATTTAATGCAGAAAGTGCCCCGGCCACAAACAGCAGGGAATCTCCCGGCAAAAAGGGAGTTACCACCAGCCCTGTTTCACAAAATATAATCAGGAATAAGATGCCATACACCCAGTCCCCATAGTTGGCAACCAATTCGGCTAAATGAGCATCAATGTGTAAAATGAAATCGACAATAAATTTTGCAAAATCAACAAAATGATTCAAAAACTCCATAATCTTCCTCGTTATGCACGAATATCCCTGCCATTATTTGACAATCGTTAGCCAGAAACCAGATCATTTCCCAAAAACTAAATCACTTCCCAAAAACAGTGGCCCCATCATGGGTTCAGGTAAACCAAAATGTTCAGGATAATCTACGGCAACTAAATATAACCCTTCAGCTTTGGCTGTTGCCGCCGCTTTCGTTCTGTCTTTCAGTGCCAAGAGTTCAGCCATCCAGACAGTGCCCTGATTGCCACAACCAATTTCCAGCAAGCTGCCGACAATATTGCGCACCATGTGATGAACAAAGGCATTTGCCTTGATATCCACGACAATATAGTCCCCATGCCGGCTGACATTGATGTGCATCATATTGCGCCATGGTGAATTGGACTGGCACTGCACCGCCCTGAAAGAAGTAAAGTCATTTTCTCCCAGTAAGCACTGTGCTGCTTCATGCATTTTTTTCTCATCCAGTGGATAGTGAAAATGCGTGACTCCCTGTGCCAGTATCGCCGGACGATAACGGTGGTTGAAAATCACATAGCGATAACGGCGAGCCGTTGCACTGAAACGGGCATGAAATTCATCATCCACCGTTTTGACCCAACGCACAGCAATATCCGACGGCAAATGGGTATTTACCCCCATTGTCCAGGCGGCATCTTTGCGTTGTGCCGACGTTTCAAAGTGCACCACTTGCCCGGTTGCATGTACTCCCGCGTCCGTTCTGCCAGCACAGAAAACGGAAATAGGTTCATTCGCCACTTGCGACAGCGCTTTTTCCAGATATTCCTGTACACTTCTCACTTCTTGCTGGCGCTGCCAACCATAATATCGGCTGCCGTCATATTCAATCCCCAGTGCAATTTTCACCTTTTTTGCCTCTGGCTCAGACTGACTCAGCTCTGTATCAGACATCAGTAAAATTGCTCCTGCACCAGCTTTTCTGCAATTTCAACGGCCATCAATGCGCCACCAAAACGGATATTATCGGCAACTGACCAGAATTGCAGCATTTCTGGCATACCATAATCATTGCGCAGACAACCGATGCTTAAACCATCACTGCCTGAAGCGTCAGTCACCTGAGTCGGGTAATCGCCCTCTTCTGAAACCTGAATTTCTTCAAGACGTTCAAATTCACCACGGGCTTCTTCTGTACCCACCGGACGCAGCGTTTCCAGACTCACCATCTGCGCAATGCCATAGAAAACAGAGGATTGGACACAACTCACGGAAACGGGCAGACCGTCATCCTGCAATACCCGGCGAATTTGATCGACAATGCGGCGTTCTTCACGCACAGTTCCTTCAACATCAGGCAAGAGAGGCAGCATATTGAAGGCCAATTGTTTGCTGAAACGGCCTTCATCCGGTGGAATGCCATTTAATAAACGGGCACTCTGACCCGCCAGTTCATCAATGGCAGCTTTACCATGCACGGAAACCGGCAATATATTGGTCAAATGTAAACGCGCAATGCCCGCCGCATCGATTAATGGCTTAATGGCTGTCAAAACCTGACTGGTTGAGCTATCCGCCACCGCGACGATGTTACGATTGCGATATTCAGCCAACGCATACGGGTTAACACCAGGAACCACCAAAGGCACATCCGGTTCTGCCGCGAACAAGCCACTGCTGTCAATGACCAGACAACCGGCTTCTGTGGCTTTTTCAATATGCTGTGCTGTTGCTTCCATCGTCGCAGCAAAAAAGGCAAGTTGTACCTGTGACCAGTCAAACTCTGCCGCATCACGAACGGTGATATTTTTACCGTTAAAACGCTGGATTTTCCCCGCATTTTGTTCACTGGCCAGAAGATGCAGTTCACCAACCGGAAATTGGCGCTCCTGTAATAACGCCAATATCGCTCCACCTACTGCGCCCGTTGCACCCAAGAGCGCAATATTCCAACCTTCAGACATGTTGGTTTTCTCCACTTCTTTCATTTTGCTGACAGGCAGGGGTCCCTGCCTGTATTAAATCACTTGAGTGTTAAACACCATTCTGCATTAAACACACTTTGGCATTACACCCACTTTGGCATTAAATCCAAGGTGGGACAGTAATTGCGCACTTTTCTCTGAATCACAAAATACCGTCAGGGAGGACCATTCCCGGCGTTCTGGATAATGTCTCCGCAACTGATCAAAAGCCCCCTTTTGACCCGCTACCTGACGTAAAGGTGCATCATCACGGCGCACATCATACACTAAATGTATCAAGCGCTTCAGGATGCTTTGTGTCACTTCACCTTGTATGGCGATCTGGCTGAAATCAGGTGTGGGCAACAGCTCCGCCAATTCCGTTTTGCGGGGTTGCCCCAAGAATTCGCAATAGGCTTCAAAAACCTGCGTTGTGCCCCTGGCCTTGCCCTCCAAGGTATAACCCGCAATATGGGGTGTACCAATATCAATCAACGCCAGTAAAGGCAGTGAAAGATTAGGCTCTGGCTCCCAAACATCAAGCACAACCCGTAATTTTTTTCCACGTTGCAGTACAGAAAGTAATGCTTGATTATCAACCACCTCACCCCGGCTGGCATTAATCAAAATTCGGTTATCCGGTAATGCCGAAAGTAATTCTTCATCTGCCAAATGGTGGGTTCGATATGGGCCAGACTGATTAAGGGGGGTATGGAACGTCAGAATATCGGCTTCTGTCACCAATTTTTCTAAAGGCCAAAATTCGCCTTCATCACCACGATCAGCTCTGGGAGGGTCACACAGTAATGTTTTCACACCCAAAGCCGCCAGCCGATCAGCCAAACGCCCACCGACATTGCCAACCCCCACAATGCCGACAGTTTTATCTTTAAGTTGAAATTGATCTTGTTCAGCCAAGAGCATCAGTGCAGAAAATACATACTCAACAACCGCAATCGCATTACATCCGGGGGCAGCCGAAAAACCAATCCCCGCCTGCGACAACCATTGTTGATCAACATGATCCATCCCCGCAGTGGCAGTACCGACAAATTTCACTGAGCTGCCTTGCAACAAGGAGCCATTAACTTTAGTGACAGAGCGCACCATAAAGGCATCCGCATACTCCAGTGCACCTTCAGGCACAGGGCGCCCCGGAATTGCCTGTACTTCACCCAATTGCTGAAAGAGCTGTTCAGCATAAGGCATATTTTCATCAACCAGAATTTTCACTTTTCTCATCCAACGGCTTAAATGGGCGGGATCTGCTATTCTGCCATTTTATCGGCATAAAACCTATATGCCCTTTATCTTTCAAATCAGCCTTTCCTAAAACATTCTGCTATCGTCCCTGCTTGCACCGCCGTAATAAAGTTCTTTCTGGGGTATAACTCTTTTTAAGGTATAACTCTTTTTGAATAAATCGATCACGGCTACATTGCTAAACTACTCAAACGATACACTTACACAAAAAATTTATCTCAATGAAGAATTTATTGTTTCCCTTCGTGGCTGTATTGATCTGGTCAATCAATGCCGTTGTCAGTAAAGCTGCCGCCACTTTAATTGAACCCGCAGCAATTTCTTTTTATCGATGGTTCATTGCCTTCCTGACTTTGACGCCTTTTCTCTTATTACCCGTCCTGAAGCAGCGGAAAATAGTTGCCCAATATTGGTGGAAGTTATTGATTCTTAGCTCTCTGGGCATGGTTCTTAACCAAAGTCTGGCATACTACGCGGCTCATACTGTCAGTGCGACGATCATCGGAATTTTCACCTCACTCATTCCATTATTGACCGTCATTATCAGTATATTCGCCTTGCGAGCAGCCCCTACTGTCGGGATCACCCTGGGTACGGTACTGTCTTTATTCGGCCTTGTATGGTTGGTCAGCAAAGGAGATCCGGCTTCCCTATTGCAACAGGGTCTGGGTATCGGAGAGGTGATGATGTTTATTGCTGCCGCTGCTTATGCGTTATACGGTGTCTTAACAAAACGCTGGGCGATCCCATTACCCAACTGGCAATCACTCTATGTACAAATTGGGTTTGGTGTTTTATTGCTCCTGCCCAACTTCATGATGACGGAAGATGTTCAGTTAACCTCTGATAATCTTTCCCTTGTTCTGTTTGCCGGCATCCCGGCATCAATTATTGCCCCCTATTTGTGGATACAGGGCGTAGTACGCATTGGCGCAAGCATGACGTCTATTTTTATGAATCTGGCCCCCGTATTTACTGCCATCATTGCCATTCTGGTTCTCCATGAAAAAATGCAAAGTTATCACCTGATTGGAGGCGGTATTGTACTGGGTGGTGTGATACTCGCACAGCAATTACGCACCCCGCTCACACGCAGGAAGCCGGAAAACAATTCGAACCAGTAATCCCCCCAATATTTCACTGGGTAAAAGCTGGAGAGGGGCACCGTGATACAGGCTGATTTCCTTGACGATAGTCAGCCCCAATCCTGCGCCCTCCAGCCCTGCGGCATTGTCCAAGCGGTTAAATGCCATGAGAGAGTGACGGATATCGCCTTGCGCGATACCTGGCCCCGAATCATCGACTTCAAGACAACCATATTTTTTGTCTGGTGTCATCGTAACCCGAGCCGTCACGACTCCCATTTGTGGCGTATATTTGATGGCATTGTCCAGCAAATTGGCACACATTTCCGCTAATAATACGGGTTCACCCTTGATCCACAACGTATCTTCCCCCTCATAACCCAAATCAATGCATTTGCTTTCTGCCTGCTGCCAGCGGGAAAAACAGGCTTGCTGCAGCAACTCCACGATATTCACTGGCTGATAATTTTGTACTGCCTGTTTTTCATGTACTTTCAACTGTGACAACTTCAATAAGCGATCAGTCAACAAAATCATGTTATCCAAACTCTGATCAATAGCAGTCAGTATTGCTTCCCTCTGTTCCGGGTTCTGTTCACTACGAGCCACCACCAGTTGGGTTTTCAAGACAGCCAAAGGCGTTCTGAGTTGATGGGAGGCATCCGCACTGAATCGCTCTTGGCGTCCCACCATTAATTTCAGCCGTTCGATATATCGGTTGAACGCCAGAAGTAATGGAGAAAGTTCAGACCACGGCAAAATATCCGGTAATGGTGTGAGATTATTCGCGGAACGGCGGAGCATAATAGCGGACAGTTTTCGTAACGGCTTGAGCAATTGTTTTAATAAGAGATAAGCCAGAAGCAGCGTCAATAGTACGACCGTGCCCTGATTCATCAACGAAGAAAACAGTAATTGTTGTGTCATATCTTGGCGGGAAATCACGGTTTCAGCCACTAATACCCGCGCCATTCCCATCATTCCGCCTTCATTGACAGGCTGATACAATGCCACGACTCGTATAGGCTGCCCCTGATATTCTGCATCATAAAAATACGCCAGTGCCGTATACAAGGGGGAACGCTGGGTATGTTGCGGCATGAGGGGAAGATTGTCGTAACCTGAGATGGTTTTCCCTTCCGGTGAGATGACTTGATAGTAAAGACGATCATGGATATTGCGCTCAAAACTATCCAAGACAACATAAGGGACATCAACCATCAGGCGCTTGTCTCGGACAATCAGGCGTTCGGCAACGGTTCTTGCTGATGCAAGCAAGGTTCGGTCATAAGCCAGTGTTGCCGCACTCTTCACGCTGACATATTGGCTATAAACAGAAGCACAACCCAATAACAGCAGCGGCACGCCAAAAAACAGCAGCAGTTGGTGGAATAACGAACGGGGTATTTTGACCAATTTCATGAGTCCGGCTGCTCCAAACGATACCCCAACCCACGTAATGTGCCTATTCTTACATCACTGTCGAGTAATTTTTTCCGCAATCGATGCACATATAATTCGATGCTTTGTGGATTTGCTTCATCCGACAGGGAAAACACCTGCTCAAACAATTGCTGTTTAGAGACAGGACGACCCCGACGGTGAAACAGTGTGGTCAGAACGGATAATTCTCTGGGAGTCAGTGCTAATGGGGTATTGCCCAATACGAAATAACCTTCGTCTTCATAAACCAATGAGCCGAATTTTTGTGCTTCTTGCGACATCGCTGTACTGCGGCGTAATAATGCGCGAATACGCGCTTCCAGTTCCTGAAAATCAAACGGTTTAGTCAAATAATCATCGGCACCGGAATTCAATCCCTTGACGCGATCTGTCACTTCTGTTTTGGCGGTCAATAACAATACGGGTAGATTTTGGCCGCGCTTACGCAGCCGGGATAACAAAGACATTCCGTCTAATCTGGGCAAAGCAACATCCAAAATCAGTAAGGCATAATTTTCGGTCTGTAAAAGCTGTTCTGCCACAACACCATCTTCCGCCAAATCGACCACAAACCCAGAATGGCTCAATGCCTTCTGTAACCAATGTGATAAGTCAGGATGGTCTTCAACCAATAAGAGACGCATGAATAATACCACTGTTAAAAACAAACCAGAGGAATAGAACTGAAATATTAACCAATTGCAATATTAAGATTCAGCAATTGGTTATGAGTTAACAAAAAATATATTCCAAAACAGTTCATTAACATTTCCGTGTGAAACACTGCGCAAATTAAGCGACTAAGGTCACATCCAGCCAATTTATATTGTTAATGAAAGGTAATTGAAAGGTTTCACTTCTATAAATAGACATTCACCAGATCGTTATCATCCATGTCCTTTACTGGTGTTATGTGAGGAATCAATATGAAAACATTCAAAACCTTAGTCGCCGCTGCAAGTCTCCTTCTCTGCACTCATGCTTCTGCAACCACAGCTCCCAATAGAACTGAATGTATTGCGCCAGCCAAACCCGGGGGAGGTTTTGATTTAACCTGCAAACTTGTTCAGGTTTCATTATTGGAGACTAAATCCATCAACTCTCCAATGCGGGTCACATTCATGCCCGGTGGTGTCGGGGCGGTTGCCTATAATGCCATCATTGCCCAGCGGCCTGCTGAACCCGGCACGGTCGTCGCTTTTTCTGGTGGTTCCCTGTTGAATCTTGCCCAAGGAAAATTTGGCCGCTACAACGTAAATGATGTGCGCTGGCTGGCGAGTGTGGGTACAGACTACGGTATGATTGCTGTGCGCCAGGATTCACCTTACAAAACGTTGGCAGATTTGATGGCGGCATTCAAAAAATCACCCGATAGTATTGTGTTTGGTGCGGGTGCCTCTATCGGCAGTCAGGATTGGATGAAAACAGCCTTACTGGCAAAAGAAGTGGGTATTGACCCCCGCAAAATGCGCTATGTGGCATTTGAAGGTGGCGGCGAACCTATCACCGCCCTTTTAGGCAATCATATCCAAGTTGTTTCCGGTGACCTGAGTGAGACGTTACCTTATCTCAATGGTGATAAAATCCGCGTACTTGCTGTCTATGCAGACAAACGTCTGGAGGGTGAACTGGCAAATATTCCAACGGCAAAAGAACAGGGATATGACCTCGTGTGGCCGGTCATTCGTGGTTTTTATATGGGGCCGAAAGTCTCTGACGCACAGTATCAATGGTGGGTGGATACCTTTAAAACGCTACAGCAAACCGCAGAATTCAAAAAACAGCGCGAACTGCGAGGGTTATTTGAATTCAACATGACTGGCAAGGAGTTGGATGACTATGTGAAAAAACAGGTTGTTCAATACCATGAAATGGCCAAATCCTTTGGTTTAGCAAAATAACAGAGGTGGCATCATGAGCGATCGTATCTTTGCTGCTGTATGGCTGGTGCTATGTGGAATAGGGCTGGTCGTTGGCTGGGGTATCCATAGCGAATACAGCTATGAACCTCTGGGGCCTCGCCCATTTCCCATTGCTATTCTTTCATTAATGGCATTTTGTGCATTACTGTTGCTATTTAACCCCCCCTCTCCCATACACTGGCCGACGATACCCGTGTTACGTCGCTTAGTTTTACTGATTGTTTCACTCACCCTTTACGCATGGTCATTTGAGTGGCTGGGTTTTCCTTTGGCAACCATATTGTTGACCATCAGTGTGGCATTGTTATTTAACGCCACACTCCCTGCGGCGATTATTTCTGGCATTGTTCTTGGTATTTCGCTCTTTTTTGCCTTTGATCGCCTGTTAGATGTCACACTGCCCGTCGGCAGTTGGCTCAGTTAAGGAGTTAACGATGGATACTTGGGTATATCTGAGCCAAGGCTTTGAAGTTGCATTAGTGCCCCAAAATTTGGTCATTGCATTAATCGGTTGTTTTATCGGTACGGTTGTGGGTTTACTGCCGGGCCTTGGCCCCATAAATGGAGTGGCAATCTTACTCCCACTGGCTTTCGCATTAAAATTACCGGCAGAGTCAGCGTTAATTTTATTGGCAACGGTTTACATTGGCTGTGAATATGGCGGACGTATATCTTCAATCTTGCTGAATGTACCGGGAGATGCCGCCGCTATTATGACGGCTCTTGATGGTTACCCCATGGCGAAACAAGGGCGGGCAGGCGTTGCGCTCTCTATCTCTGCCGTCAGTTCATTTTGCGGTTCACTTTTAGCCATCACGGGGATCATCTTGTTTGCCCCTCTTCTGGCACAATGGTCTTTAGCGTTTGGCCCGGCTGAGTATTTTGCATTGATGGTTTTTGCCATTGCCTGTCTTGGCAGCATGATGAGCCAAAACCCCGTCAAGTCATTATTGGCTGCCTTAATCGGTCTGGGCTTAGCCACCGTGGGTGTGGATCCCAACACCGGCGTTTATCGTTTCACTTTTAATAGCGTGCATCTTTCTGATGGTATTCAATTTATCGTTGTCGTTATTGGTCTGTTCTCAGTCAGTGAAATTTTGTTGATGCTGGAGAGTACATCTGCAGGACAAAAAGTGATAAACAAAACTGGGCGCCTCTTGTTCAACAGAAAAGAAGCCATGGCCTGTGCGGGACCAACTTTACGCTCTTCAGTGATTGGTTTCTTCGTGGGTATATTACCCGGGGCGGGAGCAACTATCGCCAGTGCAATCACATACATGACAGAAAAACGGATTAGTGGCAACAGTGATTCATTTGGCAAAGGTGATATTCGCGGGGTTGCTGCCCCAGAAGCTGCCAATAATGCTTCAGCGTGTGGGTCATTCATCCCGATGCTCACTCTTGGGGTACCCGGTTCAGGCACAACGGCGGTAATGATAGGTGCTTTGACGCTTTATAACATTACACCCGGCCCGGCTATGTTCACAGAACAACCTGATATCGTCTGGGGACTCATTGCCGCTTTATTGATCGCCAATGTTTTGTTACTGATCATGAATATCCCGATGATCGGGTTGTTTACCCGTATGCTGAATATTCCGATGTGGTTTCTGGTTCCGTCAATAGCGACAATTTCCGCCGTCGGCGTGTATGCCGTTCATAGTACTACATTCGATCTTATATTGATGGTTGGGTTAGGTGTTTTTGGTTACATTCTGCGAAAAATGAATTTCCCAATGTCACCATTAATTTTAGGGTTCGTTTTAGGAGAGATGCTGGAACAAAACCTACGGCGTGCGCTATCTATCAGTAATGGGGATTTCCAGATACTGTGGGGCAGTACTATTACGCAAATTCTCCTGATCCTGGCGATATTGGTCATTATTATCCCATCCGCTTTACGCATCATTAAAAAATTGCGTAATAAAGCAGCAGCATAACTACGTCACATAATTAAAATAGCCAATCCACAGAGTTAATGGATTGGCTTTCATTTTGGTTGATCGTTTTGGCGGATCGTTTTTTCAGTATGTAAAGGCTCAGTCTGAATACTTGCGCATCACCAGGGACGCATTTGTACCGCCGAACCCGAAGCTATTGGACATCACTGTTTTTAGCTCGCGTTCGGTAGGTTCAGTGATAATATTCATACCCAATGCTTTTTCATCCAGGTTTTCAATATTGATGCTTGGCGCAATAACACCATGTTCCAACATCAATAAGCTGTAAATCGCTTCATGAGCACCCGCTGCGCCCAGGGAATGCCCTGTCATCGCTTTAGTGGCGGAAATAGCAGGGGTATTATCACCAAACACTTCTCTGATGGCTTCCAGTTCTTTCAAATCACCAATCGGTGTCGAAGTTCCGTGGGTATTGATGTAGTCCACGCCATCTTCAACCCCCTCCAGTGCCATCTTCATGCAGCGCACCGCTCCTTCGCCAGAAGGTGCAACCATGTCCGCTCCATCCGAGTTTGCCCCATACCCGACAATTTCGGCGTAAATATGTGCGCCACGGGCCAAAGCATGTTCTAATTCTTCAACAACGACAATACCGCCCCCTCCTGCAATCACAAAACCATCGCGGCTTTGATCGTAAGTACGGGAAGCCAGTTCCGGTGTTTCATTATATTTGGTGGAAAGCGCACCCATGGCATCGAATTCACATGCCATTTCCCAACTTAATTCTTCACCGCCGCCGGCAAAAATAACATCTTGCTTGCCAAGTTGGATTAACTCAACGGCGTGACCGATACAGTGCGCAGAAGTCGAACAGGCAGAACTGATGGAGTAATTGACGCCTTTAATTTTAAACGGAGTTGCTAAACAGGCTGATACACCGGAAGCCATGGCTCGCGTAACCATATATGGCCCAACACCACGCAACCCGCGAGCACGCATACCATCTGAACCCGCCACTTGGTTATAGGGAGAACCGCCCCCTGAACCCACAACCAGCCCAGTGCGAAAATTAGAAATTTGTTCATCCGACAGGCCCGAATCTTTAATTGCCTCATCCATTGCCAGATAAGCATAAACAGATGCGTCGCTCATAAAACGTTGAGTTTTGCGGTCAATCAAACCCGTTGTATCCAGTTTTACATTGCCCCAAACATGGCTGCGCATTCCTATCTCTTTAAATTTTTCTGAGAAAGTTATCCCGGAACGGCCCTCTTTCAGAGATTCCAGCACCTCTTTCTGGTTATTACCAATACTAGAAACAATACCCAGACCAGTGATTACTGCACGTTTCATTACTTACCTCATCAATATGTTTGCCTGCGGGATTTCCCATACGCACTTTAGCGTACACTTGTACGCCGAACAAGTCCGATCAGGTCAAAAATCGATGGAAAAATTGATCCGGACTCATTCCAGAAGATCTGTCATAGGTGGTGCAACCCAATGAAGCCCGTTAAAATCTCTATACTATTCTTGTCAACATTATAGGCATTATTGTGAAAAACAGTGCTATCAGCAGCGCAACCCTAAGCTGGAATGAACAGGGCACACCTATTTCTGAGCAGTTTGATGATGTTTATTTTTCAAATCAAGATGGCTTGGAAGAAACTTTATATGTATTTTTAAAAGGCAATAATTTTCCTGAACGCTTTAACACCCATGTCCGTCCAGACTGTGTTATTGCAGAAACGGGGTTTGGTACGGGATTGAATTTTCTCACTCTTTGGCGGTCTTTTTCGCTTTTCAGGCAGGAAAATCCTGAAACTACCTTAAAACGACTTCATTACATCAGTTTTGAAAAATACCCATTAAAGCCAGCAGACCTGAAAACTGCGCACCAACGCTGGCCAGAACTTCAAGTGTTTTCTGAACAATTATGCCAGCAATGGCCCTTGGCGCTGGCGGGATGCCATAGGTTAATTCTGGATAATGGCGCGATCACATTAGATCTTTGGTTTGGGGACGTAAATGATCTATTACCAAAAATCACTGCAAATCTAACCGGAAAAATTGACGCTTGGTTTTTAGATGGTTTTGCCCCCGCCAAAAACCCACAGATGTGGAGCGAACAACTGTTCGCTGCAATGGCAAAATTTTGTCGCCCCGGAGGTACATTTGCCACTTTTACCTCCGCCGGAACAGTTCGACGAGGATTACAGGACGCCGGTTTTACTGTCACGAAGGTTAAAGGATTTGGACGTAAAAGAGAGATGCTGACCGGAATTTTGTCTCCATCAGAAAACCCGTCTCTTTCTTTATCCCACACGCCATGGTTTTCTCGCCAGGCAGCGATTCGTTTTCAAACAGCGGTTAATTCTCAAACAGCGATTCATTCTGATGATATTGCCATCATCGGGGGCGGTATTGCGAGTGCATTAACCGCACTGACTCTATTACGCCGTGGAGCCAAGGTCACATTATATTGTCAGGACGAACAACCAGCTCAGAACGCATCAGGTAATCAGCAGGGAGCCATTTACCCCCTATTGAATGGCGATAACGATCCACTGGAACGTTTCTTTACGTCAGCATTTACTTTTGCCCGCCGTCAATATGATCAACTCATCGATGAAAATGTGTTATTTGACTACCAATGGTGTGGTGTCAGTCAATTGGCTTACGATGAAAAAAGTGGCAAAAAAATCAATAAAATGCTGCAATCATCATGGCCAGAAGCCATTGCACTCGGGATGGATCGCCAACAATTAAGCCATGTAAGTGGATTGGACGTTAATCATCATGGTATTCACTATCCGCGAGGAGGATGGTTATACCCCGCACAACTCACTCAGGCGATAATAAAACGTGCTGAACAACGTGGAATGCGGGTTTATTTTAATCATAAGGTGACTCAGCTAATTCAAAATGAAAATAGTTGGCAATTGCAGGTTGAATATAAGGAAAACCTACAACACAAAAACCATGATGTGGTTATTATTGCCAATGGTCACTGTCTGCCAGAATTCGAACAAACTAAAAAACTTCCAGTCACCGCAGTTCGCGGTCAAGTTAGCCATATCCCAACCACAAGCTGCCTCAATCAACTGAAAAGCGTATTGTGTTACGATGGATACATGACGCCGGCTAATCCCAATAATCAATATCACTGTATTGGTGCCAGTTATCAGCGCCAACAATTGAATACACAATATTCTTCTACTGAACAGCAAGAAAACCGTGATCGTTTATTGAAATGTTTTCCTGAGGTCGATTGGGTACAGGAAGTTAACATTGCGGAAGAAAAGTCCCGCCAAGGTATACGATGTGTTATTCGGGATCATATGCCAATGGTTGGAAATGTTCCTGTTCTTCGTGAGATTATAGAAAAGTATGCTAATTTATCTCATCAGATGAAAACTGATGACGTTATCGAAGAGTCGCCTTGTTACCCTAATTTATTCGTGATTGGTGCGTTAGGTTCTCGTGGCTTGTGTTCCGCTCCGCTAAGTGCTGAATTATTGGCAAGTCAGATTTTTGGGGAAGCATTACCACTGGATGATGAAACATTAGCCGCCTTACATCCCAATCGCTTTTGGGTTAGAAAATTATTACGGGGCAAAACAGTTAAAACAGAAAAACCTTAAAGCAACTTATTCTTCGGCATCAGGCACCATGTATGGAAAACATAGTGCCTAATGGAAAACATAGTGCCTGATGGAAAACACAGCACCTGATGGAAAACATAGCACCTGATGGAAAACATAGTGCCTGATGCAAAACCCAGTGTCCTCATTCTCAAAAATCAGCACAGCGTTCAGGGGTGGAGATCAAACGTTTCATTGCACAGCGTTGTTCTTCAGCAAATCCGTAATCAATTTCACTTTGTAATATTTGGCGTAATGGTTCAGTAATCTGCTGAGAGTCCAAGATGTTAAATCCCAGGCTATGATAAAAAGGCGCATTCCAACTCACCTCACGAAAAGTTGTCAATGTCACGGCTTGAAGATAACGTTGTTCCGCTACTTGAACGACTTTCTCAACCAACGCCTTTCCGATACCTTTTCTCTGCCAACCTTCATGCACGGAAAGCTCCATAATATGCAGGCCATTATCTAACGGTTTAGCCAAGATAAAACCAACCGGCTGAGAACATTCATTAATGGCAACCCAGCTATTGCCTTGCGAAATATAATCCCAATGCTGCTGTTCTGTTTGCACATGACCATTGGCTATCCAAGCCAATTCCGGTATAAAACTAAACAATTTTGCAGCGGAATATTCTATTGCAAGTAATTGGCTTGCATCTGTATCTTGTGTTAAGCGAATAGAAAACATAGTTTACTCTGGCAATTACTCAATTTTACTTATTTCATTAATAGTAAAAGTAAAAAACTCAACTAAATTAAATCGTTGCTGGATTCAAAGCATAAGCCTCATTGCGGCAATAATCATACCAGAAAGACCAAACATTATTGTTACCATCCATTTAGTTTGAGAAACTATTTTCTCAGACATGCTTTCATGCAGGGATGATATTCTCTGATGTATCGATAATATATCTCCATTTGTGGAGGCGATATCCTTCTTCATGGAAGAAATATCCTCGCGCACAGAGGACATATCACTGTTCAGTGATGAGATATCTTTGCGCACAAAGACCATTTCACTGTTCAGTGATGAGATATCCTTGCGTACAGAGACCATTTCACTGTTCAGTGATGAGATATCCTCGCGCACAGAAACTATTTCATTGTTCAGTGATGAGATATCCTTGCGTACAGAGACCATTTCACTGTTCAGTGATGAGATATCCTTGCGTACAGAGACCATTTCACTGTTCAGTGATGAAATATCCTCGCGCACAGAGACCATTTCATTGTTCAGTGATGAGATATCCTTGCGTACAGAGACCATTTCATTGTTCAGTGATGAAATATCCTCGCGCACAGAGACCATTTCATTGTTCAGTGATGAGATATCCTTGCGTACAGAGACCATTTCATTGTTCAGTGATGAGATATCCTTGCGTACAGAGACCATTTCACTGTTCAGTGATGAGATATCCTTGCGTACAGAGACCATTTCACTGTTCAGTGATGAGATATCTTTACGCACAGAGACCACCTCACTGTTTAATGATGAGATATCCTCGCGCACAGAGACCATTTCACTGTTCAGTGATGAGGTATCTTTACGCACAGAGACCATTTCACTGTTCAGTGATGAGGTATCTTTGCGCACAGAGACCATTTCACTGTTCAGTGATGAGGTATCTTTACGTACAGAGACCACCTCACTGTTCAATGATGAGGTATCTTTGCGCACAGAGACCATTTCACTGTTCAGTGATGAGGTATCTTTACGTACAGAGACCACCTCACTGTTCAATGATGAGATATCCTTGCGCACAGAGACCATTCCACCATTTAACAATGATATATCGCTACGGCCAGCGCTTATTTCTTTATGAATCAATGTCCTCACAACTTCAATGTCAGCTTTTGTCGCATAGTTTGATTTTATGACCGCAACATCTGTTTTTATTTGTGCAACATCTGATTCCAGATTTTCAACTCTTTTTTCTAATGTTGTATTCATCACCTTTTCCCATGAAAACTTTAAGGAGCTATAACTCATCGATTCAGGTAACAAAAGTATTTTATTATTTGTGGTATAATATCCATATTCACTTTGGGCAGAACTGCCTTTCTGCTTCATGACATCATCTCCTGAAGTATCCTTTTCCAACCTTAAATTCTCAAGAAGAATTCATCTGTTTTTATAATGCGAGATGTTATCGATTCCTTTATTTATCCTCATCGTCTTTCAAGTGACCGCTTTGTCGGCTGTATCTTTAAATCTATCAGGTCTGGCCTGTGACTTGTCTGTATATCACTATCATGTTGTTATTTAATAACTTTAGTCACCTATTCAGGTGAAAGATTTATACCCGTCATACTTCAAGTTGCCTCTTTGTTGGCTACGCTCATTCACCCCGGTCACATAGTTATCTATGCTCCCGGGGATTCACTCCCTTGCCGCCGCGATGCAACTCGAATTATTTTGGGTATAGTCCTTCAATATATCATTACCCAAACTCTAACATTCCTCATTATTTTAATCATCAGACGTTCCACTAATAACACAATTATTTTTGAATAATAGAAAATGATTCCATTTGTTAGCCTAATAAAAAGTTATATTCCACCATTATTTCCTGGTTATTGAGAAAACCTTCCTAAGATAAAGACAAACATAGAGTTATTATTCTATTTATTATCCACACTCATTGCATTCAATATATTAACACCCTAACAATTTCAATAATAAATAAGGGGGAAACACATTCCCACATCAAATTAACTCTAAAGATATATTTGGCGTCAACTTAATAAACCACATAACTTTACTTCATATTTATGATAAAAAGATCAATAACGATTGAATTTTCGCTATTTATGATAATAATTGAGAGGTGCTCCGAATTTTTTTGTAATCGTAAATCAGTCATTACCTGATTCAGGCAGAAAAATTAAGGGCTATATCAATAGCCCTTAATTTTTTATCAATGCGTTAGGCTTTCACGCCAGCCAACAGTCTCTGCCAGGTTGCCAAAACCAACACCTGATCGGGTGGGGTGAGTTCTCCCGCTTTAATCGCTTTATGAACACTTTCTTCAACACGTTGATGAAGGTGTTCAACGGTATTTGCACCTTCTTGCTCTAATTCAGCAACAGCCAATGTTAAATGCCCACGGAGGTATCCACCAGCAAATAATTCGTCATCACTGGCATGTTCAACCATGTCATCAATTTGCGCCAGAATGTGTGTTTCAAACTCTGCGAGCATTATTTTCTTCCTCAAAATCAATTTCAATGAGCAAAAGGATCTTCCGGATAAGGAAAATGTTCTGCTTTTAGTGGCGGCGTATTGTAAAACGATTGCAGACCCTGAATAAAGCATGCTGCCCGTGTGGGTATTCCATGTTCAAGGTGTTGCATAATTTGTGCATGTACTTTTCGCTGAAAAGCAAGGCGATCCGGCTCAACATCCCCTTCGAGGTTGTCACAACTGACATTGAAAGGAAAACCCGCCGCTACGCAAAATAACCATTCCAATGCCTGCGGTTTGATTTCCACTTTTTCAAACGCTTCCTGAGTCTGGGCATCACGCCCATCAGGGCAGTACCAGTAACCGAAATCGACCCGCTTGCGGCGCTCTTTTCCCGCAATGCACCAATGCGAAATTTCATGTAACCCACTGGCATAAAAACCATGGGCAAACACAATCCGGTTATAGCTCACTTCCTCATCTGCGGGCAGATAAATCGGCTCATCATCACCTTTTATCAAGCGAGTGTTATAGTCATCGCTAAAGCAATTATTAAAAATTTCAATCAGTTGTTGATAGTGATGTGCAGTCATGAATTAATGCAATATCCCAAAATCAAAAATAAAACGCCAGCCAGGAACGGATAGTCTCTCCGTGGTGGTCATAGAGAAGTTTGATGCTCATCAAAAAAGAAATGGTCACCAACATTGGGCGGATCAGTTTTTGCCCTTTGTTCAGTACCAAACTGGCGCCGAATCGAGCACCAATGATTTGCCCGATCAACATGACAAAACCCACGAGCCACAAAACCTGCCCGCCAAGGATAAAAAAGCCCAACGCTCCCATGTTAGACGCAAAGTTCAGTACCTTGGCATGGGCGGTTGCTTTCGCCAGATTGTATCCGCAAAGCATGACATAGCCCAGCGCGAAAAAGGAACCCGTTCCCGGCCCAAACACACCATCATAAAAACCAATTCCACACCCGACAAGACAACCAAATGCCACTGGGCCAAGGCGACGTTGCCGATCTTCTGCCCCAATATTGGGTACCAGTAAAAAATAAAGACCGATGATCATCACCAATGTGGGCAATAAGTAACGCAGAAAATCCGGTGACACAAATTGAACCAGTAAAGCACCGAACATGGCGCCAACTATCGTCATGACGATCGCAAAACGCTGGGAACGCAAGTCCACTACGCCACGACGGATAAAATAAAGGCTGGCAGATAAAGAGCTACCTACAGCCTGTAATTTACTTGTTGCCAATGCCTGAACAGGAGAAACCCCTACCGATAACAGCGCGGGAATGGTTAATAACCCTCCCCCACCGGCAATGGAATCAATAAATCCCGCGACTATCGCCACACAAAAGAGTAAACCGTAAATTTCCGGTCCCAGTAATGACCATTCCATTATTCATCTCACCAGAAAACTGCTTGTCCATCATCACGATGTCTTTCGGCATCAACCAGAACGTGTCTATGCAGGTCGCTATTTTACCTACCAGCGTGGAAGCGGTGGTATCACGTCAGCACATTGCGCCCGCTGACGCAGTAAATGATCCATCAGCACTATCGCCATCATCGCCTCGGCAATAGGTACCGCACGGATACCCACACAAGGATCGTGTCGGCCACGGGTCACCATATCCACGTCTTCTCCCTGGCGATTGATTGTCCTGCCTGATACCGTAATGCTGGATGTGGGTTTCAAGGCGATATGGGCGATAATCGGTTGACTGCTGCTGATCCCGCCCAGAATGCCGCCGGCATGGTTGCTGGTGAACCCCTGCGTTGTAATTTCATCGCGGTTTTCGCTGCCACGTAAGTTTACAACACCGAAACCGTCACCGATTTCAACACCTTTCACCGCATTAATACTCATCAATGCATGAGAGATATCCGCATCCAAACGATCAAAAACAGGCTCTCCCAGCCCGGCGGGGACATTTTCAGCAACGACGGTGACTTTCGCACCAATAGAATCCCCCTCTTTTTTCAAAGCTCGCAGTAAGGCATCAAGTTGGGGCAATTGACGCTCATCAGGGCAGAAAAAAGGATTTTGTTCAACGAGTTCCCAATTTTTCAGTTCACAATGAATATCACCCATCTGGGTCAGGCAGGCACGAATGAGAATGCCATGTTTTTCGAACAGATATTTTTTGGCAATCGCCCCGGCCGCAACACGCATGGCGGTTTCACGGGCAGATGAACGCCCACCACCACGGTAATCACGCAGTCCATATTTCTGTTCATAGGTATAGTCAGCGTGACCCGGGCGGAATACATCTTTAATCGCACTGTAATCCTGTGAACGTTGATCGGTATTCTCAATCGTCAGGCCAATGCTGGTGCCTGTTGTTACCCCGTCAAAAACACCGGAAAGAATACGCACTTGATCAGGCTCACGGCGTTGTGTTGTATAACGGGAAGTTCCCGGACGACGCCTGTCCAGGTCGATTTGTAAATCGGCTTCCGTAATAGCAATGCCCGGCGGAACGCCATCCACAATACATCCCAATGCGATTCCGTGAGATTCACCAAACGTGGTAACACGAAAAAACTGCCCAATACTATTTCCTGCCATTCCTACCCTGCCATCATTATTTGTGCGTTAAAAATGAGATCGAATAACAATAACTCACCCAATGATTAAAACCTATCTTATTTCAGCAATTTTATTTGCCTTTATATCCCTCATTTTTCAGGCCACAATTTTGTGGGTTACGCTGTGACTGGATATTTATTGGATATAATTTAATGCAGTATCAGTCTTAACCATTGAGTACCAAGAAAAATGATTAATCTTTGAATTGATGGAAATATTCGTGATACTCAACTAATTGCTGGCGGGTTAACATGAAAACGCCATTCCCCCCCTGTTCGAATTCCAACCATGTAAAGGGTATTTCAGGGTACTGTCCAATCAGGTGAACCATGCTATTGCCCACTTCACATATCAGTACCCCATCTTCCGTGAGGAAATCAGGTGCAGTTGCAAGAATGCGGCAGACCAATTGCAGACCATCAACTCCCGCAGCCAATCCTAATTCTGGCTCACAGCGGAATTCATCAGGTAGATCGCTCATGTCTTCTTCATCCACATACGGGGGATTAGTGACAATCAGGTCGTACTTCATCGGTGCCATATCACGGAATAGATCAGAACTCATCGGGATCACGCGATGCGAAAGCCCATGACTCTCAATATTCTGTTCCGTAATTGACAATGCATCGGCTGAGATATCAACGGCATCCACTTCTGCTTCAGGAAATGCGTGAGCGCAAGCAATCGCAATACAGCCGCTTCCGGTACAAAGATCCAAAATAGTCAATGGTTCGTGCGGAATTAATCCGGCAAATTGATTGTTAATCAATTCACCGATGGGTGAACGAGGCACCAAAACCCGCTCATCAACATAAAATTCATGACCACAGAACCACGCACGATTGGTCAGATAAGCAACCGGAATACGCTCATTGATACGGCGAAGGACACGCTCAACAATGCGATGGCGCTCTGTTGATGTCAGACGCGATGTCATCATGGATTCTGGAATATCCAAAGGCAGATACAGCGTGGGAAGCACCAATTGCAACGCTTCATCCCACGGGTTATCCGTTCCATGACCATAAAAGATATTGGCGGCATTGAAACGGCTGGTAGACCAACGCAACATATCCTGAATGGTTTGCAGCTCTGCAACTGCCTCATCCACAAAAATCTTATCCAAGAAAACCTCCGAACGACAAAAAATGGATTAACGCGCTAGTTTGCCATGATCCTTGACACAAATCAGCTTTCTGAGCATATGAATTGTCTCAGTGAGAAATTGTGTTTATAAAAATCGGATCAAGGAAAAGAGCGTGTCAGGGGACAAAATGACTGTAATGCAGATTTATTTGCGATGGAATGAAAGAACCATCCAGCATGTACCGGATGGTCTGCCCAGCTTGTATTATCTGGTTTTTTTCACCCATAGGTAATAGCTAATCGTCAGTAATGCTATCCATACCATCCCAACGTACAATGCAATCCGGGTTCCGGGAAAGTATCCCAACACCGCAATAACAAATGCCATAAACGCAATGGTCAGGGCGGGGGCGACAGGCCATAGGGGAACAGGGAACTTAAGCTGTCTGACCTCTTCGGCGGGCATGTTACGACGCATCATGTATTGTGACAGCAGAATCATCAGCCATACCCAAACGGTTGCAAATGTTGCAATGGAGGCAATGATCCCGAATACTTTTTCCGGCAGCAGGTAGTTCAAAACAACGCCCAATAGCAAAACCCCTGACATTGCCAACACGGTGATCCACGGTACGCCATTCTTAGTCAATTGTGTGAAAGAAGCGGGAGCCTGTTTTTCTTGCGCCATGCCATACATCATCCGACCGGCACCGAAGATATCGCTGTTGATCGCTGAAATGGCAGCAGTAATCACGACAATGTTCAAAATATTCGCGGCCGAATCAATGCCCAGATTGGAGAATATTTGGACAAATGGGCTGCCGTTTTGCCCCACTTGATTCCACGGATAAATGCACATCAAAACAAACAGAGTCAGCACATAGAACAGCAAGATACGGAACGGAACGGCATTGATTGCACGTGGGATAGATTTTTCCGGGTTTTTCGCTTCACTGGCGGTAATACCAATCACTTCAATGCCACCAAATGCAAACATCACAACCGTAAATGAGGCAATCACCCCCGCAATACCATTTGGCATGAAGCCGCCATGTTCCCATAAATTTGATAAACCCGTGACATGCCCGGATTCTTGACTGAAGCCATACATCATAATGGCAAAACCACCCACAATCATGGCAATAATCGCAGCCACTTTGACGATAGAAAGCCAGAATTCCATTTCACCAAACACTTTGACATTACATAAATTTATCGCCCCGATGAAAAAGACGATACCGAGTACCCAAATCCACTGATCAACATGGGGAAACCAGAGTTTCATATAGATGCCAAATGCAGTGACGTCAGCCAGACAAACAACCAGCATTTCAAAAACGTAAGTCCATCCGGTCAAGAAACCCGCCAATGGCCCTAAGTAATGAGTGGCATAATAGGAGAAAGAGCCGGGGGCTGAACGATGTACCGCCATTTCCCCCAATGCCCGCATGACCATAAAAACGGCTGCCCCACCCATCGCATAGGCTAACAATACCGCCGGCCCCGCCGCTTTAATGGCTTCGGCTGATCCATAGAAAAGCCCTGTGCCAATGGCCGATCCCAGCGCCATAAATCGAATGTGGCGAAGACTTAACCCTCGCTTGAGTTGTGAACTGTTTTGCATGATTTATCCTTGTGACTTTTATTATTAGATTGGAAAAGATAAATACTACGATAAGGCCGGATATTGCCCGGCCTAAAACGATGTGTTTGTGTTTAGTTTTCTAAGATCTTTCCTGTGGGCAACAAGGCAGAAAGTTGCTGTTCAGCCAACAGTTGGATGGCCTCCTCAATATCAGGGGCGAAAAAACGGTCTTTATCATAATGCGCAACTTTACCACGCAGAATATGGCGGGCTTTTTCCAGTACCGGGCTGCTCTTTAATCCATGACGAAAATCCATGCCCTGACAGGCAGTCAACCATTCAATGGCTAAAATTCCGCGCACGTTATCGGCCATTTCCCACAAGCGACGGCCAGCAGCGGGGGCCATTGATACGTGATCTTCCTGATTGGCAGACGTTGGCAAGCTATCTACGCTGGAAGGATGCGCCAAGGCTTTGTTTTCACTTGCCAGCGCTGCCGCAGTGACCTGAGCAATCATAAAACCGGAGTTCACGCCGCTGTTTTCGACCAAGAAGGGCGGTAGCTGAGACATATTACTGTCCATCAGCAAGGCAATGCGACGTTCTGACAGGGAGCCGATTTCTGCCAACGCGATGGCCAGATTATCCGATGCCATCGCGACAGGTTCTGCATGGAAGTTACCGCCAGAAATCACTTCATCCTCTTCAGTAAATACCAACGGGTTATCGGAAACGGCGTTGGCCTCAACCATAATCACATCGGCAGCGTGGCGGATCTGGGTTAAGCAGGCTCCCATCACTTGTGGCTGGCAACGCAGTGAATAAGGGTCTTGAACTTTCGGACAGTTTTTGTGGGATTCGGAGAGACCGCTTTGCTCTTCCAAAACCCAACGATAGAGGGTTGCCACATCAATTTGCCCTTTTTGACCACGGGCTTCATGAATACGTGCGTCAAATGGCTTACGGGAACCAAGGGCGGCTTCAACAGACAACGCGCCACAAACAACGGCCGATGCCAGTAAATCTTCGGCGGCAAAAAGACCTTTCAAGGCAAAAGCGGTTGAAGTTTGCGTTCCATTGAGCAACGCCAGCCCTTCTTTTGCGACCAGACTAATCGGCTTGAGTCCTGCTTTTTCCAGCGCGAGTTTGGCGGGGAGCCATTCTCCACGATAGCGGGCTTTACCTTGACCCAACAATAACAGGCTCATATGTGCCAATGGGGCCAAATCTCCTGAAGCCCCCACGGAACCTTTACTTGGGATGCAGGGATAAACCTCCGCGTTAACCAAAGCAACCAAACTCTGAATGACTTCCAGCCGAATGCCAGAATAACCACGGGCCAGGCTGTTGATTTTCAATACCATAACCAATCGGACAATGTCATCCGACAAAGGTTTACCCACTCCCGCTGCATGTGACATTACGATAGAACGTTGCAACTCTTCCAAATCTTGTTCTGCAATGCGGGTATTTGCCAGTAAGCCAAAACCGGTGTTGATACCGTAAGCGGTTCTGTTTTCACTGATGATGCGATTTACACAAGCAACACTGCTTTCTATGGCAGGGAAGCATTGCTCGTCCAGACTTATGTGCACAGGATGCTGATAAACATGACGTAACGCTTCAAGCGTCATTTTTCCCGGATGAATAGTAATATTTCTCATATCAATAACGCTCCTTATTTTGCATCAATCATTGGCAGGTTCAGACCCTGTGCTTTCGCACACTGGATAGCCAGCTCATAACCCGCATCAGCATGTCGCATAACGCCTGTTGCCGGATCGTTGTGTAATACACGGGCAATGCGTTCTGCGGCTTCATCAGTGCCATCGCAGACAATTACCATGCCGGAATGCTGCGAGAACCCCATGCCGACACCACCGCCATGATGCAGGGAAACCCATGTCGCGCCGCTGGCTGTGTTTAACAAGGCATTCAGTAGAGGCCAGTCTGAAACCGCATCAGAACCATCCTGCATGGATTCAGTTTCACGGTTGGGACTGGCTACAGAGCCAGAATCCAAATGGTCACGACCAATGACGATGGGTGTAGAAAGTTCTCCACTGCGTACCATTTCATTAAAGGCCAATCCCAATTTGGCGCGATCCCCCAGCCCTACCCAGCAAATACGCGCCGGCAAGCCTTGGAAACTGATGCGTTCTCTCGCCATATCCAACCAGCGGTGTAAATGGGTATCATCAGGCAACAGCTCTTTTACTTTGGCATCGGTTTTATAGATATCTTCAGGATCACCGGAAAGGGCTGCCCACCGGAAAGGCCCGATACCACGGCAGAACAGAGGACGAATGTAAGCGGGAACAAATCCGGGAAAATCAAAGGCATGTTCAACACCTGATTCTTTCGCCATTTGACGGATATTATTACCATAATCGAAAGTCGGCACGCCCTGCTTCTGGAAGGCCAGCATGGCTTCAACATGCACCGCCATTGAGGATTTTGCCGCCTGAATCACGGCCTCTGGTTCAGTTTCAGCGCGGCGGCAATAGGCTTCCCATGTCCAGCCTATTGGCAAATAACCATGTAAGGGATCATGGGCGCTGGTTTGATCCGTGACCATATCAGGACGAACGCCACGGCGTACCAGCTCAGGCAAGATCTCTGCCGCGTTGCCGCACAATGCGACTGAGACGGCTTTACCTTCATGGGTATAGCGCTGAATACGTGCCAAAGCATCATCCAGGTCAATAGCCTGCTCATCCACATACTTGGTACGCAGACGAAAATCGATGCGGCTTTGCTGGCATTCTATGGTCAGTGAAGATGCACCTGCCAATGTTGCGGCTAATGGCTGTGCGCCTCCCATGCCACCCAGACCCGCCGTCAATACCCAGCGTCCGGTTAAACTGCCGTTGTAATGCTGGCGTCCGGCTTCCACAAAAGTTTCGTAAGTCCCTTGGACAATGCCCTGACTGCCAATATATATCCAGCTCCCCGCTGTCATCTGGCCATACATCGCCAGCCCCTTGGCATCCAATTCGTTGAAATGTTCCCACGTCGCCCAATGTGGAACTAAATTCGAATTTGCGATTAATACCCGTGGGGCATTTGCATGTGTTTTGAAAACGCCCACGGGTTTGCCTGACTGCACCAGCAAGGTTTCGTCATTTTCCAGATTTTTCAGCGTCTCAACGATTTTTTCATAACTTGCCCAATTTCTGGCTGCGCGGCCGATCCCGCCATAAACCACTAATTCATTCGGGTTTTCAGCCACATCAGGATCAAGGTTGTTCATCAGCATACGGAGAGGGGCTTCCGTCAGCCAACTTTTTGCTGTGAGTTGTGTTCCTCTAGGGGCACGGATAATGACGTTGCGGAATTTATTATTTTGTCTCGTCACGATTTTTCCTATTTCATCTTGATGTATTTTGTTAATTGTATAGTTGTATATACATGTATATTCAATAGGCAAAAATGTGACGCAGATAAAGTTGATGATCGGGGGTACATTATCATTTATGATAAATATCAATAAGATGACAATGATTTACTTGGTGATAAATCGGGGAATTTTTTTGCTGGTTTTGTGTTTTATATCACATTTGCTTTACATTGTCGTCACAACTGGATGCCGCCATCATGGATAAAAAACCTCTTTTCCTTTTGGGTTAAAGAGGTTTTTGTGGCCCAAATAAGCAGACTATGAACTAAAATGCCCTTTTAATTTATATCGATGGCCCGGAAACAATAACTTGGCACTGGAAACAATACCTGTTTTCGACCACGTTCGGCGGCTGATTGACAAACAAGGCGTATTTGCCTCAATTTGCAATAGTCGACAAGAACGGGCATCTCCCGCGACGGCTTCAACGATATGCTCGCCTTCCGTCAAGGGCGCGACTTGCGATAAATAATCATGGGCCGTTTGTTGGCTAAAATCTTGCCTTAAATACTCCGGCGCAGCCTGAGCATTGACATAGCGATCTTCAATCTGAACTGGCATATCATTTTCATAATGTAGAATGATGGAATGGTAGATAGGCGAACCGACCGCAATACCAAATTCCGCTGCCTGTGTCATATTGGCATTCACCTCAGAAAGTTTCAGCACCTTGCAACTGTGTTGATGAGAGCGTGAAGCAATTTCATCCGCAATACTGTGGATTTCAAACAGAGCCGACTGTCCTTTCGGCTCAGAAACAAACGATCCTACACCTTGCAGGCGGAACAGAAATCCCTCCGCCGTCAGCTCTCTCAGTGCCCTGTTAGCGGTCATGCGACTACAGTTAAACTGCCTGACTAATTCTGCCTCAGAAGGAACCCGATCATGGGGTTTCCATTCTCCTGTATAGATTTTTTCAACAATCGTCTGTTTGACTTTCGCATACATTGGCACTGGCTTGGCCAATGTATCTGATAAATCGGCCGTCACTATCAATTCCTTCTACTTTTTATTCATATCATTTATTCATGCCATTTATTCATGCCACCAGTGCACCAATTGCCATGCAAGACGGGCCGCCGCTTTTCCCCCCATTCCTTGAATATCATACAAAGGATTGAGTTCGACCAAATCTACGGCTTGTAATTTTTTGCTCTGACAAATAAGTTGAATGAATGGCAATAAACGGTCCAGCGGAACACCCAACGCAGCCGGAGCGGAAACGGCCGGCATCTGCCAAATGGGTAACACATCCAGATCGATGGTCATATAGATGATATCCACTTGATTAATGATATCTTGTAATTGCTGCTGTAGCTTGTCCGGCATGGGTTCAACACACTGAGTATCCCAAATAATCGTGACATCAAGGTGATTGGCCTCATCCAACAACGCTTGGGTATTTGACGCCAAACTGGCACCGATGCAAGTATAATTAAACGGGCGCTGGTGCTGCTGGCAATAATGGGCAAGCTGCCGGAATGGGGTTCCTGATGTCGGCTGCGGTGAATTTCGCAGATCCAGATGCGCATCAAAATTAATGATGCCTATGCGTTGTGTCGGAAACGCGCGATAAATCCCCATGCCATGAGCAAATGCCGTTTCATGCCCGCCACCAAAAATCAGGGTTTTCATCTTATGTTGCAGGCAATGGTGGACAGCATCACTGAGGGCATTCTGCGCTTCACTTAATTTTTCAGGATTAGCACGAATATTCCCCAAATCCACCAGCCGATCATGCCCCTGATAACTGGCTAAATTCGCCAATGATTGACGCAAATATTCAGGCCCCAATTTCGCTCCCGGACGACCTTGGTTAAGTTTGACGCCTTCATCACACTCAAAACCCACTAGCGCAATATGATGAGGAAATGCTTCTGGAGAGAAACTGACGGGCTGTTTTATGGTCTGGAATACACGCAAAGCATTATCGGCTTCAGCAAGATCATTACGCCCTTGCCAAATGTTTTCTGATGTTGGATGCCATAAATTCATCTTCTTTCCCTCGCCACTATTAATGATTGCCAATGTCATTATCATCAGCTTGACTTACGTGGTCATGATGCGTGATTTTTCCGCGATAAATGCGATAAACCAATGGGTTATGACCTATCTCATATAAAATATCCACCGGGTTATGAGCATCCCAGACAATGAAATCTGCCCTATAACCCGCAGATAATTGGCCGTGGCTATTTGCCCGCCCCAATGCGCGAGCCGCATGGATTGTAACACCTTGCCACGCTTCTTCTGGTGTTAAACCAAACTGCACACAAGCCATGTTCATGATCAGGCGCAAGGAAGCAAAAGGACTGGTGCCGGGATTAAAATCTGTCGAAATAGCCATCGGAACACCATATTCACGCAATAATGCGATAGGTGGACGCTTCGTCTCTTTCAGGAAATAAAATGCCCCGGGCAACAACACGGCAACCGTTCCACTACGGCTGAGAGCCTGAATGCCTTTTTCATCCAAATATTCGAGATGATCCACTGACAGCCCCTGATATTCAGCAACCAGTTCACTCCCGCCCAAATTGGAAAGTTGCTCAACGTGACCTTTTACAGGGATATTCAGGTGAGCGGCTGCATCAAACAGACGCTTGGTCTGGCTAAGGTTAAAACCGACGGTTTCGCAGAATACATCCACGGATTCGAATAACTGTTTTTGCCACAGGGTGGGCAGGATGGAGTCACACACTAGATGAATATAGGAATCAGGGTCATGGTTATATTCCGGGGGAACGGCATGAGCTGACAGTAGTGTTGGGCTTATTTCGATGGGATTTTTCTGTGCCAATGCCAGTACTACATTTAGCTGTTTCTCTTCATTCTCCAGATCCAGCCCATAGCCTGATTTCACTTCAATGGTGGTGACGCCTTCGGCAATCAGCGCATTGAGACGCTTCTGGGCAGCCATTTCCAATTGTCGGGCCGAACTATGGCGAGTGGCAGTGACAGTGGAATTAATCCCGCCCCCTTTAGCACTGATTTCTTCATAAGAAACCCCATTTAACCGCTGCTCCCATTCCGATGCACGATTACCCCCGAAAACCAGATGGGTATGGCAGTCGATCAAACCCGGAGTGATTAGTCGCTGTCCGACATCAATAATCTGACAGTGGTTGGCTGGCACACTCTCCGTTGGCAGAACGGCCAAGATCTTTTCATTCCGCACAATAAGATCATGCTGCTCTAACATTCCATAATGATTTTTACCATCAATGCCCTTTATTGTAGCGTTCATTGTGGCAAGTCTGGCATTGCGCCAAATAACATCGCTGTCTTTCAGTTCAATCGACATGATTATCGTCCTGTTATTCTTTCTTATTGATATCAATTTTTATGTTGTATATACATTTATTTTATAACCAAACACGATTGTCAAATCATTTTGTGAACAGCTTGTTGCTAAAAATGATGGTGCCTAAGAAAAATCGCAAAAAATCAGGTACACTTAGCGAAATTTGTGAGTGAATTAACGTGTAATGAAGAAGAAAAACCGATTAAACCAAGAAGACATCAGTCTATTCAGAACGTCTGTTGCGGGATCTCGTCGCATTGTCCAAGATACGGTTACCCATACCCCGAAAAGAAAAAAAATAAGTCATGTCGCCCCTGAACGTCTTATGCAAGAACAGGTTGATGCCAGTTACTATTTTTCCGATGAGTTCCAACCCAATTTGGATACGGAAGGCCCGACCCGTTACCTTCGGGAAGGTGCCAATCATTATGAATTAAAGAAATTACGCCGGGGCGATTATTCACCTGAGCTTTTTCTGGATTTACATGGATTAACCCAGTTACAGGCCAAACAAGAGATTGGGGCTTTGATTGCAGCCTGCCGCCGTGAACACGTCTATTGTGCCTGCGTGATGCATGGCCACGGTAAACATATTCTCAAGCAACAGGCCCCCTTATGGCTTGCCCAACATCCCGATATTATCGCCTTTCATCAGGCTCCTAAAGAGTGGGGAGGGAACGCCGCGTTACTCATTCTGATCGAGATGGAGGAATTCACGCAGCGCTAATTGATTCTCAGATGATATTAGAATTTGGTCGCTAGTTGGGCCGGTGAGGTTTGCCACAATAGGCTCCCTTTTGCTGCCTGATAATCCCACTTCACACAAGCAATGCCGGATGTCGCAAACATCGGGGGGGGTTGCCCGGGGCAGAGATCAGAAACCAAATAGCCCACCAACGGTAAATGGGAAACCACCAATACCGATTTGTGCCCTTGTGTTGATAAAACATGTAAATAGCTGGCGACCAGTGCGACATCACCCGATGGAGTCAATTCATCTAACACTTCCTCACTGTCAGGTAATGTCAGGTATTCACGGACGACCTCTAAGGTTTGTCCGGCCCGGAGATAAGGACTGACCAGGATATAATCAACATCAGGATCTTGCTGCTCAAGCCAATAAGCCATTTTCCGTGATTCCATACATCCACGAGGCGTCAGTTCCCGGGCCGTATCACTGATTGAATCTAAGGCAGCATCACCGTGACGCATAATAAAAACGTACATAATCCACCGTCTAGTTAATTGTGAACCAACCTCAAGGCAAGCCATTTACGGTATGAATAAGTCGGCTAATTTGATATTAACAAGCTAAAATTCGATAAAAAACGTTTCAATTAGCATTAATTGGCATTCTGCCCTAAAAAAAGGGCAAATAAAATGGTTAAAAACAGTTGATATATCTGTCGTTCCATGTGTGTCTATTTCTTTATTATATGAAAAATAAAAACCATGAAAAATGGTAATAATTCCCGGCAAAAAAACGGCTCTTGATGAAAAGAGCCGATGTGATTGATTTAGGTATCCCCTGCATCTTGAAATCTATGGGGGCATAAAACCATAAGCTATGAGTAAAATGTCTTTTTCTGTTCAGCCATCTGGATTAAACCTGCGCATGGCGTAAACCTCTCTCCATGCTGTTGTTCCAGCCGACGTAAAATTTCGACAACCTTATCACTGCCAAGTTTATCAATATAACGGAATGGCCCACCCAGAAACGGCGGGAACCCAATGCCAAATACAGCACCAATATCACCATCACGGGGACTTCTTATAATCCCCTCATCCAAACAGCGAACGGCCTCATTCAACATCAGCATTACACAACGCCGGGCAATATCAGCAGGTAATATTTTTATCGCTGGCTTGATTTTTAATAAGGTATAAATCGATGCATCAACTTCTTTGGATTTCTTGCCGAAGAACCAAAATGAACGCTTTTTATTCGTATAAGAATAAAAACCACGGCCATTCTTTTTGCCTTTCCGATCATCTTTTAAGACCGCATCCAGAATCTCTGGCGCAGCAAATCGATTACCCAGTTGCTCTACCAAGATAGGGATGATTTTAGTACCGACATCTATACCCACTTCATCCAACAAATTGATTGGGCCAATCGGAAAACCAAAGTTCACCAGAGCCTTATCGATGTGATCAATCGGCTCTCCTTCCAACACGCAATAACCCGCTTCATTAATGTAAGGTGTCAGAATCCGGTTCACATAGAACCCGGCTTTATCCCCGACAACAATCGCGGTTTTTCCCTGTTTCTTCGCCAGTGCAACAGCGGTTGCAATCGTTTTTTCACTCGTACCTGCATGTGGAATGACTTCAACCAACGGCATTTTGTCAACCGGGCTAAAATAGTGAAGGCCAATGACCTGTTCTGGTCGTGTCGCCACCTCCGCAATTTTGTGAATAGGTAACGAGGAAGTATTAGAGGCAAAAATAGTTTCAGGTTTCGTGTTTTCTTCAATTTCTGAAACCATTTTGCGTTTCAATACCAAATCTTCAAATACCGCTTCAACCACGATATCCGCTTGCTTAAATCCGCTGTAATCTGTGGTTCCTGTCAATAAAGACATCTGCTGAGAACGCTCACTTGATTTCAGCCGCCGCTGTTTTACCCGCTTAGACAGAATATCCCATGTATATTTCAGTGCCTGATTAATGCCTTTTTCATTAATATCTTTAATGCGGACAGTCAGGTTTCCTCGTGTCATGGTCACGTTGGCGATCCCTCCTCCCATCAGACCCCCCCCCAAAATACCCACCTGCTTGATCTCAGCAGGCTGCTCTGACGAACCTGTTTCATTTTTTAACGCAGTCGAAGCAAAGAACAAACTCCGCAATGCCACCGATTCCTGCGACATCGCCAATTCGCCAAATGCCCTGGCCTCAGCCTGAAATCCCTTATCTAATCCTTTCTCCAGACCGGTACGGATCACATTGAGAATTTTCTCCGGTGCGGGATAGTGGCCGTGAGTTTTTGCCTGCGTTTTTTGATGTGCCGCACGAAATAGCAGCGACCTACCCAATGCACTCGCCAACATACGCTGTGACCATGCCAATGGCTTGCGCTTGGCAATGCCTGTTTTCGCATTGCCTTTTTTAACATCATGGCCTTTTTTAACATATTGCACAGCAACATCCAGCAAGATAGGTAAAGGAACGGCGTCATCCACGACGCCCAACCGTTGCGCTTGTTTTGCCCTGAGTTGACGGCCAGTCAATATCATGTCCAGAGCCGCACTGACACCAATCAAGCGTGGCAAGCGCTGGGTTCCGCCCGAACCCGGTAACAACCCAAGCTGAACTTCCGGTAAACCTAGGCGCGTTTTATCATCCAGAGAGCAAATGCGGGCATGACAAGCCAATGCCAATTCCAGACCGCCGCCCAGGCACGCACCATGAATGGCAGCCACAACCGGTAAAGGATAGTTGGCAATCTGCGCAAATAGTTTTTGACCTTTCTCGGCCAATGCTGTCGCTTCTTCCTGAGTTTGGCAGGCTGCTATCATGCTGATATCTGCACCCGCAATGAAAGAGTCCGGCTTCCCAGAGACAATCACCAGCCCTTTCAAACCGGACACTTGCTGCGCTTTCTCAAACATTTTTAAAAATTGTTCAACAAATTCAGCTTTCAGGGTATTCACTTTCTCACCCGGCACATCAATCGTGATGACGCCCACCTTGTCATCCCTAACAGAAAAATCGAATACCGATTGTTTCGGTTGTGCCATTGACATGACCGTTTCTTGTTCAGCCTGAGCCATTACTCTACCTCCAATACCATTGCAGCACCCAAACCACCTGCGGCACAGGCTGTCGCCAACCCAAACCCACCACCGCGACGACGCAATTCATTTAATGTCTGGGTAACCATTCTGGCTCCCGTTGCAGCAAATGGATGCCCATAAGCAATTGACCCGCCCAATACATTGAATTTATCCATATCTACTTCACCCATTGCCTGAGTACGCCCCAGCTTTTCACGGGCAAATTTTTCACTGGCAAACATGTTTAAATTCGTCAATGTTTGGGCGGCGAATGCTTCATGCATGTCAATGAGCGTCAATTCGTTCAAGGTAATACCCGCCCGATCCAGCGCCAACGGCGTCGCATAAGAGGGTCCCAGTAGCATATCTTGCCAAACATCAATGGCAGAGAATGCATAACTACGCAGATACCCCAATGGAGTCATCCCCAGCGCCTTGGCAACTGATTCACGCATCAACATGACAGCGGCCGCGCCATCTGTCAGTGGCGTACTATTTGCTGCCGTGACGGTGCCATATTTACGATCAAAAGCGGGGCGCAATTTAGCATAAGAGGCCAGAACTGAATTTTTCCGAATGTTATTATCTTCAACCAATGTGTCGCGGTATGGCGGGAAATGAGCCGATACGATTTCATCATTCAAAAGCCCTTGCTCCCAAGCCTTAGCGGCTAACACATGGGAACGATGTGCTAATTCGTCCTGATCTTTACGGCTGATATGATAGGTTTTTGCCATCTGCTCCGCCGTATCTCCCATCCTTAACCCCGTAGAATATTCGGCAACAGCAGGCGATACTGGCAATAAATCACGTAACTTCAAGCGGCTGAGTAATTTCAGCCGTTGAGGTAAGCCCTTAGCTTTGTTCAGGTCTACCAGAGTACGGGCTAATGACTTAGTGACGCCAATCGGCAACACAGATGAAGAGTCAGCCCCTCCGGCAATGCCTATATTGACGGTACCTGCCATAATACTTTCAGCCACATTTGCAATTGCCTGGAAACTTGTCGCACAGGCACGGGAAACGCTATAGGCATCAGTATTCACACTTAAGCCTGCCCCCAAAACAATTTCCCTTGCAATATTCGGTGCTTCAGGCATTTGAACAACTTGCCCAAAAACTAATTGGTCGATCTTCTCAGGCGACAAACCGCTCCTAATGACCAGTTCGCTGACAACCGCCTTTCCTAAATCGACAGCCGGGATCCCGTGGTAGAAAGTTGCCTGTTTCGCAAAAGGAATGCGCAACCCGCTGACAATAGCAACACGTTCTTTTGGCGGTGTTACTTTTGTTGAAGAACGACCCATAGCAACTCCTGACAATAATTATTAATTAAATCAATTGATTGATTAAAAATATTTACTCACCTCGCAAGAGGTCAGACCTGATCAAGCATTGTTAACGCAATGTTGGGAAATAGCAAACAGGAATAAACGAAAAATGCGAGCAAGCGCAACTTTAAGCTATTTATAATTTACACAACTTGGACGGGGAATGTGCGATAAAAATAAAGAAAAGGTGATGAGTTACAATAAAAGAAGAATTATTACAATAAATGACAACTGATTTCCCACTGTTTGAAATGACAAAACAATGGGAAAATCATCATTCAGAGTGGATTAGCGCAATCCTAACTGAAAAATCAGTGCTTCTGCCTGACAGCTAAAAGTGAAATCTACAGATAATTGTATTCCACCCTCAACTGCTTCGATTTTATGATGTATAACGCATGGCTCTGATTCCACCGCTTTTGCCTTTTGAGTCAACGTATTAAACATAGTTTCAGCTTCTTGCCCACTGGCAAAAACACACTGGTAAGAAGCAGTACAATCTTCATTATCAATGACGGTTCCTACATCAACACAACAACAGGCAGCAGTTTCTTCCGCACGACAACGGTTAATGGCATCAGGCATTTCTATTTCTCCAACGATAAAAACTTGCTGATAATATTACGAGGTTCTGACTATGGATAACCAGCATTTACGCTATTTGATGCCATTTATCTCACTATTTATTGATCTCATCACACGAACCTGTTTTTATTTACACTTCATTAACATTGGTTGTCGTATTTTTGTTAAGCAAGTCCCATTTTAGCAATCATCTTGGTTATATTTTGAAAACATTCTTGCAACATATTCTATGTTCGAGCCTATACTTCGTGCACTGGTCTGATTTGTCATTGTAGCAAACCGACTCTACAATTCCGCGCTCTCAGCTACTTGAGTAGCATGTTAATAATAATTAAACAATGAGGTTTTGGTTATGAACCAGAAAAACCTGTTTACACGTTCAGCATTAGCAGTGGCGGTTGCAATCATCTCATCCAACGTTAATGCTGCCGGTTTTCAATTGAATGAGTATTCATCATCAGGACTAGGTCGTGCATTTTCTGGGGCAGGTGTCGTTGCAGACAACGCTTCCGTTGGCAGCCGTAACCCTGCGGCCATGACTTTATTTAATAGCCCATCGTTTTCCGGTGGCTTAGTGTATGTCAACCCAAATGTTGATATCACTGGGCAGTCACCTCTCACCAAAAATAGCACTGATGCTAAAAATATTGCGCCAAATGCATGGATCCCCAACCTGCATTTTATTACCCCGATCAATGATCAGTGGTATGTGGGTGCATCTGCGACTTCCAACTTCGGTCTGGCAACCAGTTTCAGCAATAACTACTCTGCTGGCCTGCTCGGTGGGAAAACTGATCTTAAAACCGTGAATCTAAACCTAAGTGGTGCTTACAAATTTAATGATCAGTTCAGCTTTGGCTTAGGTGTCAATGCTGTTTATGCCGATGCTACAATTGTTCGCCATATGGGTGAAATCGGTTCTATAGTATCGAAAATGACAGGGCTCAATATTCCTGCAAGTGCTGAAGCGGCTAAACTGGAAGGTAAAGATTGGGGCTACGGCTGGAATACGGGACTTCTGTATCAATATGATGAAAATAACCGTTATAGCTTAACTTACCGCTCAAAAGTCAAAGTTAAGTTTAAAAACGGGGATTACAGCAACGATCTGCCATATATACCAAAAGCCTTTGATAATGGTACTAACGGCAAAATAGTTAAAGGTAAATTGGATCTGAACTTACCTGATATGTGGGAATTTTCGGGTTATAACCGCGTAGCACCACAGTGGGCAATTCACTATAGCCTCCTGTACACAGGCTGGAGTGAATTCAAGGAATTAAAAGCGACAAGAAGTGATAATGATAGCGTTGCATTTGAGAAACATGAAGGTTTCCGCGATGCTTACCGTATCTCGCTGGGTACCACTTACTACTACGACGATAACTGGACATTCCGCACCGGTATCGCATTCGATGAAAGCCCAGTACCCGCTAAAAATCGCTCTATCTCCATTCCGGATCAAGACCGTTTCTGGTTAAGCGTGGGAACCACTTACGCATTTAATAAAGATGCCTCTGTGGATGTTGGTGTTTCCTATATGCGTGGCAAAAAAGTACATGTTAGCGAAGAATTGCCAGAAGATGTTCAGAAAAAAGGGTTCAATACCCCTTATGAATTCGATTCCAAAGGAACCGCATGGCTATACGGCGTGAACTTTAACTATACGTTCTAATACACGTTCTCACCAAATGCCGTGATCTAAAAAAGGATAGCACCCGCTATCCTTTTTTGATTATCGAACCCTGATTAATCAATGGAATCCAATTCATCTTGAATGCTGGCTGCATTAGGATTTTTTTCTGGTTCCAACTGGCCGCCATTGGCCATAAAATTGTGGCGTTGGAAGTAAGCATCACGCACCATCAAATACGGATCAGAAGAGTTTTTTAACAGACCATCAGAGTCCAACAAACGGGCACGGGTTTCTATCCCGTCGAACATCCACTTTCCTACCGACATCCAACCAGTGAGATAACTCAGCACAGGATAAGTCATATCCGCAAAGTTACCGCCTTCATCACGCAATGTGAAACTACCATAACCCGGCAGAACAACATACGGGCCATAGCCCACATTATAGTGACCTAATGTACTGCCAAAACGCATCGGATCTTCTTTTGCCAAGTTAGGATTTGCCATGGAAGCGACATCAATAAACCCGCCCATTCCCAAGAGTGTGTTTAAAAAGAAGCGGTTAAAGTGTTTTGCACCTTCATGGATATCGCCACGCAAAAAACTGTTAACCATACTGGCTGGCTCTTCCAGATTGCTCATAAAATTGCCAATACCATTCCGGGCAGGCGTCGGCACATAATTCCGCCATGCAACAGCCACAGGCCGCAGAACATAAGGGTCGAGAACATCATAATTAAAGTTGAACATAGCACGGTTAAACCCTTCCAGCGGATCAGAACGCCCCTGTTCACTCGTATTCGATGGACTGGCACATCCCACGAGTAAGACTGCTGTAAGAGCAATCCCGCTTAAACGATACTTCATATTGTTCTCCAAATAATTATTTTTTGACATCAACCATCATGCTGCAAACCAGCCAATGCTCCTAATATGTTAAATATACTTCCAATTTTTCATTAATGGTAATCAAAAAGAGTGGTGATTATATAGGCAAACAATTCTCTGTCCCTTATCTTTAGCAAAAAAAGCAGGTATACTCAGCCTCCATTGTCCCCTTAGTAAAATGGATATAGAGATAAAAAGATTTATAACAATGATTTTAAAAAGAAAAATAAAAAATATAATACCTTAAAAGTACACAAATATGTACACAAATCAAAAAATGTCTGCCTTACTTCACCCTATTCAGTACCTGTATTTTAGTTGAGTATCTCATCAAAAAAACTGCAATCTCCCAAAAAGAAAAACGCACAATCATAGAGCAATGGGAAAGTAAGCTGTTGTCACTATGATGCAACATGCTGATTACGGGGATGGACTATCAGTAAGTTAAAAGGCGGGGATTTCATTTTTATTAACAAGTTTTATCAGTCGTCAGATAAATATTATTATTTTCTGTTTGTTATTTTATGTCATCCTGCTATCAAAACATGCAACTCACCCACTGAATTTAGTCAAGACGTACTCTCCAGTATTGATGAACCTATTTTATTGATGTTCACAGGCGGAGCAGTCACCCACCGCCTTCATGTTACTTAGCAATCTGTATTGTTGATTAGATGAGGGAATAAGTATGAGTATTCAAGATAAAAAGCCTGATACAACAACTTTAGAAACTGATGACCTTGTTGTCGTTCCAACACCGAAATATGTTAAAGAAGCTATTGAAGAACACGCAGCAAGTCGTAATCATCCAGATGCTACGTTGCAAGATAAAGGTTTTGTTGTCCTGAGCAATGATACTGGCAGTGATAGCGAGACGATGGCTGCAACACCCAAAGCAGTGAAAGCTGCATATGATTTAGCTAATACCGCCAATCAAAACGCCCTTAACAATAATTTTGATCTCTATTTGGAGAAGAAACAAAACGGGGACGATATTCCGAATAAAGCGGAGTTTGTGAAGAATATTGGTTTATCAGAGCTGGTTTATAGAACCGTAGGGAATGGACCGAACCAGATTCCTGACATGTCATTTTTCAAACGATATGGAGATGCTCAAAATGGATGGGTTCAATACCCTAATGGACTAATTTATCAGTGGGGCGTGACATCAACTCGAACATATGACGAGGTGTATATAACATTTCCAATACAGTTTAGTTCTGGGGTATCTATGGTCAGTGAGCATGATAATGGTGGAGGTGCGGTCAGAGCTATATGGCAAATAAATGATATTAGCTTAGCAGGTTTTTTAGCAATAAATTTGGGAACATTACAGCGAGGAGTAGGCACTTTTAATCCTTCTGCTCTGTCTGCCTGTCAGTGGCATGCCTGGGGATTCTAATGATGGCATATTTTTACAGCGCAGTGCGTAATTCATTCTATCCTACTCATATGAAACAGGATTATATCAATGTGGGTTCATGGCCGGATGATGGGATTGAGGTCAGCGAGACTATTTTTAATGAGTTCGCGATTGATTCTACCCCAGAGGGTAAATATCGTATTGCTGGCTCAGATGGTCTGCCAGCATGGGCTGATATTCCGCCGCCAACGCCTGAGCAGTTACAGCAAAATGCTGAACATGAGAAACGGCAATTACTGAGAACAGCAGCAGAGAACATTGATATCTGTCAGGACGCGGTTGATTTGGATATCGCCACCGATGCCGAACACTCCGCATTAACCGCATGGCGTAAATATCGGGTGCTGCTCAATCGGGTAGATTGCACTACCGCACCCGATATCGAATGGCCGGAGCTGCCAAAATGATAATAGGGGCTGCGTGCCCCTCAAGTTATTCTGTTTTTTGTCTTAAGTTCCACACCGAATCTTCCGGCATCTGGACACGGACGTCCAGTCGAGTTCCTGCGGGTAAGTCACAGGGTTCATCATCGGCGTAATAAATCTGTTCTTTCGTGCATTTCATGCGCCTGTTCTGTAACCGGGCGGGCATGTGGATGTTTTGTCGATGAGTGACCTTGATTTCAATGGCTCCATCCGGCAATACCTTATCCTCGACATACACTAACTCATTGCCGTTAACATCAAGGGGAACACTAATACCGCCATGTACACCCCATGCACCATCTGAGTTATAGCCCAGAACACCGGTGATTCTGTAATGACCAAGGCCAAGTTTAGTGACAGTCGCACCCTCTGATTCGTCATTGGTGGTAAATGTGCCGTCAGGGTGAATTTGGATGATGGGGGAGGATTGTCGTATATAGCCACTGTTATCACGGTAGCAGTTTCGGTTCAATATTAAGACAGGTTGTCCGCTATAATGCAGATTCCCTGTGTTATATAACTGTAACTCAAACCAGTTTTTGCCATGATTATATGAAATTAATGCATGGTTTTCTCGGCTCGTGCTAATAACCAGTCGCCTGTCATTCGAACCTGTGCGTTTGACCCAGAAATCAGCTTCAACAATTAATCCGCCATCTATAACACCCCCAGCTTTTGGCAGTGCATTTTCCGCCTGCTCCACCGTTTTCACTAAACCAAGGTTTTTCACAAACTCTTGTCTATTGGGAATATCCGCCCCGTTCCTTGATTTTTCGAGGCGGTTGTCAACTGACTGGGTTAATCCTGCGATTTGCTCATTCATTGCCTTAATCGATTGCAGCGATACTTTCTGTCCATTCGGCAATGTCACGTTAACCACGCCATTCTCACTCATCCATCTGTCCATATTCTGGAGGAAGTTGATAATATGGCTGTTAATCGCCACCATATGCCGGACGCCATCGGAGACAGAATCAGGGAGGGTAATCTGAATCTGGTAGCTCACGTTATTCAGGGTGACAGCGGCATTGTCTGCCAGTACCAGTTCGGTATCGGAGTTCACCGCCTGAATCATGTGGAGTAGATTACTATTGCCGGACTGGATTAAGATAATCTGACCGGGGGCAATGCCGTTGATGTTGTCTTTAAATCGTGTGCCGGTTCCACGGACAATAGCCGAGCCGGACACAGTGTTAATTGTGCCTTGTGAATAGTACATGGTGTGTTCCTGAGAGGTTAGAAGTTGAAGTAATCTGCGGCGTCTAAGATAAGAATAGGTCTTTTGGTCACATAGGTATAATCTGGCCCTGAATATCCATATCGGTCATAACTGGATGACACTCCAACACAAATGGAGCCAGAATCATAATTTCCTACCGCCAGATCCTCTTGTCTTCCCTTTCTGCCTGACATCCAGAAGTGTTTAGCTGCGTGTGACGGGATATACATAGGGCGTTCAATACCCGAAACGGGTATTCGTTCATTTTTTCCATATGAATTGATGTAGATCTCTGTCGGTTTGGTCAATACGCCGACCCCTGACGAAAAGGTAATATCCCCCCGATTATTCCTGAGCCGTAACCCATAGCGATCATTCTCAAATCGCCCGGTTGCATCAATATCGGAGAAAATCACCAGCCAAAAAACAGCCGACATTTTATTTCCGTTGCGTCTGTCACAACAAGTGTACGAATTCTCCCCTGGAGTCATTATCGCGTAAGGAGTTTCCGCGCAAAAAAACACCAAACAATTACTCCGGTTTAGCCGGGGATCTATTTGGGAAAAGTCCAGCTCACCATCAATTTTCAATTTCGCTTTGTGTGAGACATACGAAAAACCACTGCGCGGAACATCAATATTGAAATTGGTATTATTTCCTATTTTCAATCCGGCACGTCCCGTTCGATTCTCTGGGTAGGCGAGTATTTTGACAGCGGTATATCTCGGGTCTCCGTTCCACGCTGTCATTGACATGTCAGTAATCGTCACGGTATCACCATTCTGTGAATATATGATCCGCTCCTCTCCTCTGTCCAGCCGGGCATGGGAATCACCAAACTCGAAAACCAAGCCGACCATTTCGTCACACGCCACCATTGACTTATATCCAGACGGAATTTTAACAGGGCACGTCCATTGATCCTCACCTGGCATTCTTCCACGCCGCGCTCCGGGCGTGTTATAACTGACATCCGCCAACCACACCAAGCTGGCTGGTGCGGTTTTCTCATTAAAAATAAAACTTGTGCCATCATGTGGATTAACGATTTTGAGTCCATACACACTCATAAGAAGACTCCCAGTTCAATTAATGCGACCCCATTAGAGTTAAACAGATACCAGCCCTGATCGGTGAGTCGGGTGCGGTAGCCGTTACCCGACCCGTTAATTTCCAGAAATCCGGTATTGGCATCAATGCGAAAGCCCCGCTGATTAGGAATGTAATTCGTGGATTTGATATCAATCCCCACCAATAACTTCTTGATGTTTGCCATATCAATAAACGTATCTTTGATAAACAACTGCCCATTCTTGGACGCCATGAACGGCTCCATCTTTCCATTGGCTGGGTTAAACCAGACGAAGTTATTGGCATTGAATCCAATCGAGGTGTAAACCTGACCGTTTTTCACCTCCGCCCCAATCACCATCCCGGCTTTATAGAATTGATCCTTGTACTTCACCCCGGCACCAATGTCATAAATGGCATAGCCGTTACCTTTGATATCAAAGACTGCCGTGGCTTTCTCGCTAATGACGGCAGATTGCTTGTCAAGTTGAACCTGCGTGCGACGCTCACTGCCTGCCAGAGCCTCATTCATTTTCGCAACGGCTTTCTGGCTTTCCTGAACACTGGCTGCCTTAGCCTCTGCAATCTCCGCTTCCACGCGGGTATGCTTTTCTGCCCAAGCAGACTGGGAATCCGCAAACACCCGGTCAAGCCGCTTAATTTCCGCCTTGTTCTCACCGTCGCGCGCCATCATGTTGATGGCATTTTCCTGTGTGGCGACCGCGTTGATAAGGTCAGCTTCGGACAGATAATCCAGTTGATCCTGAATGCGCTTTCCGGCTTCGGCGGTGAGGAACTGGTTGCCGACAGCATCCGTTAGCCATTTCGCATCACTGGAAGACTCACCCCGAATAAAGTCCGTCCACGGGGATTGATTGCCGGATTTGTCCACCAGACGCGCACGGAACCAAAATGCGACGCCTGCCGCCAGTCCCTGCAATACATGTGTACGCTGGGGGTAGGGAATATCCGCCAGCAGCATCAACCCTTCGCCGTCATTGGTCTGGCTGTACTGAATTTCGGTTTTCAGTGTGTCGTCAGTCTGTGGGGCAAAGCCCCAGTCTAGCTGGATGCCGAAGATAATCGGGGTTGCCCTGAATGCCAGTGGTGCCGGAGGGTTGCCCTCTTTGCCTTTCAGGTGCGTTTCAGAGGCGTTTGCCCAGACACTGGAAATTTCCGCTGCATTAATTGCCCTCACCCGCGCCTGATAACGCCCGGCGTAGATATTGGGAACCTCAAAGCCCTGTGTAGATGTTCGGGGGGCAGATATCCAGTTTCCGTTATCCCGACGCCATTCCGCCTCATACGCAATCGCACTTTCTGCCGCATCCCATGTTACACGTAAGGTGGTCACTGCAATGCCCTGATTCACGACTGAGTAATTGCTAATGGTGACATTTTTCGGCGGAGGCTGAACACCCGGAGGAATAACGGAAATGGGGCGTTCTTCGATACGGGTGCCGGTGTCAATGTGGTCATACTTGCCGGGGTTATGCTCAACGGCGGTGATCTCAAATGACACGCCATCCTCCCCCTCTTTAATGCCGGTGACCCTGAATTGCTGGACAGCCAAATCCGTGGCATCAATCGCCCAGACACATTCAGCGGCTGGCAGTTCTGAGTATGATGTGGTCACAGTGACGACTTTTCCGTTAACCGCCTGAATGGTGCGTCCTTCCGCTTTGCCTGACGGTAAGTTGAGGATTAACCGCTCGCCCACTTTTGCCGAAGAGACCCGGTCTAAAGTTATATTGCGTCCATCCGCTGTGCTGACCCGGCCGCCCAATACCCGACCGGAGAACATTTCATCTGCCACCCCGATAACATAACCGGGCAGCGGAATTTTGCCATCCAACCCCACGGTAAAGGTGATCATCCGATCATACTCGTTGGTGTGCAACACCCATTTTCCCCGTCTTTGGGCTTCACTCTGGCGGGTACAGCCAATGGCGGTGACATCGGCCTGTTTGACCTGAAAGCGTTTTATCAGCCGGTAATCAAAGACAGGTTCAATCGCATCCTGATAGCCGTTCTGTGGATCTGACCAGCTCACCATTGCCGTGGAATAGTGGGTTTTCTCGCTGGCACTGGAGTAGGTAAACTTACCATCACGAACATTGGCGCGGGTGTAGATATAGTCCATATCGCGCGGCATATCCGCCAGCACATTCATGTTGTTATTAGCCCAGAACGTCATGCCCCGGAAAATACCCGCAATATCCCGCAGGACTGTCCATGCATCCTCTTGTGACTGGATATAGACATTACAGGTGTGTCTTGGCTCCATACCGCCTTTGCCATCAGGCACCAACTGATCACAATACTGGGCAACCCGGTACAAATCCCATTTCGCCAGATTCAGATTTTCTGGCTTGACCCGTGTCCCGATACTGAACCGGTCATTATTCATCAGGTCATACAACACCCATGCAGGGTTATCTGTCCATGCCCATTTAAATTGTCCCGACCACACCCCCGAATAAGTGCGACTTTCGGGATCATAGTTATCCGGCACGCGAATAACCCGCATTTTCGGCTCGCACGATATTTTAGGGATACTGCGGAACTGTTTGGCGTCAAACTGGACAAATAACAGTGCAGTTTCGGGATAGCTCAGTTTGGCGTCGATAACCTCCGTAATGGCCTCAACCACCATCGCATCGGCAATGCGGTTGCTGGTCTGTTTCGGGGTCAGACGGCGTACCCGTACCTGCCAGCCTGAATGCGCCTTGGGCAGATCAATGCGGTGTGAGCGCTCATATTTCGTGGTTGTCTTACCGTCCACGGCCAGCGTGGGTAATTCCTGATACGAGCCGCCGTCTGTTGCCACATCTATTGTGTAATTAATGCGATATCCCACCGTATCGCCGTCTTCTTCCTGCTTTTGCAATTGCGGCCACGATAGCCGGATACGCACGGCTGACAGTTGAGTATTGGTGACCGATCTGACCCATGATTCCATTAACTCCGTACCGACCGTCAGTTCATTTTCCACGGCCGGCATACCGGGAATATAATCTTGATGCGGCGTTCCATGGCGGAATTCCCATTTCACCCCCTCAAAGTTTGCGGTACCGTCAGGACCTATAATCGGTGTGTTATCCAGAAAGATATTAGTGCCATTGAGTCCGCCCGCAAATTCCCCTTCGCCCAACGCCAATAGGATTTTGGCATAGGATGTTGATTGTAATGAATCTGGCGATTCAACGGGCGTGCGGGGACTTTCCTGACCGCCCTTGCTGCCATGAATAAGATGTTTTCCCATATTTCACCCATAAAAAAGCCGCAAGTGCGGCGAGACTAAAATAATGAAGATGTAATGAATTTATTGCTGGTCTTCGGCATAGATGCCCGCTGAGATAATGGCACCCCCGATACGACGCTTGCCATACCCCACCGGAACAGGATTCCCCTGTGCAATCGAGTTTACAGGTCCACCAAACGCGTAGCTGGGTTTGTTATCTGGGTCTTCCCGTCGTGCCAGTCCGCCCGGCATCGGTGATAACATCTGCACCACGCCACCCAGCATCATCCCGATACCGGACATCACCATGGGTGCCCCCCACGGCGTCGCCCACATAAACGCCCCGGCAACGACCATCACCGCGCCCAAGATAGTCTGGAAGACGCCCGCTTTTTTGCTGCCGATAATGATCGGGGCAATGCGGATGTCATCATTACTGGAAAAGTCCAGTTCATCACGGTTGATATTGCGTTTTCCGTTGAATACGGCAAAGGTTAACCCGCGCTCTTTGGCATTCAGCAAAAACTTTTCAAAGCCGTCGATAAGGACGGATAGCGCCCTGATCGCCTCTTGAGGGGACGATACCGCCAGTCTATGTTCTCGCCCGAATTGAGCACCCAATACCCCATACAGCCGTACTGTTCGTAGTGTGTTCATGAATTTACTCCAATAAAAAAACCGCCGAAGCGGGTGGGGTCATATGACGCAGGGTAATCATCGTCCGTTCCTGCCAATATCCACTGTAAGGCACGCGGTTACTGAGTTGCCCGTACATGTGGTGCAACATCAACCCCTCACCGATATAGATCCCGGCATGATTGGGTTCGCTGGCCTGAACCTGCATAATAATTACATCACCCACCTGTAATTCACCGCTGCACTCGACAAAGTCAGCCGATGCATAGTGTTTCAGATACAGATTTTCGCCCCGGTTCCACCAGCCATCAGAGCGTGCGAAGTCAGGGATTTCAATATCCCGCTCCAGCCGATACCAGTCACGTACAATGGAGTAACAGTCCCAAATACCATGCACGAACGGACGACCAAGCAAAGGTTTTATACCCTCTATCGGCATAATCGTGCGAATATCGCCCTCCGGCCATGAGACGATCACCCACGGAACTTGTGACAGGTCACACTGGGCAATATCTAACTGACTGGGTTGTGTTGTCGCGTCAGGGTGACTGTGAACAATGGCAACAATCGTCCCCATATCTTCGGCCTCGGTGTAGTCTTCGGGATGCAGGCTGAATTGTTCTGTCGGAGCAGGGGCAGTATTGCGGCAGCGGATATATTGCTGTTTGCGACTATGTTGAATCACCAGCCCGCAACATTCATTGGGGTATTCATCTTTGGCGTGAGTCATGATGGCGTTAATTATCGATTTTCGCAGCATATCCATATTAGCGCCTCAATAGCGCAGAACCGGGAAAGCCACCAAATGGCAATTGAGATTCTTCACCATATCGGGCTTTGCAATCGCTCATCAGCCCACCGCACGCATCCCGCGACGGATCATCGACTGGATTACCCTCTTCATCAAAATACCGATCACCCGTATAGTTGCAGGGTGACTTTCTATACAGTCCACGAATACACCACGTACACAGACTGTGAATCTGTCGCGTCGGAATTTGAATACCTTGTAAATCAGCGGGTGAAGACAAGGCGAAGTGAATTTCCGTATTATCTTCATGCGTCTTGCTGTCGATATAGAAGACGTCAATTTTCTCCTGCGTGGGATCGGCTTCCGAGTTGCCTTCGGGGAAATTACGGGCATCCAGATAATGCGCAAAGGTCATATGAATAGTAACCTGAGCCTGAGCCATATTTTGATAAGCAAGGCACATTGCGCTAATGGTACCATCCAGATTGGCAACACTGAGTGTGGGTGATACTGTTCTACCATCACCGTTTACCTCCAATCCCTCAATTCTCACAGGCCACGGTCTATATTCCACACCCTGCCACCAAATAGATTTAATCGGCAAGTCGTCTGGGTTTTCCAGTTCCGCTTCAGTGTAAGGAATAGAATGATTGTGAAAGAAAAGTTCTGGCCCACCAAAAGCCGAACCATCGACCGAGAATAATAGAATCTTGCTCCCGGATTCCAGACGTTGGAGATCTGCGTTAATAGTCATGCGCTGAATGCCTGTTCAAAAGTTGCTGATATTTTCATAACTCCGCTAGCAAAAGGGGTCATGGTTATTGAGTCGGCTGTTATCCGGTATAGCCCTTTCTCTCCGAATGGTGGTGTCCAGATAAATGATTTTGCTGTGTGGCGGCGGATAAACTTAAATATTGGCATCACCTCTTCCCTGCTTCCCATGTAGGAATAAGGCCATGATTGCGTTTCTGAATTAATCCCATCTGCGACAATCTGTTTATAGCCATCACCAAACTCAATTGATTTAACCCGGTGTTTAAACTCACCGCTGGGCGAATCTTGGATTTGAGTTCGCCATTTGAACTCTTCAATAGCCATATAAGCTCCAATAAAAGAAAACCCCACGAAGTGAGGTTATTTGTGACGTAAAAAACCGCAATTAAGCGGCATTGAATTGTTTACAGGTTGTGTTTTCTGCTATTACACTGAGGTCAGTTTACAACAAACAAATACCGGGGACAGATCATGAACAACAATAACGCTCATGCGCTAATTGGTCGCACTGTTTGTCAATTGCTGGAAACTGATTCGCTGATATGCAGCAAGGATGTTGTCGCTACTATGACTGATATTTTCAATGCTGAATATCAGGGTGTCTATGACGAGCTATGCGAGAGTTACAATCAAGCTCTGCTCATGCTGACGCGGGATGCTGAACATCCGAGAATTATTCAATAGTTGACTACTGGCATAAATGGAAAACCCGCCGGAGCGGGTTAGTTATTGTCTCTGAAATCTTGAGCTATTCTTGCTAGATAACTCATTATCTTGGGATTTCTGGCTTTACCATGAGCATCAGGATGCATTACTGCCAATAAGGAGTACTTATGTTCCTCCAAAAGCCCCTGAACGTAAACTAAGCAAGCATCGTTTTCAGGGTTTCCCTGTTCGCACGTTCTGTAATACTGGACTCTATTCTCAGGGAATGAGTCCGGTGGAAAACGAAGATGAATATGCATCATGCACGATTTATATGCTGCCTCTGGCTGGGTATAAGCGGCATCCCGACCAAAATAATCAGGGATTTTTCCAGTCTCTTTGTAATACTTAAAGTCTTGAAGAATGGCTCGTTCAAGATCTGGATGTTTCAGGAAAACTTTTTCAAAAAATTCTTTTCTTGTATGCTTGTTTATTGATACGTCTACCTGTTCCATCTATCATCCAGTAAATGAAAAGTTTTCAGACTCAATCTTTTTGGTTGTATAAGCAGCTAACTCAGATAGAGCGGCCTTGTTTATATCACTTTTATAAATTTCAGGCAAAACAAACAATTGACGAGAAAAATCATTTAAGCGCGTTATCTCAAATCTAGCCTTTGCCACTGACTTAAGATAGTTCCGCAGTTCTTGCTTTTCTCCATCGGGTTGATTTTGCTCTAGCATAGCCTTAAGCACCTGCTCAAACCCTCTTATAGCGGCTTCACAGGCTTTGTTCATATTCAAGTCGTTTTGAATCAAAACTCCACGAACTTGACTTTCGTCAAGACTTAGAAGGTTTAGATAATAATCACTGATTTCATTAGTTATCGAATCAATAATTTCTCTTCTTTCTTTGTATTGAGTTTTTAACTCATCCAGGCTATTAATAGTCTTGCCTACATTAAAACTAAACATACGTCGTTCGTCCTCTGAATCCACTTGATCAGCAGCGAATGAAGGAACTGTTAACGCTCCCCCAAATAAAATTCCTGCCAAGCAATTCTTTAGTGATAGATTCATGACGTTTTACCTTATCAAATAGTTGATCATAGTGAGTCACAAACAGTCATAGAGTGTCACTAAGTATCACTATATGATACATAGCGTAATCTTACAACTACGAGATAAGAGGCAATTAACAACTTATATATGCATGATTAAAGAAGATGCACGCAAGTTAATGGCAAACTTTAAAAAGATAGCATCATGTTGCCATCACTTTGTATTAAATGTTATACATGTGATGAAAATCAGATAAGCCATCCATGGCTTGGGGGAGGCTACACTGACAGCGTATCCAGTCTGAGATTATTTAAAACCCATGAGCTATTAAAATTGCTTGGTTCCAGATGAGTGGTCAATCTTTTAAGTATTGACTGCACCATTCCAGAGTTACGCGCACTTTCTCTCGGTATGGTGTGAAATTTCTGAGCCAGTCTATGTTCTGCAACGTTTAAAAGCGGATAAACATCTTCCATAGCAGAACAGCACATCATTAAGTAGTGCCATGACCAACACAGCGTGATGAGTTCATCATCAGATATCTGTTGCTTAACTTCTGGCGCTGGTAGTTCTTCACGGCCTAAATATTCACCCTCTAACGCCATTTTGTGAACATACTCGATAGCCTGTGGTAGCTGTTCAATGGTTAGCTCATCAATATGCTCTACATTGAAACGCTGGTGAACCAGAGAGTACGCCTCCGGATACATGATACCCTTTTTGCTTACCAAGAGATTGACGGCGTTCTTTAACGGGTTGCGTTCTTGGACTGTGGTTTTGGTTGTCACTGGCTCCGATTCTTTCTCAACTTCCCGATCCAGTATATCCAGTACCCATTTGCGGAACTCTTTAGCAACACTTGTCTTAGAAAACATAGCCACCAGATGAGCGCCACGAAGAGAAAAGACTCTTACTGTTTTCTGGTAATTCCCTGAGACACTCATTTTGAGGGTCTCAGTCATAGCTGAGGTAAACTCATCAGAATTACGCTCATAAATCTGAGTAACCGCGTCTGATTTTTTGTATTCAAGAGCCTTTGCTAACTCTACCGCAGTAAACCAGATTTTGTTAGCATAGGTTACTTGATTAAACACTGTACTACGGAAAGTTAACTGATTAGTGTTATTCGTTTTGCTAATTGCTATACTTGTCATGTCTATTCTCCTGCTAGAGTTGTAGACGTTTTACAAGAAGCCCCTGACTATTGCAGTAGTTGGGGGCTTCGCCGTTTTGGAGCGACACTATTTATTGCGTTATTGTAACGTTTTGTAAAGGAATTTAGCCGCGAATTGCGAGACGCTTCGAATATTCAACTATTTATACGCGTATTACGAGTAATTAACTATTGTTAGTACTGTTGATTATTGGTAAATTAGTTATTCCTCTTAAAAAGATCATTGTTTCGCCGTCCTTGGCTCAAGTCCTCAAGCTACTTCAACACCGTGAATCAGATGTCTGAGCGCTTTGATTCCATTCTCGTTATAACGGAATGCTTCGACTTGTTTATCTGAGTGCGCTGATTTGTCCAAAAAGAACTTTCCGTATTGTTCATTTTTGAGGTTGTTCTTGTTGGCAATGCGTCCAATCTTGTTGGCTGACACTTCCAGCATGCCACCCACCTCACCAGCGGTGTAGTGGTGTAGTACCTCTCTTCCAGTACAGGAAGAGGGACAGCCTCAAAGCCGACGATGGGGTTAACAATGTTGGCTGCTGCGCATTGTTTCGCTTCATTGCTCAAGTTTGGCATCAGGTCAAACAGGTTAGAGATCGCATCAACTGACATTTTCAGCGTTCTGGCGCGGCGGTATTCAGGCAAACCTGATTTGCTTTTCTCTGGTGATACTGGCGCTAACTTTCCAGTGCGGTAGTCAATGAAAGTCTGGTTAACTTGCAATTGGAATGCTGGGCTGATCCATCCTGCGTATGAAACTGCAAGAAGTTCGTGGGCGAAAGTTCCGGGAGTAGTGCCGCCTTTTTGTACCTTGAGCGCTTCTTGACCTACCGCCAAATTTGTCGGTAGCTCTGCAATCAACTCTTGAGCTTGCTTACTGCGCAGCCATCTGTTTGGTTCTTTGCTTTCACCTGCACCGCTCGCCTTATGAAGCGCATTCAGGTTAAAACGGCCTTCTGCATCGGTAGTGATTTCTACGCCCGCAATGACAGGAAGATTGCTATTTGCTATATTCATGTTGTCACTCTCTTTGTTATGGGTTGACGTAATCTTTAATTGCTTTCCAAGGTCTTGAAGATTTAGAAGCCTCGTTGGTTGCACCCTTCGAGGTTTCGCTTTTATTGTTCAAACATCTTTTTCTCATTATTAATACTCCACACCAGCCTTTGAATGATTGCTGAATTCAGAGATAAACCCTCTTCTTTCGCCTTTGACACAACGTGTTCTTTCACTCTTTTCGGTAAACGTAAGCTGAACGTTTCTGTTGCTCTTTCTGTGTACAGGGCATCTTTCATTTTCTCATTCCTTTCTTAATAAATGATGTCAAAATGACATGCATTTACATGATGTCAATATGCTATTACCATCTATTTAGAAATAAATTAGAAGGTAATGAAAATGACAAAGAAGCTCGTGGCGGCTCAAGATAAATTCATGCTCAGATTGCCCGATGGCATGAGAGAGGCTATTGCCAAAAGAGCAGATGAAAACGGAAGGTCAATGAATTCTGAAATTGTGCAAATTCTTCAAGATACTCTGTATGGCGGTGTATCGTTACCCATGGACGAAGAATTTTCTCGTGTCTACAAAGAGATGCTTGAGGCTGACGACTGGGACAATGATGATGCTTATTATAAAATTGATTTGCTAACATATCTGCTTATGGAAAAAATAGAGGCAGATAGTCGTAAATTCAGAGAATTACTTGATCTAAAAAAAGAACTCACCAACAAAAAAGCCCCGTAGGGGCTTTGTGTCTTCCTCATGTAGAGGATTAGCAAAAGTAACTGGCTGCACAAATGGAAAACCCGCTGGGACGGGTTTAGGCTATTTTTGATTTGGTCATTTCTGTGATTTTTTCGAATACTTTTTTGCTTGTGGCTATTGCCATT
>NZ_MUBK01000090.1 GCF_002127545.1 Xenorhabdus beddingii
CCTGATAGGCTAAATTCCGGCCATTATATTCAATATTGGTGGATTTTAATTTCAACGCTGTGAAGTTTCTCGCCTGCTCCACCGTTCCCGACAAACCAACCTTTAATAGAAACGCCCGTATAGTTACAGTAACCTATAGAAAACGGCTAATGTCGCATTGTGGATTAAAAGATCAGCAATTATTCAGGGTGTTTTGTATTCAAAATGAGGGATTGTGGGGATATTGGTGGGGGTGGGTGAAAAGTGGGCGGCGGATGGGTGAGGAATAGCCTCCCCTACTCCGTTAATTTTGTTATGAGGTTAAAAAGATGGGACGCAATTGGGGCGTGAAAGATTTTGCAGGTATTCGATGTTTTTCTAACTTTTGCGAAATGAGGCGCTGTGAGCGGCGGCTTTCGCTGTATCTAGTTGTTTTAGATAGTAGCTCTATGCTCTCTTAATCAATTGGTCGGGAGTTCGAGCCTCCCACGACCCACCAATATTATCAATGAGTTACGATAATTTCGTGGTTTCTTAGTTTTTTTAAGGATACTTATAGGATACCTTTAGAAAGTAAGACAAAGTATAAACAGTTAACTTTACAATGTGTAAAGAAGAGGTAACTCAACCAAAGTTATCAAAAAAGACCGCGATATGCGGCCTCAGTGAAGTTACTTTAGCTATTTAAAAACACATTACTCTTGCTTAAATTTCTCACCCAACCTTGGATGTTTAATAACGACTCGTTCACCAGAGTTAATTTTATCCGCCCAACCAGCGACTTTTTTTAGTAAACTGAGTATCTCAATTGCTATTGTTTCTCCAAATAAATATATTATTAGAGAGTGATTCATTTCCCTCATTTTTGAGAAACTTAGAGTTCCTTTGATGTAACTTTCATCATAGAAATGAAGGAGTTAATACCTAAATACAAAAAAGCCATGAATCTAAAAATGGTTAAGTCTGGATACCATTTCAATTTCAAGGCTTCGTATCAAAAATTATTCTTTTCACAAAAAAATAGATAACAACTTAAGAGATAATTATTCCAACGGCTTATTGCGTACCTTGCGTTCAATAAGATGACCGTTCATATCAAAATACCGACTAGGCCAGATTTCTGAGGGATGTATTTCAAGGTAATCAGCGATAATCCATTCACCCTTCGGCCAAGGGCGTGACAGCGTATTTGCCAGTGTAGATGAACTGAGTCCAGCTTCACGGGAGACAGCCGCTAAGGTTGTACCACGTTTACGTAATGCAGCAATAATATCAGCTTGATGCCAATCATTTCTAACGTTATTCATTCCTGCTACCCCTTCCATTAATTGATAAAATTGATGGTGGTGATTCAGACAGGGTTAGCAGACCGGAGTACCCACCGGCGAGGCCGAAACCTCCCCCACCTGAACCACCATTGAAAGGGTGATAGCAAGCGCACTGGCAGAAATATCCTACCAGTGTTTGGGTACACAAGGCTGCTAAACCTTGACCATTGGATTTTGCCAATGGCAGAGCTACTTTAACCGATTGTTTTATCTGACTCAATAAGCGAACTCGTATAAACGTTTAACTTTTTTCGTTATATTCCATTAAACGTGTTAAGGCGCTGCTGCTGTTCCTCACTGAGACTAAACGCAAACTCTTCATGTTCTGCCTGCCACGTCCCAAAACTCATCAAAAACGCAATCGCGGGGTCGATTTTGTTCGCCGATTTCTTCTTGTTCGGCTTGATATTGGCGTTCGCGTCCGTTTCCATCACCACATTGGACATTGCCCATGCCAGTACCGGATCGCCATTGTGACGAATGACCTTGCGATTTACGAACACCTCAGCAGACTTAGCCACCGGACTAAACCGCATATAGGTTTGCGGGAATGGCTCAACATCCAGCCCTGCGCCCTGTAATTGGGTGCGTAAGTGGGTGGCGTTCCATGTGTCAAAACCTACCAGTTTGATATCAAAGTGCTGGCTGTCT
>NZ_MUBK01000091.1 GCF_002127545.1 Xenorhabdus beddingii
CCATGCGTCTGCGATCCCAGCATCCACCGGAGCACTTGCTGCATGTCTATGGCCCGACGGAAACCACCACGTTTGCCACGGCCTATGAAATCCCCGTGAGGGAAGATGAATGCGTTATTCCCATTGGTCGCCCGATCGCCAATACCCGGATCTATATTCTGGATGCTCAAGGCCGGCCTGTCCCTCCCGCTGTTGCCGGCGAAATCCATATCGCCGGTGCGGGGGTGGCGCGGGGTTACCTCAATCGCCCTGAACTGACGGCGCAGCGTTTCCTTACCGATCCGTTCTCACCGGAGCCGGATGCACGGATGTACAAAACCGGCGACCTCGGCCGCTGGCTGCCCGACGGCGATATTGAATACCTTGGCCGCAATGATTTTCAGGTCAAACTGCGCGGCTTCCGCATCGAGCCGGGCGAAATCGAGGCTCAACTTATGCGCTACCCCGGCGTGCGCGAAGCGGTGGTCATCGCCCGTGAAGACGAACCGAATCAGACACGCCTGGTTGCCTATCTGCGGCCACAGGAGGGCGTTGAACTGGTGCCGGCGGAATTGCGTCAGCAACTGGCACAGCACCTTGCCGACTATATGCTGCCCAGTGCCTTTATTACGCTGGCGTCTTTCCCGCTGACACCTAACGGTAAAATTGATCGTCAGGCCCTGCCCGCCCCCGATTTATCGGCGATGGTGTCCCGCCGCTATGAGGCACCGGTGGGCACGACAGAAATCACATTGGCTCAGATTTGGCAGGATCTGCTGGGGCTGGAACAGGTGGGTCGCCATGACCACTTCTTTGAACTCGGCGGGCATTCCCTGCTGGCGGTTCAGCTTATGGCACGCATTCGCCAGACGCTGGCACGGGAGCTGCCGTTGCAGCAACTCTTCGACCAGCCACTGCTGATGGATTTGGCCCAAGTATTGACGGATGCATCAACGACGACGCAGGCGGCAATCCCGCTGGCAGACCGTCATCAGCCATTGCCGTTGTCCTTTGCCCAGCAACGCCTGTGGTTCTTGGCGCAGCTCGATCCAAGGGCCAGTCTCGCCTACCACATCCCAGTGGTATTGCGCCTCATCGGGCAGCTCAATCACCGCGCCTTAGGCCGCGCGCTTGACCATTTGGTCGCACGGCAGGAGATCTTGCGTACCCGCTTTGTACTGGTCGCCGGCCAGCCTTACCAGCACATTGATCCCGCTGACACCGGCTTTGCCCTGTCTTACCACGATTTACGGCCATTGGCACCGGAGGCACGCTCTGAACGCATAACGGAGCTTGCCACTCTTGAGACACAAACGCCTTTTGACTTTACCCAAGGCCCGCTGATCCGGGGTCAACTGCTGCAACAAGCGGATGAAGAGCACGTATTGCTGCTCACTCAACACCATATCATTTCTGATGGCTGGTCCATCAGTGTGCTGATGAATGAAATGGGCGTTCTCTACCGTGCCGCCCTTGCGGATCAGGATGCCTCCTTACCGCCCTTGCCCATTCAGTACGCCGATTATGCGGTCTGGCAGCGGGGCGGACTGCAAGAGGCGGCCCTTATTGCCCAACGCGACTTCTGGTGCGATCAGCTCAAAGGTGCCCCGGCTTTACTGGAACTTCCGACCGATCGGCCGCGTCCGGCAGGGCAAACCTTTATCGGGGGGCGCGTCCCTCTCCATATCGATGCTGGCTTATTGGCTTCACTTAAAGGGCTCGGACAGCGCCATAACACCACCCTGTTCATGACCGTGCTGGCGGGCTGGAGTATCGTACTCGCCCGACTCAGTGGTCAGGATGATCTGGTGATCGGGACGCCGGTCGCCAACCGTCCACACCGTGAACTGGAGGGCCTGATCGGTTTCTTTGTCAATACCCTGGCCTTGCGCGTCCGCTGCCATGACGGTCTCAGTGTCGCGGATTTACTGGCGCAG
>NZ_MUBK01000092.1 GCF_002127545.1 Xenorhabdus beddingii
TGTTTTTTTATATATCCACCATCGAACTCTTGTGGTGCATTACCATCAATCACAAATGTCGTATTAAATCCAAAATTATCGTCAATAAGAGGCGCAATTTTTGACGTATCTTTCAGCTTGACTTCAAAAGTAATATTACTCAGTTTCCAATCACACTTCCCCCCTCCCTCCTTAGGGACACTGACCTCAACTTGATTTGACTGACCGATTGAGAGAGGGTAGGTGGCACGATGAAAACCCGGAACAGAGTACGACTTCATATTCGCGGTTCGGCGTTCTTTGCGGCAAATTTTAGAACGGTACATGGCTGAAATGGGTAAGGCAGCCAACTCATCAGGCATAGTGGCCGTAAAATGAATATTCTCTCCATTAATCGGTGGAGAGAATGAGTTGCTTTGCGCGCATCCTTGTATGAAAAACAACGCAAGTAGGGAGGATAATACGCTTTTATTGCATAGAGATTTCATGGGTGTTTTCCTTATATCGCTCAAGAGCATGTTTCAATAATTCATCTTGGTTAACATCTTGTTTAAACACATCGTGCAGTTTATTTTCGAGTGCCATAAAAGTGGTGTTACGTTTTACATTAGGTAGAGGTATTTGTGAACATTTTCATCAGACTATTTTGAACGAGTTTTATCAAATTATCTTCAGAAAGAAAGTGTACAGTTCACTCAATGAGCGGCAAATGGATCTGGATGAATGGCTAGATAATTACCACTATCACCGCACACATCAAGGAAAAATAGGTTGTGGCCGCACACCCATAGAGACATTATTGGAAGGAAAATCAATTTGGGCTGAAAAAATCTCACCCGAATTTAATCTGACAGGCACTAAACCAAAGTGGGCGACTGTCAGATTAAGGCTGAATGACTACATCTTAGTCGATTTGTGGTTTCTTGATTCAAGAATCCGCATTAATTTATCAAAGTCTGGGCTTACATCACCATTGTATATTATTGTTCCATCAGGATAAGTCAATGATGTATCTGCATCCTGATTTTTTCCTCCATTCCAATGACTTAAAAAATTTTTTTCATATAAAACATTAAGATGAATTTTTCTGCCATCATTCATTTTATATGTCATAACATCATATTTTCCTACCAAATAAAATGATTGACTATGCCCCCCTAAGAACAGCTCACTTAGTAAAGGAAATAGAATAATTTCTTCATTTAAATCACCGGTTTTTTTATATATCCACCATCGAATTCTTGTGGTGCATGACCATCAATCACAAATGTCGTTTTAAATCCAAAATTATTTTTAATAAGAGGCGCAATTTTTGACGTATCTTTCAGCTTCACTTCAAAAGTAATATTACTCAGTTTCCAATCACACTTCCCGCCTCCCTCCTGAGGGACACTGACCTCAACTTGATTTGACTGACCAATTGACAGAGGGTAGGTGGCACGATGAAAACCCGGAACAGAGTACGACTTCATATTCGCGGTTCGGCGTTCTTTGCGGCAAATTTTAGAACGATACATGGCTGAAATGGGTAAGGCATCCAACTCATCAGGCATAGTGGCCGTAAAATGAACAGTCTCTCCATTAACGGGTGGAGAGAATGAGTTGCTTTGCGCGCATCCTTGTATGAAAAACAACGCAAGTAGGGAGGATAATACGCGTTTATTACAGAGAGATTTCATGGGTGTTTTCCTTGTATCGCTCAAGAGCGCGTTTCAATAATTCATCTTGGTTAACATCTTGTTTAAACACATCGTGCAGTTTATTTTCGAGTGCCATAAAAGTAGTGTTACGTTTTGCATTAGGTAGAGGTATTTGTGAACATTTTCATCAGACTATTTTGAACGAGTTTTATCAAATTATCTTCAGAAAGAAAGTGTACAGTTCACTCAATGAGCGGCAAACGGATCTGGATGAATGGCTAGATAATTACCAC
>NZ_MUBK01000093.1 GCF_002127545.1 Xenorhabdus beddingii
GAAATGGAGAATGCAGGAAATGGCAAAGCTAAGGCGACGAAAATGTAAAATATGCCGTGATTGGTTCCACCCAAAATATGACAATGTTGAGTGGTGCAGCCCAGAACATGGCGCAGAGTTAGCAATCCGAAAAAGAAACAAAGACAGGGAGAAAGCTGAACAGAAACTACAACAAGAACGCCGTCGAAAAGAAATAGCCAACCGCGACAAACTCAAAGCCAGACGCCTAGCAGTAAAACCCCGCAGTTACTGGATTCAACAAGCACAGAAAGCCGTAAACGCCTATATCAGAGAACGAGACAGAGACCTGCCCTGTGTTTCCTGTGGCACGTTCACCTCCGCCCAATGGGATGCGGGTCATTACCGGACAACGGCCGCAGCACCTCAACTGAGATTTGATGAACGGAATATTCAACGGCAATGCGTTGTCTGCAATCAGCACAAATCAGGCAATTTGGTTCCGTATCGGGTGGAGTTAATCCGGCGCATTGGATTGGCAGAGGTCGAGGCCATCGAATCCAATCATGATCGCTATCGGTGGACGATTGAGGAATGTAAGTCAATTAAATCCGAGTTTCAGGGGAAATTAAAAATATTGAGACAGGAGGCAGCATGACGTTTGAAATAACATCAATTCCCGAGTTACTCATAAAACACCGGGGGAATCAAACTCAGTTAGCCCATGAGTTAGGCATCAACCGGATGACGGTGGGTAAATTCGCCCGTGATTTTGAATGTCAGTATCACATTGTTTGCAATGGGGCATTGATGACAAAAACAAAGCTAAAAGGGAACCAAAGGAAATGAGACTCGCTGACCTACCGAAATATTTTTCACCCAAGAGCATTATGTTTAGCGACTCTCCAGCCGCAACCGCTACCGATTCATTTTCAATTACCGATGTCATGGCCTCGCTAGGATTGGCGTCCGCTCAGGCGAGGCTGGGTATTGAGCTGTTTTTGGCGAAACAGGGGATCAATAAACCGGATGAAGCAGTGGAGAGTCTCTATCAGTATGCACTGACGCAGGTTCACAAACACCCTGCAATCGTAAAACTCGATGTAGATATTAGGGGAAGTGTTCTGCAAATACTCGCAAATTATGCATTTCAGGATTATGCGAGGAGCGCGGCCAGTAAAAAGGCGTGCACTGATTGTGATGGCGGATTTATTGAGGCTGAGGTGTTTACTACAAAGACATACACCCCGTGGATGGAAAGAACCCTAGTTAAGGCAAATTTAAGCATGGGCGTGAAAATCACTCCGTCATCATACGCCAAGTTCCGTGAGGTTCGAGAGGTGGTGAAGGTCGCGTGCCCAACATGCAAAGGCAAAGCCGCAGTTAGTCACTCTTGCCGCTGCAATGGTCGTGGGGAAGTACTGGATAAAGAGCAAACCGAACTAATTGGCGTGCCAGTCTACAAAACCTGTCCCAAATGCTCAGGACGTGGGTATTCCAGATTGCCAGCCGAGGATGTTAGGCGCGCCATCTGTGACGAGGTAGTGGATATACCAGAAACTACATGGAGAAGAAATTTGAAACCGCTCTATGAAGCGTTGGTTCGGGAATGTTTTGCTGAGGAGTTAAATGCCGAAAATGTTCTAAAAAAACTAACACAAAGAGAGGTTATTTCTATATAAATATTTAATTGTAGAAATAGTATATTGACAAAGTGGCGAAAGTAGCCTATCGTTATCCCAACGATGGGTTATTGCCTCTCGTTGAAACAGTAAAGAATTCCAAGCCTCGCACTCGCGGGGCTTTTTCACATCTACCCGTAGTCAACTTAGGGTTGACAACTGATCGGGGTAAAAACACCCATGAAAGATGAATTC
>NZ_MUBK01000094.1 GCF_002127545.1 Xenorhabdus beddingii
ATTCCAAGCCTCGCACTCGCGGGGCTTTTTCACATCTACCCGTAGTCAACTTAGGGTTGACAACTGATCGGGGTAAAAACACCCATGAAAGATGAATTCGACGGTTTTATCCAACTACCAAAAGTTATTTGGTAGTTCAAAATCCTATTTTCATCACGGATAACGTTTATTTGATAACGGATAACTCAACCTGTCGGCCAGACCGACTAGTTCAAGGCTGCCTGTGGGTGGCCTTTTGTTTGTCATTCTAAAGTTAGGAAGCCACAAATGAAAAAGCTAACAGTCACCCTTTCAGGTCTAAATGAGAATAACACTGCCAGTTCTGTAAGTTTTAAGGTATGGCAACGTGATAAGTTACTAATTGAAGACACGTTGAAGGGGAAAATCTCAGAGAAATATAGCAAGGTTTATGATGTCGAGTGCTCCAATGAGCCTGTAAGGGTTGAGCATAACCATAACGATCTCCCATCACTGAAAATTACTGCCAACGTCGCATAATTAATTGCGCTTTATTGATCTGTAGTTAACCAATTAATAATCTATTCTCCGAGTATTCAATCAAAGGAGATAGAAATGTTTGTAGAAGAAGGCTTAAAGCCAGATCCAGAGAATGCTGGTTTTGTGCTTGGTTGGGGGGTTGTGCGTGGTTCCCCTTGGCATTTAGCGGGTGTGTATGCCACTAAAGAGAAAGCCGAGATAGAAGTAGTTAATTTAGGCTCAGTATATGAAGTCCATTACGGATCGCACCGAACGGGTAGTGATGACTTTGTATGGCACGGTGATTATTAATATATTGATATCTTAATAACTTGATATGGGTCGCAATAGCGGCCTTTTTTCATTTTATCACCATATTCACTTCCAGAACCTCAGTCTCTCTTATTACGGTCATCACCCTAACCATTTGAAACTTACCCGATGCCGGAATTCCGGTAACGGCACCCTATTAACTCACTAACGAGGTGAATGATGGAAATTGTTTTGTCTGTGAAGGAAGGTAATGTTAGCGAAGAAATAACGGCATTAAATATCAATTCAGATAATGCCGCAGTTAATTTATTTTTATCTAAATTATACAGATACTTAGGAAAAGAAAAATCCTATTCGCCTTTTAGTGAGGAGACAATAAACCCGATAAAAAATAGCGTAAGTATCCATGATAAAAATGAGATTAATCGGGTTTTTTTAGGATGCTATATATGAGCGAGGCGAGACTTGCAATATCGTTAGCAACAATCTCTCTATCTTTCTTATTAAGGGAATATTGATAATCCATCTGTAAAAGAAATTCCTCAGATAGCTTAGGATTATGTTTGTGCAGTGTATTTACCAAAGATACAATTGCCGCATCTAATGCGTAAATATGCTCATCGCCAATCTTTACACCATTTTTTTCCGTGGAAACTTCCTCAAATTTATATTTCATGTAACAGCCTTTCACGGAGGTTATCAGCCATTCCTCCGGTTGTTGGTTGATATTTGGCTGATTTAACAACATACCTTAAGTATCAACTTATTACTTTTAACCAACTCACAGGGGCGAACATAGCTCACCCCACGGACGCCCATTATCTCAATGGGGTGGATTATGAAGATGAAAGAAAACCCTGATTTGTGGGCCGACTTATTGAACGGCCTGAGAAACTCGTGGCCGCAGATATCCGGCTCCGCTTTGGCAATTGCCATTTGTTACGGTCGCCTGATTTACGACGGCGTGGAACGGAAGAACCGATGGGTAGAGGCGCTATTGTGCGGTGCCTTGTCATGGTGTGCTTCCAGCGGTCTGGAAATGTTCGGCATTCCCGGTAG
>NZ_MUBK01000095.1 GCF_002127545.1 Xenorhabdus beddingii
AACTGATGGGGATGATCGCCATTCCCCGCATCGGTCATGAAGTCTTGGTGGATTTTGTCCACGGTGACCCGGATCAACCGATTATTGTCGGCAGCAATTATCATGCCAGCAATATTCCGCCAAACCGTTTGCCGATGGCGAAAACCCAGATGTCGATCCGCTCGAAAACGCATAAAGGCGAAGGGTTTAACGAACTGCGTTTTGAGGATGATAAAGATCGCGAAGAAGTCTTTATTCACGCCCAGAAAAACCTGGCCATTAAGGTGCTCAATTCACGCGATGAACGCATTAACTATGATCGCACAACCAGTATCGGGCATGACGATGAACTGGTGATCGCCCATAACCGCAAGGTCACGGTAGAAGGCCAGCAAGACCATAAAACCACCGGCAACTATCTTGAGCAGATTGAGGGCGATCGCGCGTTACACATCAAAGGTGATCTGGCCGAAAAAATTCAGGGTGCCGTCAGCGTGGATGCCCAGGGAGATCTCACACTGCAAAGCGGCAGCAAAATTACCCTGAGTGTCGGGGGAAATTTTATTGTCCTTCACGAGGGCGGAATTGATATTAAAGGGGCGGCCATCAACCTGAACTCCGGCGGCAGCCCCGGTGATTTACTGGCACCCGCCAATCCCGCAATCCTGCTTGCCGCCGCAAGCGAAGGTTCCATGTTTGTCGCCCACTGCCCAATGAAGGAGAAACAGGCATGAGTCAGGAGAGACTTTACGCCATCATTGATGGGGCCGCAGAGCCGGATCTGTTTTTCATGCTGGAGCGTTATGACCCGCCTTCCGCTTGTCTTTATGGTGAACCCCTCCAGCCAGAATTGATTAAAATCGCGCCTTATCTGGTTCAGGTTAATGAAGATGTCAAAATCTGGCTGGAGTGTAGCCAAAACCCGTGGGGAATTTTTGTTCACAGTGCGGCAGACATGAAAACTGTGCGCCAGCATTTACGAAAATATTTGCAAGTGTTGCTTCCCCAACAGGAAAAACCGGTCTTTTTCCGTTTTTATGATCCGCGCAATATCTGGGATTTTCTGGGGGTCCTGAGTGACTGGGAAATCCATGGATTTTTGGGGCCGATCACCCGTATTTCGACCCTCTATCTTGAAGAAGAGCGCACCGATAACTTTGCCAAAATCAGAGAACCTTACCCGGTGGGCGCCACCAGCAAGCGAAAGATGCTCGCCATTACGGAAGTCCAGTTGGAGAAAATTCAGGCCAATTTTACAGCACGTTATATCAAAAAATTAGCCGGGTTTATCCCTGACTGGCTGGAAAAAGCGCCTTTTGAGTTTATCCCGCATATCGACACCGTGGCGTGTGCCCGACAGTTCTTTGACTGGTTCAGCCAAAACGGTATCACGGATGATCGCAATATCCGTGGATTACTCCGGCTCTTTATCACCCGGCACTACCTGACGATTGATGACTTACCGGCTGCCCTGTATTCCCAGTTAACCGAAGACAGCCAGCCGGGGCATATGCGGGCGGGAAGTGTATTAATACAAGAGCTGGGTCAGGTGCCTCTTTAACCACAATAAGGAAAAGCAATATGGGTAATGCAGTGAAAGTGGGTGATATTGGCACCAAGCACGGCGATTGTTCCGCCACCCCCGTTATTAGCGGCGCCAGTACCGTGAAAGTTGATGGCGCTTATCTCGCCCGACAGGGCGACGCACTGGCTCCCCATGCGTCACATTCACGGACGATCGCCGGAGGTTCCGGCTCCGTCTTTATTGAGGGGAAACCGGCCGCCCGAACCGGGGATGCC
>NZ_MUBK01000096.1 GCF_002127545.1 Xenorhabdus beddingii
ATAAAATCATTCGCCAGACCAGTTTGAAGGCAAAATTATCGATTTGCGCGAATCCGCACATGTTACGACATGCCTGTGGTTATGCACTGGCCGACAATGGGGTCGATACCCGCTTGATTCAGGACTATTTGGGCCATCGGAATATTCGTCACACCGTCCGCTATACCGCGAGTAATGCGGGAAGGTTTGAGACAATATGGGACGGGAAAGGAAAACGAAAACAGTTGACAATTAGTACCAAACTGTCAACTGCACTAAGAGTTTCTTTTTTAAAGTTAGTTCATTTTTTTATTAACTGCAAAAAACCCAGTAACTTATTGATATTATATTAATAATAAATTATTGCTTTTTAATTCAACTCCTCTGCATCGGCCAAAATATTTTTCCCCCTTTTTCTGGTCAATTTTCCAATCTTGTACTCTGCTCAAATTCGAAAGACTGATTAGCTTAATTGTTCACTTAAGTTGGTCTATTCGACTGCATTTTTTTGATTATCAGATAAAAAATCCTCAGTTGACAGTTTGGTACTAATTGTCAACTCACTGCGTGGATAGCAACACCGCTCCGGGATGAGTCAATAGCACCGGCATTTGAGGATGTCTGGTGGGGGATAATGTTGATTCGAAAGGCTGATAAACATGCTAAAGAAACAAGACAGGCAGTGGACAGAGAAACAACACCATCGGCTTAGGCAGGTGGCTTGGGTGAATATTGTTGCCCAGATTGTATTTCCGGTGGCGGGTGCGCTGACCCCCACTATCGCCGGGGCTAAAACCGATGCCGTTGTACAGGCTGCCCCCCTGACCCGGTCAGCGACCCAACCTTACCGGCTGGCGGCCGGTGAGAGCGTCAAAACGGTCGCCAAACGGCATGGTCTGACCGTGACCGAGCTGAAAAAACTCAACCAACTACGGACATTCAGCCAGCCCTTTAGTGCGTTAGGGGCCGGTGATGAAATTGAGGTGCCCCAATCCCAAGCCAGTCAATGGCTGGCGGAGGGGCTGAGGCAGACCAATGCCCCTGAAAATTTCACCCCGTCGGCGGAGCAAAACCCGACCGCGCACTGGCTGGCGAGTGCCGCCTCCCGGGCGGCGGGGATGCTGAAAAATGGCGATATTGTGGACAGCGCCAAAAGTCAGTTGCGCAGCCGGGCGGTCAGTGAAGCCAACCAGACCCTGCAACACTGGCTGCAACGCTACGGCACGGTGAAATTGCAGGCCAATGTGGATGATCGTGGGCGGCTGGACGGCAGCCAGTTCGATATGCTGTTGCCGCTGTATGACACCGAAAAGCGGCTGGTGTTTACCCAGTTCGGCCTGCGCCATATTGACAGCCGCACCACCGCCAATGTCGGGCTGGGGCAGCGCCATTTTCTGGCCGACGGCATGTTGGGCTATAACGCCTTCCTCGACCACGACATTACCCGCGACCACACCCGCTTCGGGATTGGGGCTGAATACGCCCGCGACTTTATCAGGTTCGGTGCCAACGGCTATTTCCGCGCCAGTGGCTGGAAAGACGGCAAGAAACTAGTCGATTATCAGGAGCGGCCGGCCAACGGGTTTGACCTGCGCGGCGAGGGCTACCTGCCATCCTACCCGCAATTGGGGGGCAAACTGATTTATGAGCAGTACTTCGGCGATGAGGTCGGGCTGCTGAGTGAAGAGCGCCGGCAGAAAAACCCGGC
>NZ_MUBK01000098.1 GCF_002127545.1 Xenorhabdus beddingii
TTGGTTTAGGGGAAGCACTGAAAGTGGGGGATTATGGGGTTGGCAGTCAAGCTGTAGGAGGAATCGGCGGACCAATCAGTCATGATGCAAATGATGCAATAACAACTGGTTGGTATGGGGCAGGTGGGTCTGGCGCAAAAAATTATTGGGCTGCCTATAGCCCTGTCATGGTCATGACGCGAACAGGCGGTGATGGTAGTGGCTCAATCGCACAATTTCAGGTGAGTGACGCTGCAATGGCTAATCGTGTTAGAGAAAGAAACAAATGGAGCGCGTGGAATATTGCTTGGTGTACAGGGAATACCACAGTTGTTGGCGGATTCATAAAAATAGCCTCCCCCATCATCAAAATCTGTAGCGACGGTAAATTTGAGACAAACGACGAATCAGAGGGTGCAATCGTTGAGCGTCTCTCTGAGGGCATTTATCTCATCAAAAATGTACTGGGATTCAATGCCGATGCCGCGTGGGGTGGTGCCGATGGGGGTGTTGAAATACCGTTATGCAAAAATAAATTGCCGCTGATTTGGGTAGATTACAAAGTGTTGCCTGACGGTTCCATCAAACTCATGACCTACCACCGTGAACACTCTGAGGCTCCCGTATTCGCCAGAAATACACGTGAAGGTTATGCTGACGGGGATTTGATTGATATTCCTCATGGTAGGTCTGTTTCTGTCAGGGTGCAAATGCCTGTGGATTCTATCTGGAACCAACGACAGAAGGAATTGACAGAGTAAACAAAGGGGCTGCGTGCCCCTCAAGTTATTCTGTCTTCTGCCTCAAGTTCCACACCGAATCTTCCGGCATCTGGACACGGACGTCCAGTCGAGTTCCTGCGGGTAAGTCACAGGGTTCATCATCGGTGTAATAAATCTGCTCTTTCGTACATTTCATGCGCCCGTTCTGTAACCGGGCGGGCATGTGGATGTTTTGTCGATGAGTAACCTTGATTTCAATGGCTCCATCCGGCAATACCTTATCCTCGACATACACTAACTCATTGCCGTTAACATCACGGGGAACACTGATACCGCCATGTACACCCCATGCACCATCTGAGTTATAGCCCAGAACACCGGTGATCCTGTAATGACCAAGGCCAAGTCTGGAGACTGTGGCACCCTCTGATTCGTCATTGGTGATAAATGTGCCGTCGGGGAAGATTTGGATGATAGGGGAAGATGGCCTCAGATAACCAGAGCCATCCCTAACGGTATTACCATAATGCCATACAGGAGTTATGTTATTGAATGTTGAACCATTACCATTTCTGAATGCTAAAAAATTCCCGGTGGAAATTAACTGCAAGTTGGCACCCATCCCAGATTCGTCATACCAACCTCTAGCATTAATTAGATTACCCATACCCCAATAGCCATGCGCGTTTGGCGTTAAATCTGCAATATTTACTAAACCGCATGTTAATCCAGTAGGCATTGCGGTCAGTTTATCCCGCTCACCTATCAGCGGATTGTTTCCAACCACATTCATCAACGACTTATAGGGTTCAGTCCTAAAATCTATCAAATCCTGATAGGCTAAATTCCGGCCATTATATTCAATATTGGTGGATTTTAATTTCAACGCTGTGAAGTTTCTCGCCTGCTCCACCGTTCCCGACAAACCAA
>NZ_MUBK01000099.1 GCF_002127545.1 Xenorhabdus beddingii
GTGGTGCGGGTCTTGGCCGCCGGTAAATCCAGCGGCGGGCGGGTCAGGTCGTTGTAAACGCAGCCGGTGACAATCGGCCGGTCGATATCACCGTTGAGGTAGGAGATAATCACTTCCTGCCCGATGCGCGGGATGGCCATAAAACCAAAGCCGTTGCCGTTCCAGCCCTGAGCCACGCGAACCCAGCACGAAGCGCCATCATTGGCCTCGTCATAACGGTTCCAGTGGAAATGCACCTTGATGGCCCCGTTTTTATTGACAAAGATTTCCTCGCCGGCCGGCCCGACCACCATCGCGGTTTCATCGCCATCCGCCAGCGGTTTGTAGTGAAACGGCGGTCGCCAGTCGGCAAGACCGTCGATAAAGCTGAAATCGTTGCTGAGGGTGGTGCCGTCACCGCCATCGTGCCCTAGTGCCTGCGGGCAGCGGCCATAATGATGGATGCCGACAATCTGCCAGCGGGTGTTCAGCGGGGTGTGCGGGTGTTCTTTTATCTCGAAGATTTTGCCCGGCATCAGTTTGATGCAGTTGCTGCGCCCGCTGCCGCTTTGCTTCTGGTTGTCCAGTGCTTCCTGGCGGTATTTCAGGAACGGTTTGGCAGCGGCATCTTTCTGGAAACGCCCGTAGCTTTCGAACACGGTATAGGGGGTCTGGCTGCCGAAATCGCGGAAACCGTCGCTGCTGTGCATATGGGAGAGGTGATAGCGCGGGCTGTCCGGGTTGTAGTCTTTATGCAGGCTGCGTTGCGGACTCATGCCGACGCCCAGACTGACCTGATAAATGGTATCCAGCCCGTGGGCGGTCTCTGGTTGCGGGTTGTACTGCAACGGCAGGCCGGCGGTCATCCCCAGATGGCTGTCACTGAAAAACAGCGTTTCATCCTCAAACCAGAAACTGATGCCCTCTTCGGCGGCCAGCCGGCTGAAAAAGGCGTAGTCAGATTCGCGTTTCTGGGTCACGTATTCCCGATCCTGATGCGGGTCGTAGAGTTTGGAGTCTGCCCGTACCCGGTGTTTTTTCAACAACTCATTTAACAGGTCAGGGGCCTTTTTCTGATGGTAAATCCGGCTGTCCTGATTGAGGGTCAGGCGCCAAAGGTAAGGCCGGACGGTAAAGGCGTACAGGGTCTGGTTGCCATCAGTGCCGGTCCAGTCGGCATGGGAGATAATGCCGGTGATTTTGCGCTGCTCGGTCTCATCGTGAAAAATTTGCAGTACCGCTTCCTGCATCAGCAGCGAGGCCAAATCAATCTCCGGCGGCTTTTTGAACCGGTTATGCGGGCAGACCAGCGTCAGGTTGAGGGTAAACAGCTCAGACAGCCCTTCCTGAAGGGAAAACTCCCCCACGCTGAACGGGGTGTCAGGCAGGCCGGCTATCCGAAAAACAAAGCGTAACCCGCTTTTGGCGGTGGGCGGAATGGTCATTGTTGTTGCTCCTTGTTGTGATGGTGTGATGGCTTACATTTCCCTGCGTAATCCGTCGACATGCCAAAAGTCCCATAAGGCAGTGTTTTTGTTCGGGGTATAGACATCCAGCTTGACGAACGAGGACTGGCTGACAAAACAGGCCATGGCGTAGTTGATCAAGCGGCAGAAATGGTACATTTCCCCCGGATTACGGT